>JANOGP010000310.1:0-12663 GCA_031406075.1 Betaproteobacteria bacterium
GTCCGCTCGGGCGATGTGGATTGCGCCGCCGCCCGCCGCCAATATGAGGCGTTGAAAGCCCACTTCCGCTTCGAATCGCATCATCTTGAGACCAAACTCGATAGGCGCTCGCGCGCTGCTGACGCCTGACAGAAACAATGCTCCGGGGAATCGCACCATGCGCCGCACATCATGCCTCTCGCTTGTTTTCGCCGTGTGCGTGCTGGCGTTAAACCCGGCCTCAGCCGAAGACAAAGTCGACTGCGCCAACGCCGTCACGACCGTCGAACTCAACGCCTGCGCGGGACAAGACTTCGACTGAAAAACATATTCGAGCTGCGCGATTTCCGGCACGCCGGCACGCGCGAGCTGGTCGCCGAGGACTACGTGTTTCAGATCCGTCGGCTTGCGCACCCCGGGCTGCATTCGCCGATCTTCGGACTGATGGGAGAGTACATCGTCGGACTGAAGGAATTCGGGCAGCAAATGCAGGAAGCAGCAAAGCACCTGCCCGCCGGCACCTATCTCGACCTCAAAAAGTTTCCTCTCGAGGGCGCCCGTACCCTGGATCGCTACACCTACCGCATCAAACTCCGTGGCAAGTACCCGCAGTTCGTTTACTGGCTGGCCATGCCGTTCTTTGCGCCGGTCCCGGAAGAGGCGCATCGCTTCTACTCGCAATCGGGCATGACCGAAGGCAAAAACCTCACGCTCGATTGGTACCCGGTCGGCACCGGCCCGTACATGCTCACGGTCAACGATCCGAACCGGATGATGGTGATGGAGCGCAATCCCAATTTTGCCGGAGAACCGTATCCTGTGGACGGCGAGACGGGCGATGCCGAAGCCGGGCTGCTCGGCGATGCCGGCAAACCGATGCCGTTCATCGACAAGGTGATATTCAGCCTGGAAAAGGAAAGCATTCCCTACTGGAACAAGTTTCTGCAGGGTTACTATGATTTTTCCGGAATTTCATCGGACACCTTCGACCAGGTGGTGCAGTTCACGGGTGCCGGAGATATCGCGCTGACAGAGGACATCCAAAAGCGCGGAATCGCGCTGCAGACCTCGGTCGCGACCTCCACCATGTACATGGGTTTCAACATGCTCGACCCTGTGGTCGGCGGCAGATCGGAGCGCGCGCGCAAGCTGCGTCATGCCATTTCCGTTGCGCTGGACTTCGAGGAAATGATCTCGATCTTCCGTAACGGGCGCGGCGTGGCGGCGCAAGGACCGATACCGCCGGGCATATTCGGTTACCGGGACGGGCGCGAAGGGATGAACTCATACGTCTACGACTGGGTGGACGGCAGACCGAAGCGCAAGCCCGTCGCCTACGCACAGCAGCTGCTCGCCGAAGCAGGCTACCCGAACGGACGCGAAGCCTCGAGCGGTAAGCCACTGGTGATCTATTTCGACGGCACAATGGTCGGTGCGGAGGGCAAGTCGCGCGCCGACTGGTTGGTGAAGCAGTTCGCCAAAATCAATCTGCAATTGGTGGTGCGCAGCACCGATTTCAACCGCTTCCAGGAAAAGGTGCGCAAGGGCACGGCGCAGTTGTTTTTCTTCGGCTGGAATGCCGATTATCCGGATCCGGAGAATTTCCTGTTCATGTTCCACGGGCCGCAGAGCCGCGCGCTCAAGAACGGCGAGAACGCCGCCAACTACACGAATGCGGAGTACGACCGCCTGTTCGAACGGGTGCGCGCGATGGACAACGGACGCGAGCGCCAGGCCCTCATCGACCGCATGATCGAGATACTGCGTTTCGACGCCCCCTGGGCATGGGGGCTGCATCCGCAGGACTTCACGCTCGCGCACGCCTGGGTGTTTAACCGCAAGCCCAACAAGATGGCCAACAACAACCTCAAATATCAACGCATCGACGCGCATCTGCGCGAAGCAATGCGCGCGCAGTGGAACTCGCCTGTGATCTGGCTGTTGCTTGCCGCACTCGCGGCATTGGTGCTCGCGCTGATCCCCGCGGTGCTCTCGTACCGGAGACGCGAGCGTGCCGGAGGCAAATTGGCCGCCCTATAGGCACATGATCAACTACCTCATCCGCCGCGTTCTTTACGCCATCCCCATCCTGCTCGGGGTCAACGTGATCACCTTCGGGCTGTTCTTCTTCGTCAACACACCGGATGACATGGCGCGGATGCAACTCGGGCAGAAGCGCGTGACCGAGGAATCCGTGCGCAAATGGAAGGAGGAGCGCGGCTACGACCGGCCGCTGTTCGTCAACTCGACGGCGCAGGGCATCGGCAAGGTCACCGACACCATTTTCTTCACCAAGTCGGTGAAGATGTTCGCCTTCGATTTTGGGCGCGCCGAGGCCGATGGCCGCGACATCGGCCATGAGATCCGAAGCCGCATGTGGCCCAGTTTCGCGATCGCGCTGCCGGTTTTCGTGGTCGGCATGCTGACCTATATTACGCTGGCGCTGCTGATGGCGTTTTTTCGCGGCGGCTACATCGACTTCGCCGGCGTGATTCTTTGCGTGGTGGCCATGTCGATCTCGGGGCTGTTCTACATCATCGGCGGGCAGTACCTTATCAGCAAGTTGTGGAACCTGGTGCCGATTTCCGGATACGGCGAGGGCCTCACCGCGTGGAAATTTCTGGTGCTGCCGGTGGTCATCGGCATCATCGCCGGCGTGGGGGCGAGCGCGCGCTGGTACCGCACCATCTTTCTCGAAGAGATCAATCGCGACTACGTGCGCACCGCTCGCGCCAAGGGGTTATCGGAACTGCGCGTGCTGTTCAAGCACGTTCTGCACAACGCGATGATCCCGATTCTCACCGGGGCGGTTGTGGCGATCCCGCTGTTGTTTCTCGGCAGCCTGATTACCGAGTCTTTTTTCGCCATTCCCGGACTGGGCAGCTACACCATCGATGCGATCAACAACCAGGATTTTGCGGTGGTGCGGGCAATGGTGTTTCTCGGTTCGGTGCTTTACATCATCGGCCTGATTCTCACCGACATTTCCTACACGATTGCCGATCCGAGGGTGAGGCTGCAATGATGGATCTCCTGCCGATCAGGCCGGTGGTGCTGTGGACCGATGCGTTGGTATTCCTGCTGGTCGCGGTGATTCTGGTTTTCGCCTGGCATGTGCGCCGTCACGAGCATTTGCTGGCGCCTTGGAGAAAAGTGGCGCACAGCCGCAGTGGCATGGTCGCGGCCGTGGTCCTGGCAGTATTCGTCGCGGTCGGGCTGCTGGATTCACTGCACTTTCGGCCACTATTGTCGGGCGGCAGCACTGGCGGCAAAGCCAGCTACTCCGTCGAGATGCTGTCGCTGTTCGACGTGGCGGCGACCCACCTGCGCACCAGGCCCGAGAAAACTTACTCCGCGCCGCTGGCGACACACTTGTTCGCCAGGGAGACAACGGAATTGCCGGATGGCAGGCAAGCGCGATTTTTCCCCCGGCTGGCTTACGGCGGCGCTCATCTCGGCGATCCCGAAACCGAATGGACATGGGACGTGGCGAAGCGCGCGATTGCCGGTGTGGCGAGCGCGATATTGGCCTGGATTCTTCTGGTGCTGATGGTGATCGTCGGGCAGTCGCAGCGAGACAACCGCAGCATTGCGGACACCTGGCGGCGGATCTGGTATGGCGAGAGCGCGATGCCGTGGCGGGAAATGCTCGTCACCGCGGGCCTGCTGCTCTTGGTACTGGCGCCGATGCTGCTGCTTTCGGCGAAGTATCACGTGCTGGGCACCGACAAGGTTGGGCAAGACGTCTTCTACCAGGCACTCAAGAGCATCCGCACCGGGCTTGTAATCGGCACCCTGACGACGATGGTGATGCTGCCGTTCGCCCTGCTGCTCGGCATCATGGCCGGTTACCTGCGCGGGTGGGTGGACGACGTCATCCAGTACGTTTACACCACGCTCAATTCCATTCCTGGCATCCTCCTCATAGCGGCATCGGTGCTGATGCTTCAGGTTCTCATGGACAAGCACGCAGAACTGTTCGAGACGGTGCAGCAGCGGGCCGATGCAAAATTACTGGTCCTTTGCCTGATTCTCGGCGTGACCAGCTGGACCGGATTGTGCCGGCTTCTGCGCGGCGAGTCGTTGAAGCTGCGCGAGACGGAATACATCCAGGCGGCGCAGGCTTTCGGCGTTTCCGGTTTTCGCATCATCACCCGGCACATCCTGCCCAACGTGATGCATATCGTGCTGATTGCAGTGGTCATGGATTTCAGCGGCCTGGTGCTGGCGGAGGCGGTGCTGTCGTACGTAGGCGTAGGCGTGGATCCGACCATGATCAGTTTCGGCACCATGATCAATTCCGCCCGCCTGGAGATGGCGCGCGAACCCATGGTGTGGTGGTCGCTGGCGGCGGCGTTCGTGTTCATGCTGATGCTGGTGCTGTCCGCCAATCTGTTCGCCGACGCGGTGCGCGATGCCTTCGATCCGCGCATCCGGGGGAGGTTGGCGACCCCGGCATTCTTTTCCAAGCGTCTTTCCGCGGCGATGAAAAAATAGCCCGCCATGACCAACGCCTTGCTCGAGGTCGAGAACCTGTCAACTTGGCTGGCCGCCAACGAGGGCATGGTGCGGGCTGTCGATGGGCTTTCCTTCACGATCGAACGCGGCGAGACCTTTGCACTTTTGGGCGAATCGGGCTGTGGCAAGTCGATGACGGCGTTGTCGATCACGCGGCTGCTGCCGGACGCCGGCCGCATTGTGTCTGGCGCAATACGCCTTGACGGGGAGGATCTGTTGCAGCTTCCTGAAGTCGCAATGAGGCAGGTGCGGGGACGAAGAATCGGTATGATTTTTCAAGAACCCGGCGCGAGCCTGAATCCGGTGATGACCGTGGGTGCGCAGATTGCCGAGGTTTTGGAGCGCCATACTGCATTGCGCGGGGGCGAGGTGAAAGCCCGGGTGATCGAACTGCTGAATGCAGTCGGTATCCCGGATCCGGCCGGACGTGTCCACGAGTATCCGTTCCAGCTTTCCGGTGGTATGAAACAGCGGGTGATGATTGCGATAGCGCTGGGCTGTGAGCCCAGCCTGCTGATCGCGGATGAACCGACCACCGCGCTGGATGTCACCATTCAGGCGCAGGTACTTGAGTTGCTGCGCAGCTTGCAGCTGCGCATGGGCATGTCCATGCTGCTGATCACACACGATCTCGGCGTAGTGGCGGAAATGGCGCACCACGTGGCCGTGATGTACGCAGGCGAAATTGTCGAGATGGCGCCGCGCGAAGCTTTTTTCCGCAACCCCTCGCATCCCTATTCGCGCAAGCTGTTCGCCTCGGTGCCGAACCGTCAGGCCAGGGACAAATCGCTGGCGGTGATCCGCGGCATGGTGCCGTCGCTCGCCGGCGAATTCCACGGTTGCCGTTTCGCCGACCGTTGCGACCATGCATGGGATCGTTGCCGCGAAGCGGTTCCGGCATGGGCGCATATCGCGGAAGGGCATGGAGCGAGATGCCATTTGTATGAGGTAGGGGCGAGGGGCGAGGGACGAGGGGCGAGGGAAAGCAAGGAGGAAGGCGGAAGGATGAAGGATGAGGGAGGGTCAGAAGCCATTGAACTTACTTCATCCTTCAACCCTCATCCTTCATCCTTGGATACGCCGCCCTCGTCCCTCGTCCCTCATCCCTCGCTCCTGTCCTCGACCATGGCGAGCAATCTGCTCGAAGTGGTCGATCTGAAAGTCCACTTCCCAATACGCAAGGGATTGTTCAAGCGCGTCGTCGGTCACGTGAAAGCCGTTGACGGCGTGTCGCTGTCGATCCGGGCTGGACGCACGCTGGCGCTGGTCGGCGAGTCCGGCTGCGGCAAGACCACCGTCGGTAAAGGAATTCTCCGGCTGTTGCCGCCGTCCGGCGGAAGCGTGCGTTTCGGCGGGGTGAACCTGGCATCGCTGCCGGCGCGTGAGCTGCGCATGCGCCGCAAAGACTTGCAGATCATCTTCCAGGATCCCTACAGCTCACTCAATCCGCGCATGCGCATCATGGATATCGTCGAAGAGGGGATGGCGGCGCAGGGCGTGGGCGGTGACGCGCATGCACGCGCGAACCGGATAGACGCTCTGCTGGGGCAGGTCGGCCTTTCCCGGGAGATGAAGTACCGTTATCCGCACGAGTTTTCCGGCGGGCAGCGCCAGCGCATCGCCATCGCCCGGGCGCTGGCAGTCGAGCCGCAACTGATCGTCTGTGACGAGCCCACCAGCGCGCTCGACGTTTCGGTGCAGGCGCAGATTCTGAATCTGCTGAAAGATCTCCAGGATCGCCTTGGAATCGCCTATCTGTTCATCACGCACAACATGTCGGTGGTCGAGTATCTCGCCCACGAAGTCGCGGTGATGTACCTGGGCCGCATTGTCGAGCAGGGGGCGGTGGATGACGTACTCGGCAACCCGAAGCATCCTTATACCAGGGCGCTATTGTCGGCGGTGCCGACGGTTGACCCCGCAACCCGGCGCGAAATCATCCGGCTGCAGGGCGATCTGCCTTCGCCGATCAATCCTCCTTCGGGTTGTCATTTCCACCCGCGCTGCCCACAGGCGATGCCGGAATGCCGGCAGGTCTATCCGGAAACCAGCACACTCTCGGCAACGCACACGACGCGCTGCCATCTATACAAATAGAAGAAGTTTGCTAAACGGTCCATAAAGACAAAATCGAAAATCTCACCACGAAGACACGAAGAAAAACAGGAATCCTTAGACTGGGTAGGGATAAAAGCGAAGTGACCGTTCGTGATCCTCGCGCGCCAATTTGGACTTTGTTGGAACATCCGCCAATGGGCGCTTTTTACACACGCATTCTTTTTTAGCTTTTCTTCGTGTCTTTGTGCCTTCGTGGTGCGTCTGTGTTTTTGACCCCGGGCGTTCAACAGCGCGGCTAGCGCCGTCCGGTGCGAGGATTGCTGTAGACGACCAGGCGCTGGCCCGGGCGGATGTGGTTGCTGCGCAGACGGTTCCAGTCCTTGAGCGCGGCCACGCTGACCCGGTTCGCCCGGGCGATCGAATACAGGCTGTCGCCGCTTTTCACCCGATACACCATCCGGCTCATGTAATAGTCGTCGGGTGCCAGGAATTCCGGGTTATCCCAGGTATCAGTGAGATTTGAGGATTCCGTTTCCTTGTTCATCGGCACCAGCAGCGTGCGCCCGGCGGGAACCGTCAAATGGCGGTTGATGCTGTTGATCTCTT
Source organism: Betaproteobacteria bacterium (assembly GCA_031406075.1). Lineage (GTDB taxonomy): Bacteria > Pseudomonadota > Gammaproteobacteria > Burkholderiales > JACQAP01 > JACQAP01. The sequence goes on from JANOGP010000310.1 coordinate 7,162, forward strand.
TTAATTGCGCGGTGCTGATTCCGAATTGTTCGGCTACCTGCGCCAGGGTCTCGTGCTCTTTCAGGGTGTAGGTCTGCCACGACACCAGCGGCTGGTCGTAGTCTTTCAGATTGGCGTTGAAGATTCCGGCCTTGTCGATCGGCAGCAGCAGCGTGCGCGATCCGTTCGACGTGATCACCGGCCGTGAGTGCCCGGGGTTGAGCGACCTGAAATCATCCTCGGACATTTCCGCGAGCCGGGCGGCTACTTGCATGTCGATGTGCTCGGGTGTTGTGACCGTGGTGAAGTAGGGCTGATCGGGAATGTCCTCGAGCGGGAATCCGACTCCCTCGGGATTGGCGACGATATTCTTGACCGCCTGCAGCTTGGGAAGGTAGTTGCGGGTCTCGCGCGGCATGCGCAGGCTGCGATAGTCTGTCGGCTTGCGTTTTGCCCGGTTCTGGGCAATTGCCCGAGCAACGCCGTTCTCGCCCCAGTTATACGCGGCCAGTGCCAGAGACCAGTCGTCGAACTGCGCGTGCAACTGCTGCAGGTAGTCGAGCGCGGCTATCGTGGCTGCGAGCACGTCGCGCCGGCCATCGTACCACCAGTTCTGTTGCAGTCCGTAACGCCGCCCGGTCGAGGGGATGAACTGCCAGATACCGGCCGCGTGCGCACGCGAATAGGCGCCGGGATTGAAACCGCTCTCGATCATCGGCAGCAGCGCGACCTCCATGGGCATGCCGCGCTTCTCCACCTCCTCGACAATGTAGTAGAGGTAAAGGCGGCTGCGCTCGATCATACGCTGGGTGTAGTCCGGATGGTTCAGATACCAGGCTTCATGCCTGGCGACCAGCGCGCTTTCGATTTCGGGCATTGCGAATCCGGAGCGTATGCGCTCCCAAAGGCTTGCCGCAGTCTGCGGCGCCGGTACCATCAGGTATCCGGTCTGCACTTCGACCGGAAAATCAGATTGCAGGCTATTAGCGGGCGTCGCCGCCAGGACTTTTTGGTGGGTTACCGGTGAGAAATATTCCAGTGGTTCATCCGAAACGGATGGATTTGGTGAGACGGGTTCTTCCAAGGCGAAGACCGGAAATGCGACCAGAGAAGCGAACATGCCGGTCCAGAGCGAGCGTGATATCGTCATCCCCATCCGTTCTTAATGAAATCAAGGTCCTATGCTAACGAACAGACTCCGGCAGCGCAAGGCCAAAATCAGGTTCGAGGGCCGAGGTTCGAGGTACGAGGTACGAGTAAACAATCACAATAAAGCTTGCTGAATGGCCTCTTGCATTTTCTCGCCCCTCGGCCCTCGACCCTCGGACCTGAATTCAGAACCCGTCCTTCCATTTTCGTAGCGCTGCAAATACCTCGACCGGGGTTGTGAGTGTGCGTCCCGCAAAGCGGCTGGCCGAAGTAATCAGGGTCGGCTCGCCGACGCGCAGAAAAGGATTGGTGGCGCGCTCCACTCCGATGGTCGAGGGCAGGGTGGGCTTGCCGCGATCGAGCGCCGCGCGCGCGGCGAGACGACGTTTCGAGAGCGCAGGATTATCCGGTTCGGCGGCATCGGCAAAGCGCAGATTGGCAAGCGTGTACTCGTGTCCGCAATAGACCTGCGTTTCCGCAGGGAGATCGGCCAGTTTGCCCAGCGACGCGTGCATTTGCGCCGGTGTGCCTTCGAACAGGCGCCCGCAGCCGCATGAGAACAGTGTGTCTCCGCAGAACAACACTCCATCGCCGAAAAAGGCAATGTGGCCCGCGGTATGGGCCGGAATGTCGAGTATGCGCATCCGCGCGCCGATGCCCGGAACTTCAATTTCGTCGCCTTCCACGAGCTTTCGCGTGACGCCCGGAATGTGCTCGCGAGCCGGTCCGAATACCGGTACGTTATACTTCGACAGCAGATCGGCGTTGCCTCCTACATGATCCGCGTGGTGATGGGTATTCAGGATCGCGGCAAGTTGCAGACCCTCGGCATGCAGGTAATCGAATACCGGTCCGGCATCGCCGGGATCCACGACTGCGGCATTGGTGCCGCGTTGCATGCACCAGATGTAATTGTCCTTGAACGCACGGATTGGAGCGATGGTGGTCTTTTCCATGGCTGTATCTTTCTTGGCCCGGCACTGAATGTCAATCCAGCCTGAATCCTCCAGCCTGTCCGCATGGTTGTCCACACCGCTCGGTGCGCACCTGCTCGAAGCCGAACTGCGCTATTTCGACGAGGAGCTGGCCGACCTGTTCGGATTCAACGCGTTCCAGCTCGGGCTGCCGGATTTCGATTTCCTGCGCGCCAACCGGATGCCGTATCGTTGGGTGACTGGCATGGACGGGCCGGTGCGATTGCAGGCAGATCTGTGCGCGCTGCCGATCCAGTCGGCAGTAGCCGATCTCGTGGTGCTGCCGCACGCGCTCGAATTCAGCAGCAATCCTCATCAGATGCTGCGCGAAGTCTCGCGCATCCTCATGCCCGAAGGGCATGTGGTCCTGTCCGGATTCAATCCGTGGAGCCTGTGGGGTGCGCGGCGCCTGGCGAACCGCAGTGACGGCGTTTATCCGTGGAGGGGCCAGTTCATCAATCTGCCGCGGATCAAGGACTGGATGGCGCTTTTGGGTTTCGAGCTCGCGGGCGGGCGCATGTGCTGCTATGCGCCGCCTATCACCACCGAGAAATGGTTTCGTCGTTTTCACTTCATGGAAGCGGCGGGGGACCGCTGGTGGCCGTTCGCAGGTGGGATCTATTTCCTGCACGGCATAAAGCGCGTGCAGGGAATGCGCATCATCACGCCGAAATGGAAGTCCGCGGAGGTGAAGAAAAAAGCGTTGGCCGCCGTACCGCACAAGACCAACGGCCATGACGACGCGATGGCGGCGCGAACCAATCACATGGCCGGCGACCCGCAATGAGCGACATGGTCGACGTTTACACCGACGGTGCGTGTAAAGGCAATCCCGGACCGGGCGGGTGGGGTGTCTGGCTGAAGTGGGGCGATCACCAGAAGGAGTTGATCGGCGGCGAGCCCGAGACGACCAACAACCGAATGGAGTTGACCGCCGTGATCGAGGCGCTGGCATCGCTGAAGCGGCGTTGCAGGGTTCGCCTGCACACCGATTCGCAATACGTGCATAGCGGCATCTCCACCTGGATACACGACTGGAAAAAACGCGGCTGGCGCACCGCGGACAGGAAACCGGTCAAGAACGTCGATCTCTGGAAGAAACTGGACGAACTGGTCCTGAAGCACGACGTCGAGTGGATATGGGTGCGCGGGCATGACGGCAATCCCGGCAACGAGCGCGCCGATGAGCTCGCGAACCGCGGCGTCGCCGCGGAGCTACGCTGAGGGATGAGGGGCGAGGGATGAGGGACGAGGGAGAGTCAGGAGCTTTTGAAGCTACTTCATCCTTCATCCTTCCGCCTTCATCCTTGCTTTCCCTCTTCCCTCGCCCCTCGCCCCTCATCCCTCATCCCTGAATTTCATGCGCCAAATCATCCTCGATACCGAGACTACGGGCCTGGATCCTTCGCTCGGGCATCGCGTCATCGAAATTGCAGCGGTGGAGATCGTCAATCGCCGCTTCACCGACCGGCATTATCACCAGTACGTGAATCCTGAGCGGGAGATCGAAGCCGGGGCAATCGAAGTGCACGGGATCACCGGAGACTTTCTTCAGGACAAACCAAAGATGCGCGAGGTGGTGAAGGACTTTCTCGAATTCGTATCCGGGGCCGAGTTGATCATCCACAACGCACCGTTCGACGTGGGCTTCCTCGATCACGAACTGGCGCTGCTCGAACTTCAACCGATCGCCCACTTTTGCCCGTTGGTCACCGACACGCTGAAGATGGCCAAAGGCCTGCATCCCGGCAAGCGCAATTCGCTGGACGCGCTCTGCGAGCGCTACCAGATCGACAATTCTGCACGGTCGCTGCACGGCGCACTGCTGGACGCGCGACTGCTGGCCGAAGTCTTTCTGGCAATGACCCGGGGTCAGGACAGCCTGCTGATGGACATCGGCGAGTCGTCCTCGCCCGCACTGGATGGCGCGTTTTCCGACGAGAAACTGGACTTGATCGTGCTGCGTGCCGCGCCCGAGGAACTTGCCGCCCACGAGGAGCAACTCGAGGACATCGACAAAACCGCCAAGGGCGCCTGCCTGTGGAAGAAGCTGGATCGAACGGCGTAAGGGAAGAGCCATCTGGCGCGTTGGTTCGGAAGTTAAGGGGAGTAATTTGTTTGGTCGGAAGTTACGCGGTTTCGGCTACCGTGAACGGCAGAGTCATAAACCCAACCTGATTGGGTTTTCTGCTATAATGCCAACTATCAAGAGAATCGACGGGCTCAGGGTGATTGTCTATCCGAATGATCATCGCCCGCCCATGTGCATGTAATTGGGAACGGCAGTGAGGCGGTATTCGATCTTCACTGTCCCTTCGGGCCGCCGGAAATGCGCGAGAACTAAGGTTTCTCGCTGAAGGAACTTGGAAAGGTCAAAGGCGCGTTGACCGAGGTTTTGACTTTCCTTTGTGCGGAGTGGAGCAAAATTCATGGGAGTCCGTAAAGACGAGTTTATAGCTGCAAATCAGCAAGCCGGCGACCGGCTGCGAAATACTTCGATCGCAACGGATGCACGTTACGATCGCGTTAGAGACCGCGTCGTGATCAGTCTAAGCAGTGGGATTGAGGTAGCTTTTCGTCCTCGCCACGCGCAAGGGATCGAACATGCCAAGCCTCACCAACTCGCCAAAATCGAAATTACACCCTCGGGTCTCGGTATTCATTTTCCGAAGCTGGATGCGGACATCTATTTGCCGGCGCTGCTGGAAGGTTTCCTGGGCTCAAGGCGCTGGATCGCCGCGGAAATGGGCAAGATCGGAGGCAAGGTATCAACGAAAGCCAAATCCGTGGCTGCCCGGCGTAACGGCAAGCTCGGTGGACGACCGAAGAAGATCAAAGAGACAGTTTGAGGCGGGCTGATACGGGGCAGGGCGGGGTTTCCATGGGGGGATTTGGTGGGTGGTACAGGGATCGAACCTGTGGCCCCTGCCGTGTGAAGGCAATGCTCTACCGCTGAGCTAACCACCCGCGCGAGAGGGCGCAATTTAACCATGGCGCGCCGCTGCGGGTCAATTTGCGCGGCTCAATTTCCGGTGAGTCGGTCGCGTACAATACGGCCTTTTCCCCGCGCTGTTTTCCGATGGTCCGCACCCGCTTCGCCCCCAGCCCGACCGGATTTCTGCATATCGGCGGCGCACGCACAGCGCTGTTCTCCTGGGCGTACGCGCGCAAGACCGGCGGCAAGTTCATCCTGCGCATCGAGGACACCGACACCGAACGCTCCACGGCGGCTTCCACGCATGCGATCCTGGATGCGATGCAGTGGCTGGGACTGGATTACGACGAAGGGCCGTTCTACCAGATGCAGCGGCTCGACAGGTATAAAGACGCGGCGCAGAAACTGCTGGAACAAGGCCATGCTTATAAATGCTACGCCAGCAAGGAAGACCTCGACGCGATG
>JANOGP010000015.1:0-12844 GCA_031406075.1 Betaproteobacteria bacterium
CAGTTGCGCATGCTGGCGGAAATCGCGCGCCGCTACGACCGCGGCTACGCGCATTTCTCCACGCGCCAGAACATCCAGTACAACTGGCCGCGGCTGGAGGACTCCCCTGACATCCTAGCCGACCTCGCCTCGGTGGAAATGCACGCCATCCAGACCAGCGGCAATTGCGTGCGCAACATCACCTCGGACGAGTTCGCCGGCGTTGCGCCGGACGAGATCGTCGATCCGCGGCCGCTATGCGAGATCCTGCGCCAGTGGTCCACCTTCCACCCGGAATTCAGTTTCCTGCCGCGCAAGTTCAAGATCGCGGTCAACGGATCCGTGGAGGATCGTTCCGCTACCGCCTTCCACGACATCGGCCTGTACCTGAGGCGGGCGCCGGACGGCGAACTGGGGCTGCGTGTTCTGGTTGGCGGCGGAATGGGCCGCACGCCGGTCGTGGGCACCGTGATCCGCGAGTTCCTACCCTGGCAGCACATGATGACCTACGTCGAGTGCATCCTGCGCGTCTACAACCGCTACGGGCGCCGCGACAATATTTACAAGGCGCGTATCAAGATCCTGGTGAAGGCCCTCGGTGCCGAAGAGTTCGCGCGCCAGGTGGAAGAAGAGTGGGCTCTGGTGAAGGACGGCCCGGGCACGCTCACCGAAGAAGAACTTAAACGCGTCTCTGCCTATTTCACTGCGCCGGACTACCGATCGCGGACGGACGATGAACGCGAACTGGCACTCCGGATCGCCGAAAGCCGCGGCTTCGCCCGTTGGGCGGGACGGGCGGTGCGCCCGCATCGGGTTTCGGGCTACCGGTCGGTGGTCCTGTCGCTGAAAAAGACCGGCGTGGCGCCCGGGGACGCGACGGCCGAGCAGATGGAGCGGGTGGCCGACTGGTCCGAACGCTTCGGTTTCGGCGAGATCCGCGTTTCGCACGAGCAGAACCTGATTCTGCCGGACGTGCGCGCCGGCGACTTATTTACGCTTTGGGAAGAAGCGCGGCAGGCCGGGCTGGGCACCCCGAACCTCGGGCTGCTCACCGATATCATTGCCTGCCCCGGCGGCGACTTCTGCTCGCTTGCCAACGCCAAGTCGATCCCGATTGCCGAGGCGATCCAGCGTCGCTTCGACGATCTGGACTATCTGCACGACATTGGAGAATTGAATCTCAACATTTCCGGGTGCATGAATTCGTGCGGCCATCATCACGCCGGTCACATCGGCATCCTCGGTGTCGATAAAGATGGCGAGGAGTGGTACCAGGTGTCGATCGGCGGCGCCGATGGGTCCGACGCCGCGAATGGCCGCAGCGCGATCGGCAAGGTAATCGGGCCCTCGTTCAAGGCCGCAGACATGCCGGACGTGGTGTCGCGGCTGGTGGAGATTTACCTGGAAAAGCGCGAAGCCGGCGAACGTTTCGCGGACACTGTGGAGCGGTTGGGCATCGCGCCCTTCAAGGCTGGCGTGTACGGCGCGCCGCAGCGCACGAAAAAAGAAACGAGTGAAGGAGTTGCCACCGATGGCTGAAATCATTCGCGGCGGCGCCGTCGTTGCAGACGACTGGCAGATCCTGCGCCCTTCGTCGGAAATGCCTTTGGCCGGGATCGAAATTCCCGCAGGCTGCGTGGTGGTTCCGTTTGCCCTGTGGCTGGAGCGACACGCCGAGCTGATCGCGCGCGGCGACGTCGGCGTGTGGCTCGCCGGCGCCGATGATCCGTCGCCTATCGCGCCGTGTCTGCCGAAATTGCCTCTGGTTGCAGTGGATTTTCCGAAATTTACGGACGGGCGAGGCTATTCCCTGGCTTACCTGCTGCGCTCGCGGTTCGGTTACCGGGGTGAATTGCGTGCGATCGGCGACGTTCTGCCCGATCAGCTTTTCTTCATGCGTCGCGTGGGCTTCGACTCCTTCGCGGTGCGCGCTGACAAGGACGCGCGTGAGGCGCTGCGCTTATTGCAGCCGTTTTCGGACGTCTACCAGGGCTCGTGGGACAACGCTGTACCCGCGTTCCGCCGCCATGTGCGCGCCTGGCCGGCGCCGCCCCACGGCAACTAGAAAACGACGGCGCACATGAACGCACCCTTTCCCGCCATCGCAGCGGTCGCCTACCCGTACCAGACTCTGACCGCGCGGCTTGAGGCCATCGTCGCCGAATTTCCCCATGCCGCATTTGCCAGCAGCCTGGGTGCGGAAGACATGGTCGTCACCGATGCAATCCTGAGTTCCGGTCTGCCGATTGCGATCTTCACCCTTGAAACCGGACGCCTGCACCGCGAAACGCTGGACCTGCTCGAGCGCGCGCGCATGCACTACGGCCGGGAAATCGAAGCGTTCCGTCCCGATCCGGATGCGGTGGCGCGCTACGTGAAGGAAAATGGCTTGAACGCATTTTACGAAAGCGTCGATCTGCGCAAGCGCTGCTGCCATATCCGAAAGGTTGAGCCGCTGGCGCGCGCGCTGGCCGGCAGAGGCGCCTGGATCACGGGTCTGCGCCGTGCCCAGTCAGTTACCCGTACCGAACTGCCGCTGCGCGAGCACGATGTGGTGCACGGCATCCCGAAGTTCAACCCGCTTGCCGACTGGAGCGAGGCCGAAATCTGGGCCTGCATCAGGGACCGCGGCGTGCCGTACAACTCGCTGCACGATCGCGGCTATACCTCTATCGGCTGCGAGCCGTGCACGCGCGCGATCCGGCCCGGCGAGGACATTCGCGCCGGACGCTGGTGGTGGGAAAGTTCGGACGCGAAAGAGTGTGGGCTGCACCTGTCGCCCCTGGGCAAATCGAGCGAGGGGAAAATATCGTGAGTGCCGTGCTTGAAAGAATAGAGTCGTTGCCGCGCATCGACCATCTGGACTGGCTCGAATCGGAGGCGATCCACATCCTGCGTGAGGTCGCCGCCGAATGCCGCAACCCGGCATTGCTGTTTTCCGGCGGTAAGGATTCGATCTGCCTGCTGCGGCTGGCGGAAAAGGCGTTCCGACCAGGAAAATTTCCGTTTCCGCTGCTGCACATCGACACCGGACACAACTTTCCGGAGGTGATCGCCTTTCGCGACGTGCGCGCGGCGGAACTGGGCGAAAGACTGGTCATCGGACATGTCGAGGATTCCATGCGCAAGGGCAGGGTGAGGTTGCGCACCGAAGACGAGAGCCGCAACAAGCATCAGTCGGTGACGTTGCTCGACACCATTGCCGAGCACGGTTTCGATGCGTGCATTGGCGGAGCACGCCGCGACGAGGAGAAGGCGCGTGCGAAAGAACGCATTTTCTCGTTCCGCGACGAGTTTGGTCAGTGGGATCCGAAGAATCAACGGCCGGAACTTTGGAGCCTGTTCAATACCCGCGTCCATCCGGGCGAAAATATGCGCGTGTTCCCGATCAGTAACTGGACCGAACTGGACGTCTGGCAATATATCCGGCGCGAAAGGCTTGCCGTGCCGTCGATTTACTACGCGCACAGGCGAGAGGTCATCCGCAGGCCCGGCGGCCTGTTGCCGCTGTCCGAACTGGTGCAACCGAAGGCGGCCGAAGTGGTGGAAACGCTATCGGTGCGTTTCCGCACCGTCGGCGACATGACCTGCACCTGCCCGGTCGAGTCCGCCGCCGCAAACGCCGAAGACATCATCGCCGAAACGGCAGTCACCCGGATTACCGAACGCGGTGCAACGCGGATGGACGACCAGACCTCGGAAGCGTCGATGGAGCTGCGCAAGAAGGAAGGTTATTTCTAAAGACAAATTTTTACCGCAAAGACCTAATGCACTTTCACCGCAAAGATTCTTTTCAATACCCCCTTGAGGGGTACGCAAAGTACGCAAAGGAAAACGGGAGACACGGACGGTAGCCAAACGCGATTCTTCAGTCAATACGATGGCATCACCGGTCGGCACGCCTGATGGTCCATCCGGGTTTCTATACCCGTTACTGAATTTCTTTGCGTTCTTTGCGTTCTTTGCGTACCCCTCAAGGGGGTATTGAAAAGAATCTTTGCGGTGAAAAGTTCTAGCGCGTCTTTGCGGTGAGGATCTTGATTCAGGTGAATAAATGTCTGCAATAGAGAATATTCAACCCGTCGACACCGGCATGTTGCGCTTCACCAGCGCGGGCAGTGTGGACGACGGCAAGAGCACGCTGATCGGGCGGCTGTTGTTCGATGCCAAGGCGATATTCGAGGATCAGCTTTTATCGATCGAGACTTCCACGCGTCGCCGCGGGCAGGAGGGCATTGATCTGTCCCTGCTGACCGACGGCCTGCTTGCCGAGCGCGAGCAGGGTATTACCATAGACGTGGCTTACCGATACTTCGCCACGCCTTCGCGAAAAATTCATCATCGCAGATACGCCCGGCCACGAACAGTACACGCGTAACATGGTTACGGGCGCCTCCACCGCCGATCTGGCGATCGTGCTCGTGGATGCCCGCAAGGGGTTGCTCACCCAGTCGCGCAGGCACGCCTATATCGCCAGCCTGCTGCGCATTCCGCACCTGGTTCTCGCAGTCAACAAGATGGACCTGGTCGAATATTCCGAAGAGGCATTCGGAAGCATCCGTCAGGCGTTCGAATCATTTGCCCGCGACCTTGGTTTTCATCGCGTCGATTTTCTGCCGATCTCCGCGTTGCGCGGCGACATGGTGGTCGAGCGCGGCGAAAACCTGTCCTGGTATCGTGGGCCGACACTGCTGGAAATTCTCGAAACTGCGGAGGTCGCGCGCGCGGCGTCACACGGCAAGTTCTACTTTCCCGTGCAGCTCGTGGCAAGGCCTGGAGACAGCGGCGTGGCGGACGCGCGCGGTTATTCCGGACGCATCGAGTCCGGCAGCATCGGCGCCGGCGACGCGGTAACCGTGCTGCCGTCGGGACAGCGCTCGCGGGTCCGCGAGATCCGCACCTTCGACGGGTCGCTGAGTGAGGCGTACGCGCCGCAGTCGGTGACCATTGTCCTTGAGGACCAATTCGACATTTCGCGTGGCGACGTGCTGGTCGCGGCCGGCTCCGGATTCGACGTATCCCGCGAACTGGAGGCTACTCTGTGCTGGCTGGCGGAAGAGCCCTTCAATCGCAGCCGCCCTTATTTGATCAAGCACGGCTCCCGGACGGTGAAGACCCTGATCAACGCGCCCAGCTATCGCGTCAACGTCAATACGCTGGCGCGGGAACCGGCCGATACGCTAGCGCTGAACGACATAGGGCGTGTTTCCATTAAGACTGCGCAGCCGCTGGCGTTCGAACCCTATCGCCGCGACCGAACCGCGGGCAGTTTCATCGTTATCGATGAGGCGACCAACAACACCGTGGCCGCGGGCCTGATCGAGTAACGGCTGCAATCAGCAGAGTAGACGGAATAGGCATGGCCTACGTTGTCACTGAAGCGTGTATCAAATGCAAATATACCGATTGCGTGACAGTATGCCCGGTGGATTGCTTCGTCGAAGGACCAAATTTCCTCGCGATCGATCCCGAGGCCTGCATCGACTGCATGCTTTGCGTCATGGAGTGTCCGGTTGAGGCCATCTGCACCGAGGAGGAAGTGCCTGAGGATCAGCTCGACTTCATCCGCATCAACGCCGAGGCCGCGAAGCTGTGGCCGCGAATCACGCAAATGAAGCCTGCGCCGGAGGATGCAGACGAGTGGGCCAAGGTCAAGGATAAACGCGCGTTGCTGGAGTTCGCATGATGGGCAAGGTCTATTTGATTGGCGCAGGTCCGGGAGCCGCGGACCTGATCACGCTGCGCGGTGCGGAACTCCTCAAGCGCGCCGAAATCGTTTTCTACGATGCGTTGGTGCATCCCGATATGCTGGCGCTCAGCCCGCAGGCGAAACTGGTCGCGGTGGGCAAGCGCTGCAGCCGCATTTCCACCGACCAGCGTTTCATCAACCGCAACCTGGTTGAGGCCGCGGCGAAGTACGCTGTGGTAGTCCGGCTCAAGGGCGGTGATCCCATGCTGTTCGGCCGCGCGCAGGAAGAAATCGCGGCGCTCGCGGCCGCGGGCGTTCCCTGCGAAGTCGTCCCCGGAGTGACCTCCGCGCTGGCCGCCAGCGCGGAAATCGGCGTTTCGCTGACGCGGCGGGGCGTCAGCCGCAGCGTAACTTTTGCGACAGCACGCGTCGGCGAGGGCGAGGACACCAGCGACTGGGCGCCCAGCGTGGCGAGCGCGGACACCGCGGTGCTGTACATGGCTGCGGGCCAGGCGGCGCAGATCGCGCGCGTTCTGGAGGGACAGGGGATGTCTCCCGCGACCCCGGTCTTGATTGTCGAAAATGCCTCTCTTCCCGACACGCGCCAGTTCGGCACCACGTTGCGCGGCCTGATGGAAGGCACGGACCTGAAGACCCACGGCCCGGCGCTGCTGTTCTTCGGCGAGGTCTATCGGGAGCGGGCGCACGCTTTGATCGCAGCGGCGTTGTTGGAAGGCGAGTCGGCCGATGAACCGCTGCAACAGCGTGCATTACCGCGCTGAACAGTGGTTCATTGCGTAAGGACGCCGGCTCGATGCCGGCGTTTTCATTTGCCCGGCGCAGGTGCCGCGAAATCGAAAACAAGAATTGGAAGATGGGAATTGGTTAGTTAAATTACACTCACTGCACACGACCTTACCATTATCGCTGTGAGCCCCGCCCCGGATTCCGCAATTATCCTGTTCGCGCACGGCGCCCGCGATCCCGAGTGGGCGGCGCCATTCCGCCGGATTGCCGCGCGGCTGCGCCAGGCGCGCCCTGACTTGCCGGTTCAAGTGGCTTTCCTGGAACTGATGCAGCCGTCGCTTGCCGATGCGGTGGCGGCCATGGCGGCCGAAAGCATTACGCGCATCACTCTGGTGCCGCTGTTCCTGGCGCAGGGCGGCCATCTCAAGGAGGATCTGCCGCGCCTGCTGGACGACATCCGCCGCGGCCACCCCGGCGTCAAGATCGACGTTACCCAGGCGATCGGCGATTCCGAATCGCTGACCGCCGCCATCGCCGAATGGGCTCTGGCCCGGCATCTTTCCTTGCGCGGTTGAAGGCGTATTAGCCTCAAGCGCCAAGAAATCCGCGCGCCCGGATCACAAAAACCGCTAAAATTCAGGCTTTTGAACGATCGGGTATGCAGGTCTTTCGGGGTATCCCGGCGCGGGCGAACACGCCCATCGCGCTTACCATCGGCAATTTCGACGGCGTGCACGTCGGGCACCGCGCCATGATCGCACGGCTCTCCGAGGCGGCACGGTTGCGCAGCCTTCCTGTCGCAGTAATGACCTTCGAGCCGCAGCCGCAGGAATTCTTTGCGCCGGACCAGGCGCCCGCGCGCCTGACCTCCCTGCGCGAAAAACTGGAACTCTTGCGCCACTGTGAAGTGGCGCGCGCATACGTGTGCCGCTTCGATTATGCGTTCGCGCAGTTGACGGCGGACGATTTCGTCAACCATGTCCTTCGCGACGGACTGGCGGTGAAGTGGCTCCTGGTCGGCGACGATTTCCGCTTCGGTTCGCGGCGCGCCGGCGACCTGGCCCATCTCAAATCGATGGCGCCTCGGGCGGGATTCGAGGTCGAGGCGATGGCCAGTGTGGTGACGTCCGGTGCGCGGGTTTCCAGCACCACGATCCGGACCTGCCTGGAAAATGGCGACCTGAACGGCGCACAGCGCCTGCTCGGCAGGCGTTACGCAATTACCGGAAAAGTCGTGGACGGCGACAAGCTCGGTGCGAAGATCGGCTACCCGACCGCGAACGTGCAGCTGAAGCGGCTCAAGGCGCCTCTGTCCGGAATTTTCGTTGTGGAGGTCGAGGGCCTGGGCCCGGCGCCTCTTCCCGGCGTCGCCAGCCTTGGCGTGCGGCCAACCGTCAAGGAACGCGGCCGGCCAACGCTGGAAGTCCATTTATTCGACTTCGACGAACGCATTTACGGCAAACGCATTTCTGTCCGCTTCCTCGAGAAGCTGAGGGAAGAGCAGAAGTTCTCGGATCTGGATTCGCTGGTCGCTCAGATGCGTCTCGATGCTGCCGCTGCGCGGGACTACTTTGTCACCGCAAAGTCGCAAAGAACGCAAAGAAGTACATGAATTCGGACAAGTACGATGTGGATGAACTTAATCGCTTGAACAGCGAATCAATTGGGGCGGCGATTGAGGTTCATCGCAACCTTGGCCCGGGATTACTGGAGTCGGCGTACGAGAGCTGTCTATCCTGGGAACTGCGTCAGCGGGGGCTTGATGTCCAGAACCAGGTACCGGTCCCCATACACTACAAGGGAATCACACTGGATGAAGGATATCGAATCGATTTGCTTGTAGAGGGAAAGCTGCTCCTCGAACTGAAATCCATAGACAAAATGCAACCCATACATACCGCCCAAGTCTTGACCTATCTGAAAATGACGGGACTCAAAATGGCACTGATACTCAATTTCAACGTACTGTTGATGCGATCCGGGATCAAGAGAATTGTCAACCAACTCTGATCATTCTTTCTTTGCGCTCTTTGCGTCTTTGCGGTGAAAGTGATTTCGAATGGCTGATTACAAGAACACGCTGAATCTTCCCGATACCGCTTTCCCCATGCGCGGCGATCTGGCCAGGCGCGAGCCCGGCTGGGTAAAGCAATGGCAGGACACCGCGCTGTACCAGCGCATCCGCGAGGCTTCCGGCGGGCGGCCGAAGTTCATCCTTCACGACGGCCCGCCTTACGCCAACGGCGACATTCACATCGGCCACGCCGTGAACAAGATTCTCAAGGACATCGTGGTGAAATCGAAAACGCTAGCCGGTTTCGATGCGCCCTACATCCCCGGCTGGGACTGCCACGGCTTGCCGATCGAGCATCAGGTCGAAAAGGTGCACGGCAAGAACATCCCTGCGGCGCAGTTCCGCAAGCTTTGCCGTGAGTATGCGGCCGAGCAGATCGAGCGCCAGAAGGCGGGCTTCATCCGTCTGGGCGTGCTCGGCGACTGGCACAACCCGTACCGCACGATGGATTTCAAGACCGAAGCGGACATCATCCGTGCGCTCGGCCGCATCCGCGAGCGTGGCTTCCTGTACCAGGGCGCCAAGCCGGTGCATTGGTGCATTGACTGCCGCTCGGCGCTGGCGGAGGCCGAAGTCGAGTACGAGGACCGCACTTCCCCCGCGATCGACGTCGCCTTCAAGGTCGCGGACAAAAAGGCGCTGGCCCGGCTGCTGCGCTTCACGCATATCTACGAGCCGGTGTTTGCCGTGATCTGGACCACCACGCCGTGGACGCTGCCGGCCAACCAGGCGGTCGCCGTCCATCCCGAGCTCGAATATGTGCTGGTGCGCTTCGCCGCGGGACTATTGATCCTGGCCAAGGAACTCGCGGACAAGTGCATGGATGCCTACCGGGTTGACGATCGCCAGGTCGTCGCCGAGTTCAGGGGTGCGGACATCGAAGGCGTGCTGCTCGAGCATCCGTTCTACGACAGGCAGGTTCCGGTGGTGCTCGGCGAGCACGTGACGCTTGATGCCGGTACCGGACTGGTGCATACCGCGCCTGCGCACGGCCTTGACGACTATGTCGTCGGCTTGCGCTACGGACTGGCGGTGGATAATCCGGTGGACGACGACGGCGTTTTCTTTGGCAAGGTGCCGCTGGTCGGCGGACTGTCGGTGTGGAAGGCGAACGATGTCGTCATCAGGGAACTCGAGGACAGGCAACGCCTGATTCGCATCGAATCCGTCAAACACAGCTATCCGCACTGCTGGCGGCACAAGACCCCCATCATCTTCCGCGCCACCCGCCAGTGGTTCATCGGCATGGAAGCCGGCAGCGCAAAGACGCTGCGCGAAATCGCCAGGGCCGCGGTGGAAGCGACTTCGTTCTATCCGGCCGGAGGCCGGGCGCGGCTTGAGGCGATGATCACCACCCGTCCGGACTGGTGCGTGTCTCGCCAGCGCAACTGGGGCACGCCGATGGGGCTTTTCGTGCACAAGGAAACCGGCGAGCTGCATCCGCGCACCGGCGAGTTGCAGGAGGAGGTTGCGCAGCGTGTCGAGAAGGAGGGCATCGAAGCCTGGTTCTCGCTGGAGGCGAAGGAACTGCTCGGCGACGACGCGGCAAGCTATCGGAAAGTGCCCGATACGCTCGATGTGTGGTTCGATTCCGGCACCACCCATGTCGGCGTGCTCGAGCGGCGCGCCGAGCTGACCAAGCCGGCGGACCTCTACCTCGAAGGCCACGACCAGCACCGGGGCTGGTTCCAGTCTTCTCTGCTCACCGGCTGCGCGATAGACGGCCGCGCGCCCTACAAGGGCTTGCTGACCCATGGATTCGCGGTGGACGGACAGGGCCGCAAGATGTCGAAGTCGCTTGGCAACGTGATCGCGCCGCAGAAAGTGATGGACACGCTGGGCGCGGACATCCTGAGGCTGTGGGTGGCGACGACCGACTACTCGGGCGAACTGTCGATCTCGGACGAAATCCTCAAGCGCGTGGTCGAGAGCTACCGGCGCATCCGCAATACGCTGCGCTTCCTGCTGGCCAACCTCGACGATTTCGATCCGCGGAGCCACATGTTGCCGGTCGCCGAATGGCTGGAAATTGACCGGTATGCGCTGCAGGTGGCTGCGCGCCTGCAGGAACAAGTCGTCCGCGACTACGATGATTACGCATTCCACCTGGTCATGCAGAAACTTCAGGCTTTCTGCTCCGAAGACCTCGGAGGGTTCTATCTGGACATCCTCAAGGACCGCCTTTACACCGCGGGGAAGAATTCGAAACCGCGGCGCTCGGCGCAGAACGCTCTGCATCACGTTACCCAAAGTTTGCTGCGGCTGATGGCGCCGGTACTCTCTTTTACCGCCGACGAGGCTTGGGCAATCTTCACGCGCGATCCGGCTGACAGCGTGCTGCTGCGCACCTGGTATGCGTTTCCAGACACGGGGGCGGATCTGCTTGGCCGCTGGGAGAAGATCCGCGCCATCCGTGCCGAGGTTCAACGCGAACTGGAGGCCGTGCGTGTGGCTGGCAAGATCGGCTCATCGTTGCAGGCGGAAGTCCAGATCCACGGCGACGGCGAGCGTTTCGACGCGCTGAATTCGCTGGGAGACGACCTGCGCTTCGTGATGATCACTTCGCAGGCCGGGGTCGTCAGCAATGCCGATGCGCGCATCGTGGTGGAGGCCAGCGCGCATCGCAAGTGCGAGCGCTGCTGGCATTACCGCGCCGATGTGGGGCACGACCCGGCACATCCTGAAATCTGCAGCCGCTGCACGGCCAACCTTTTCGGCATGGGAGAGCCCCGGGTCCATGCGTAGCATCGCAGTGTGGCTGCGCCTGAGTGCGCTGATCGTCGTACTCGATCAGGCCAGCAAGCAGATAGTCCTGCACATGATCGCTTTAGGCGAGACGGTGGAAGTGTTGCCGCCGGTCATCAGTCTGATCCTTACCTACAATCCGGGCGCGGCGTTCAGTTTCCTGGCGTGGGCATCGGGCTGGCAGCGATACTTCTTCATGGCGATCGCGCTGGCGGCCTCCGGCCTGATCGTCTACATGATGAAGAAGCATGAGCGGGACCGCTTCCTGTGTTTTGCTCTGGCGCTGGTGCTCGGCGGCGCGGTGGGCAATCTGATCGACCGTGCCGTATATGGGGCGGTGGTGGACTTCCTTCTGTTCCGCTGGCCGGGTGGGCCGCGGCTGCTGGATCCCTGGCCGGCGTTCAACTTGGCCGATTCGTGCATCACGGTCGGCGCCGTATTGCTGATCTGGGATAGTTTCCGCCGCTCCCGTGTCAAAGCTGTTTAGACAGGCTATTGCGTAAGTCCCACCGCAAAGACGCAAAGAACGCGAAGGAAACCCGGACAACGGGAAAGAATGGTTCATAACGTTCGATGCCTGAATCGCAGATACTTGCGACGAAAGTGGGTTCTGCACATTGCGGTTGTCCCCGTCTATTTTTCTGCTCTTCTTTGCGTTCTTTGCGTCTTTGCGGTGACAGGTTTTGAGGTGAGTGCATGCCAAACTGGATGAAAATGATCGAAGCCAAAACCGCGCTGGCGAAGCGCGGCGCCAAACTATCCAGGGCCGGGGACAATCCCCGCATTCCTCCGGGGCCGAATTGTGAGCGGGCGCCGCGACCCTGAGCGGCGCGTATAATTTCGCTCTTTCCGGAACTTCCCAGAACGTCATGCAAGTCTTTCTCGCCAATCCCCGCGGCTTCTGTGCCGGCGTAGACCGCGCCATCGACATCGTCGAGCGCGCGCTGCAGCTCCACGGCGCGCCGATCTACGTCCGTCACGAGGTCGTGCATAACAAGTATGTGGTGGATGATCTGCGCACCAAGGGCGCCGTATTCGTCGAGGAACTGGAGGAAGTCCCGGAGGGGGCCACGGTGGTATTCAGCGCCCACGGCGTTTCGCAGGCGATCCGTCGAGAGGCGCAATCGCGCAGGCTGCAGGTATTCGATGCCACATGCCCGCTGGTGACAAAAGTGCACGTGGAAGTCGCGAAAATGCACGAGGGTGCCCGCGAGATCGTCATGATCGGTCATGCGGGACACCCGGAGGTTGAAGGCACGATGGGGCAGGTCGCCACCGACATGTATCTGGTCGAATCGATCGATGAGGTCGAGCGGCTCCAGGTCCAGGACCCGAAAAATCTCGCCTTTGTCACCCAGACCACGTTGTCCGTGGACGATGCGCGCGCCATTACCGAGGCGTTGCGGCGGCGTTTCCCCGGCATTGTCGGGCCCAAGAAGGACGACATTTGCTATGCCACGCAGAACCGTCAGGACGCTGTCAAGGCCATGGCGGCGCGCTGCGACGTCGTCATCGTCGTCGGTTCTCCGAACAGCTCCAACTCCAACCGGCTGCGCGAAGTGGCGGCCAATCTCGGCGTGCCTGCTTATATGCTGGACGATGCGGCGGAC
>JANOGP010000018.1:0-30092 GCA_031406075.1 Betaproteobacteria bacterium
TTTTTAAGGAGTAAGTGATGGAAATTTCTGTAAAGGGACAGCGGGTCCTGATCACCGCCGGTGCCGCGGGAATCGGCCGGGCGATGACAGACGTGTTTCAGAGAGCCGGCGCGCGCGTGCACATTTGCGACGTGGTGCAGGCTTCCCTCGACGAAACGGTGAAAGCCTTTCCCGGAGTCAGCGCCTCCCTGGCGGACGTGTCCAGACTCAAGGACGTGGAGCGGCTGTTTGCCGACGTAAGGAAGCATCTCGGCGGGCTCGATTGCCTCATCAACAATGCCGGCATCGCCGGGCCGACGGGAAAAGTCGAAGAAATTGCAGTCGAGGAATGGGAGCGATGTATCGCAGTGGATCTGAATGGCATGTTCTATTGCACGCACCTGGCAATGCCGATGATCAAGGCCGCCGGAGGCGGCTCGATCATCAATCTGTCCTCCGCCGCCGGGAGGCTGGGTTTTCCTTTTCGCACACCCTATGCCGCCGCCAAGTGGGGCGTGGTCGGCTACACCAAGAGCCTTTCAATGGAGGCCGGCCCGGACAACATCCGTGTGAACGCGATCCAGCCTGGCGTGGTTGAAGGCGATCGCATTGACCGAGTCATCGAGGCCAAAGCCAAAGCGATGGGCATCAGCTTCGAAGAACAGAAGAAGATCTCTCTCGAACGCGTCTCGATGCGCCGCATGGTCAGTCCCTACGACATTGCCAACATGGCGCTTTACCTCGCCAGCGACATTGGCCGGAACGTCACCGGTCAGGCTTTGTCGGTCTGCGCCGGCGTCGAAATGCTTGGCTAGATCAACATCTCACCGCAGAGGCGCAAAGGCGCAGAGGAAACGCAAAGGAAATCAAGAAAAAAATGAATGAGGGAAAAAACATAATGTCTGGACTCTTCGTTGTTGAATGTTCCGTACGCTTCGATGTCCCCTTCTGCGCCGATCAAATTTTTGCCCAGTCACGTTCTTCTTTGCGTTTCCTCTGCGCCTTTGCGCCTTTGCGGTGAAGATCTAAGTTATTAAGGAAAAAAATGGAAAAAGTAGCAATCATTGGTACGGGACTGATCGGGCGTGCCTGGGCGATGGTGTTCGCGCGCGCCGGCCATCCGGTAACAATTTACGACGCGGCACCCGGCGCCGCGGAGAAGGCTCTCGCACTTATCAGGGAAGGTCTGGAAGAGTTGCGGGAATTCGGACTGATCACGGAATCGGCCGGCATAGTCGCGAAACGCGTAACTGCCGTGGAAACGCTCGCGGATGCCGTGAAGGATGCCGACTACGTGCAGGAAAACACCGCGGAAAAGCTCGACGTAAAACGCGAGGTCTACCGCCAGATGGATGAAGCGGCTCCGGCGCATTGCATCCTGGCGAGTTCAACGTCAACCATTCAGACGTCGCGATTCAGCGAGGGGCTCAAAGGCAGGCATCGCTGCATCGTCGCGCACCCTGTCAATCCGCCGCACATAGTGCCGGTTGTAGAAATCTCTCCCGCCCCGTGGACCAGCCCAGAAGTCGTGGCGAAAACACGCGCACTTCACGAGAAAGCCGGCCAGGTCGCCATTACCGTCAAGAAGGAAGTCGAGGGCTTCATTCTCAACCGCCTGCAGGCCGCGCTGTTGCTGGAATCCTGGCGCCTGGTCAAGGAGGATTACGTTTCGGTGGAGGACTTGGACAAATGCATCAGGGACGGACTGGGATTGCGCTGGTCGTTCATGGGCCCGTTCGAGACCATCGATCTGAATGCGCCCGGCGGCGTGTCCGACTATTCGGCGCGCTACGGCCCAGTGCTTTACGGCATGATGAAGGACGTGAAGCACGAACCCTGGGACGACAAGCTGGTCGCGAAGATCGAACGGGAACGACGCGGCCTCATGCCCCAGGTCCAACATGCCGAGCGTGAAGCCTGGCGCGACCGGCGGCTGATGGCGCTGATCGCCCACAAGCGCTCAATGGAAGCGAAAACCTAAAATCTTCACCGCAAAGGCGCAAAGAACGCAAAGAAAAGCAGAAAAATAGCCGCGGAACATCAGCAATGCGCAGAACCTGCTTTCGTTGCGATTATCGGCTATCCAGGTATCGAACGACATGAACCGCTTTTTATTGTCGTCAGGGTTTCCTTTGCGCCCTTTGCGTCTTTGCGTCTTTGCGTCTTTGCGGTGACGGCATTTGACTTTTGATTGGAGAAACTGAACATGACTAAAAAGGTAATCATCACCTGCGCAGTAACGGGCGCCATCCACACGCCCTCGATGTCGCCGCACCTGCCCATAACGCCGGACGAGATCGCCGAAGCGGCGATCGGCGCAGCAAAAGCCGGCGCGGCGGTCGTGCACCTGCACGCCCGCGAACCGAAGGACGGACGCCCGACCCAGGACCCGAAGATGTTCATGCGGTTCCTGCCGAGGATCAAAGCCGCCTCGGATGTGGTGATTAACCTCACCACCGGCGGTGCGCCGACGATGACCATCGAGGACCGGCTGCAACCGGCATTGCAACTGAAGCCGGAGGTGGCTTCGCTGAACATGGGTTCGATGAACTTCGGCCTGTACGAAATGATCCCGCGGGTCAAGGAGTGGAAACACGATTGGGAAAAACTCTATCTCGCCGAATCCGATGATCGCATCTTCAAGAACACCTTCAAGGACATCGCCCACATTCTGCAATCGTGCAGCAACAATGACACGCGATTCGAAATCGAGTGTTACGACATCGGGCACCTTTACACCGCGGCGCATTTCCTCGATCGCGGACTGGTGAAGCCGCCTTTGTTCATCCAGTCTGTGTTCGGCATCCGCGGCGGCATCGGACCTCATCCCGAGGACGTGCTGCACATGAGGCGCACGGCGGACCGGTTGTTCGGCGATCAGTACCAGTGGTCGGTGCTCGGCGGGGGACGCAATCAGATGTACATTGCCACACAGTCCGCGGTAATGGGCGGAAACGTGCGCGTGGGCCTGGAAGACAGCCTGTGGATCGGCAAGGGGCAGTTTGCCAAGTCCAACGCCGATCAGGTTTCCAAGATCCGCCGCATTCTCGAAGAATTGGGTCTGGAAATCGCCACACCCGACGACGCACGAAAAATTCTCAAACTCAAGGGCAAGAACAACGTGAATTTCTAGAACTGGCCGCCAAGAACGCCAAGAAGTGCAACGGCCATGACATGGGAAACTGCGAACTGCCAACTCCCGGTACAGGTGCGCGCATATACCCTTCACACTCCGCACCAAGCTCTTTGAAATTCTCACTTGTCTTGCCTTGGCGCTCTTGGCGTACCCCGCAAGGGGATATAGAAAAGAATCTTGGCGGCGAAAGGACTTATCAGGTGACAACTTTCACAATTGTGGCGAATCCCGGCGCGGCCGCATGCCTGATGGGCGTGGTTGAAACCGTCACTCAGGCGCGCGTCTTTACTCCCGACCATGGCGGCAAGGCCACGAGCGCCCAAGTTACCCGGGCGTTTCGCAATGCCATCGAATCACTGCCAATACACGCCTGAATCTGACAATCGGCGCCGCGAAGCCACTGCGGCTCCCATGACACTTGCCCGATTCCGGGGCCCGGCACTCCGGCCGTGTTGCCCATGGAGCAGGAATCACTCAAAATGCCACTGGCACGAGGATTGCGAACGTATGGCAAGACCCTCACAATCCGACCGGTTCGCGATTCCCCGATCGTGCCGAGCATGGAACAAGAAACGACTGAGTCCTATCGATTGAGCCCCGCCAAGAGCAAAAAACGCGCCGCAAACAAGGCAAATCCAGGCAAGCGCGCAAGTCCTGGTGCGCGCAAACCCATCGTGCGCACGCCGGCACGGCCGGCTGATCTGAAAGAGAAGCTGGCCGCGGCCGAACGACGCCTTCAGGACACCAACGAGAAGCTTCAGGGCGCCAACGCGGAGCTGCTGATATCGTCTGAGAGGCTGCGCGATTCGCAGGCTATTACCCGCAACACCCTCGATGCACTCAAGGCCAGCCTGGACCGCGAGAAGCTCGCCCTGGCATTCGCGGAGATCGGAACCTGCGAGTTCGATGTTCGAAGCCGGATGGTGCGCGCTTCGGAAATGAGCCTGCGCCTGTTTGGCATTCGCAGCGACCACCCGGATGTCCCTTACAAACAGTTGCTCGAATCGATTTACTTAGAGGATCGCCCCCGTTTTACACAGGCCGTCGAGGAATGCC
The DNA here is from genome assembly GCA_031406075.1 of Betaproteobacteria bacterium. Classification (GTDB taxonomy): domain Bacteria; phylum Pseudomonadota; class Gammaproteobacteria; order Burkholderiales; family JACQAP01; genus JACQAP01. The sequence continues at coordinate 4,172 of JANOGP010000018.1, forward strand.
TGGGCGGAACCGGCAACCTGGATGTCGAGTACCGGGTGTCGTGGCCCGACGGCACCCAACGCTGGCTGCGCACCAAGGGAGACGCGCTGCTCGATCTGGAGGGCGATCCGATCAAGGTGTTATGGGTAACAGAGGACGTGTCGCAGCGCAAGGACATGGATGCGCGGGTACGATTCCTTGCCCACCACGATCTGCTCACAGGGCTACCCAACCGCACCCTGTTTCAGGACCGTCTGCAACAGGCGCTGGCGTCGGCGAAACGCATGGAAACCAGGGTCGCGCTGCTGTTCATTGACCTCGACCGTTTCAAGTACGTCAACGATTCCTTTGGGCACCGGGCCGGCGACATCCTGTTACAGACCGTGGCGGCGCGGCTGCGCGGCTGTGTGCGCGAGACCGATACGGTGTGCCGGCACGCTGGCGATGAATACCTCATCGTCCTTTCGGCACTGCGCGAACCGGCCGAGGCAGCGCTGGTCGCAGGCAAGGTGCTCGCGACATTCGACGAACCGTTCCTGCTCGAAACGCAGGAAGTCCAGATCTCGGCCAGTGTCGGCATCAGCGTCTATCCTGACGACGGCCAGACCATGGAGGATTTGGTCCGCAATGCGGACGCGGCGATGTATTACTCCAAGAAAAGCGGCCGCAATCGATACGAGTTCTTTACCCCGGAGCTGACCGCACCGGTGGCCGAGCGCCTGGTACTTGCCAATCAGCTGCGCCGCGCCATAGAACGCAATCAACTGGTCCTTCACTACCAGCCGCAATTCGACACCGCCGCTGGCACGTTGCTGGGTGCCGAGGCGCTGGTGCGCTGGAACCACGACGAGCACGGAATGCTGTTTCCCGAGAGTTTCATTCCCCTGGCGGAAGAATCGGACATCATCCATCTCATCGGCGAATGGGTTCTAAACGAGGCCTGCCGCCAGATCAACGCCTGGCAAACGAAGGGGCTGCGGGTGGTCCCCGTGGCGGTCAACTATTCTGCGTTCCAGTTCCGCCGCGCCAACCTGGTCCAGGGCGTGGCGGCGGCATTTACCCGCCACAACCTCAAGCCGAATCAACTCGAAATCGAACTCACCGAAAACGCGATCATGCAGGACCCGAAGGAGACCGCAAAAACGCTGGAAATGCTGCATGACATGGGTGTGAGCTTGTCCATCGATGACTTCGGCACCGGCTACTCGAGTTTGAATTATCTGAAACGCTTTCCGATCGACAAACTCAAGATCGACCGTAGCTTCGTAGAGGATCTGCCGCACGACCTGAACGATTCCGCAATCGTCCAGGCGATCATCAACCTGGCGAAAAGCCTGCGCATGACGGTAGTCGCAGAAGGCGTGGAAACCCGGGGCCAGCTGGAATTTCTGCGTGCACTCGGCTGCGAGGCTTACCAAGGCTACTTCGGCGGCCGGCCGATGGAAGCCGAACGCTTCGCGGCCTTGCTTGCATGAGCCCGCTCAGCAGGCAATCCGGCGATTAACGTAGTCCTCTACGGCGGCGCGTTCGGCGTCGCTCAGGTGCAGGCCGATCTTGCTGCGCCGCCACAGCACGTCTTCCGCGGTACGCGCCCATTCCCTGTCCACAAAATGATCCACTTCGCGCGCCGTCAAACCGGCGCCGAAGTGCATGCCGAGGTCGTTGGCGTTATGTGCGTCGCCGATCAAGTCGATTGCGGTGGATCCGTGCCGCCGCACGATGCCTTCGACCAGTCCGGTAGGCAAGGCCGCGCAGCGAGTCAGCATGCTCCTCAGAAACTCCACGTAATCGAAGTGACCGGTCGCAGCTCCGGGTAGCGGCGCAGTTGCGGTCCAGGGGCGGCCCGCAATGTTCAAAAACGGGGAAAGTTTTTCCAGCGCGTGCTCTGCAAGGCGGCGGTAACTCGTGATCTTTCCCCCGATTACCGAAAGAATGGGCGCCCCGTGCCCGGCATGGTCGAGCCGTAGGACATAGTCGCGCGTAACCTCGGTCGGGCTCGCCCTGCCGTCGTCGTGTAGCGCGCGCACCCCCGAGTAACGCCACACGACGTCGCCGAGCCGCACGGGCGTCCTCAAGTAGCGATTCGCCGCGTCACACAAATAGCGCACTTCCTCGTCCGACACATCCATGACCGCAGGCGCTTGCACAAGCGCCACCTCCGTAGTCCCGATCAGGGTGAATTTGCGTTCGAACGGCAGGAGAAAAACGATTCTGCCGTCGTGATTCTGCAGAATATAGGCGTGGTCGCCCGCGATCCTGCGCGGCACGACGATATGGCTTCCCTTGACCAGTCGCACCTGGGCCTGCACATGCAGTCCGGCGACTTCGCGCAACAGATTTTCGACCCAGGGTCCGGCAGCATTGACGACGGCTTTCGCCGAAATATATCCGCGCCGTCCTCCGGAATTATCGATTGCGGCGCGCCATCCTTTTTCTGTGGCGGTGAGACCCACGCAGGCGGTGCGCGTCAGGATTCTAGCCCCGAGAATTTGCGCCGAAAGCGCATTGACTATGACCAGGCGCGCATCGTCCACCCGGCAATCCGAATAAGAGAATCCGCTGTCGAAACGTGGGTCGAGATCGTCTTCGAAGGGCGGTCTGCGCAGATTGACCGCACGGCTTCGCGGCAGAGTGCTGGTGCCGCCAAGGCGGTCATATAGCCACAAGCCGGCACGGATCATCCACTTCGGCCGCAGTCCGGGGGCGTAAGGAAGCACGAAGCGCAATGGCCTCACCAGGTGCGGCGCGAGACGCATGAGCACTTCGCGTTCCGCCAACGACTCGCGTACCAGCCGCCACTGACGTTGCTCGAGATAGCGCAGTCCGCCGTGGATCAACTTGCTGCTTGCCATCGAGGTCGCGCCGCCCAGATCGCCGCGTTCGCACAGTGCGACACGTATGCCTCTGCCGGCAGCATCGCGGGCGATTCCCACCCCGTTGATGCCGCCGCCAATAATCAGAAGATCGCATTCGCCGTCAAGCGTATCCATTGCGTCGATCGTCTCAGTCAATGTAGCGTATCAGCGCAGGTCAGCCAGCGCCTCGGTGAGCGCCGAGTAAGAATCCGCGTTGAAGCAGATACAGCGGATTTCATCGATGCGCGTCTCTTGCGATAAAAACGCCTCGATCGAGGCGATCGCAATTGCAGCGGCCCGGCGCATCGGAAAACCATAGGCCCCGGTGCTGACCTGCGGGAAGGCTACAGTTCGTGCTTCGTGCGCCACGGCCAGCGCCAGACTGTTGCGATAGCAGCGTGCCAGCAGATCGTCCTCATTGTTCCCGCCACCGCGCCATACCGGACCGACGGTATGGATGACCCAGTGCGCCTGCAGACGGAATCCCGGCGAAATGCGCGCCTCGCCAATCGGGCAGCCTCCCAGACCACGGCAAAACTCCAGCAGTTCAGAACCCGCGGCCCGGTGAATCGCTCCGTCCACACCCCCGCCCCCGAGCAGGGAGGTATTGGCCGCATTGACGATCGCGTCCACCTTCTGGCGCGTGATATCGCCCTGCAGCACCTGTATGCGATTTTCCACGGGACAAGAATAACCTGTTCCCCGCGTTATTATTGGTGCCGCCAACCTCATCATAATTTACGGGTATGCTGCAGGCGAACCGAACCGACATGAATGCCGCGATCACAAACATCCTGGTAGTAGACGACGACCAGCGCCTGCGCGATCTCCTGAACCGCTATCTCGCCGAGCAGGGATTCGGCGTGCATACCGTTTCCAACGGGAGCGCGATGGAGCGGGTAATGGGCAAGGAAAACGTGGACATGATCATCCTCGACCTGATGCTGCCGGGTGAAGACGGCATGAGCATCTGCCGCCGGCTGCGCGCCGTGGGAAAGCGCACACCGATCATCATGCTCACGGCAAAAGGCGACGAAGCCGACCGCATCGCCGGGCTCGATGTCGGCGCAGACGACTATCTTCCGAAGCCGTTCAACCCGCGCGAACTGGTTGCAAGGATCAAAGCGGTTTTGCGCCGCCAGTCGCCGGCATCCGCCCTGCCCGGCGCTCCAGACGACAGCAAGGCGCCGGTGCGATTCGGCCCATTCGAAATCAGTCTTGCCACCCGCACGCTCACCCGCAACGGCAGGCACGTTGGGCTGACGACCGGTGAATTTGCCATGCTCAAGGCACTGGTCACGCATCCGCGTACACCGCTGTCGCGCGACCGCCTGATGGAACTCGCTCGCGGTCGCGAGTATGGCGTCTTCGACCGCAGCATCGATGTACAGGTCTCGCGCCTGCGCCGACTACTCGAGGAAGATCCGGCCAATCCGCGCTTCATCCAGACGGTATGGGGCGTGGGTTACGTCTTCGTTCCCGACGACTCCCGCTAGTGTCATGAACTGGATTCCGCAATCCCTGCTGTCCCGTTCAGTGTTGCTGATCTCGGCGCTTCTGGTGATCAGCCAGTTGATCTGGTTCGGCCTGTACCGGTCCTACAACGTGCGCACCCAATCCGAATACCTCGCCAACCAGATTGCCGGCGTGATCAGCACGGTGAGCGTGGCGTTGGAAACCATGCCGCCCGCGGTCCGCCGCAAGTTCAGCGAAAAATTGCCGGCCCATCAGAATATCAAGCTGTTGCCAGCCACCGCCTGGGACGATGAGGATGTACCGCTGCCGCCGTCTCCACTGCTGCTTGCCATTGGCCAAGCTTTGAAGCGCGAAGTCGCCGACGATACGCGGGCGCTGGTGTTGCTGGAGGACGCAACGCGCGCCCTGTGGATCAAGATCAAAGTCAGGAATCAGGCCTACTGGGTGGTATTCCCGCCCGAGTCGCGCGGTTCTGCTTCGGCCTGGGCCTGGACCGGCTGGAGCGTTTTCGGGCTGTCGCTGGCAATCGCCGGAGGGTTTCTACTGATGCTGCGGGTAAACCTGCCGCTGCGGGCGTTGGCGATGGCTGCAGAGCAGATCGGTGCCGGCAAGTCGCCCCTTCCGCTCGATGAAAAAGGCCCCACCGAAATTCGCACGCTGTCCCACGCGTTCAACCAGATGACTTCCAACCTGAAACAGCTGGACAGCGATCGCGCGGTCCTGCTCGCAGGAATTTCCCACGATCTGCGCACACCGCTGTCCAGGCTGCGGCTCGGTATCGAGATGCTAGGCGAGGCCGGGGATTATGGATTGAAAGACGGGATGATCCAGGATATCGAGGATATGGACACGATCATCAACCAGTTCCTCGACTTTGCCCGCGAGGGCGGCAACGAACCGTCCCGGAACGGCGAGGATCTCAACCAGATCGTCTCCAGTGTGTGCTCGCGATTCTCCCGCATGGGCAAATCCGTGAACGTTCATCTGGGCGCGCTGCCGCCGCTTGTTCTGAAGCCGACTGCGACCCAGAGGATGGTGACTAACCTGGTGGACAACGCCCTGCGTTACGGCGGCGGTGATGTCGAAGTCAAGACCGAATGCGTCGACGGACATGCGCTGGTTCGCGTTCTCGATCGCGGCCCCGGCATCCCGGAGTCTGAAATTTCGCGCGTGATGCAACCGTTCACCCGGCTTGAGGCCTCGCGTAGCGGAGGCAACGGTTCCGGACTCGGACTGGCGATCGTCGAACGCGCCGCCCGCATGAACGGCGGCAACGTCAAGTTACTGCAACGCGAAGGCGGTGGACTGGAGGCCCGGGTCGAACTGCCCACCGAAGCTCAAAAGGCAGCATAGGTTTCCACAACATCTTTCATCGCAAACGAAAACCTAGAAATTCGCCACGAAGGCACGAAGATCACGAAGAAACACGAAGAACGGCCCAATGTGAATGACTCGTCAAATTCACAATGGTCCGCCTATTCGTGTTTCCGGGTGTAACGACGACCAGTGCGAATTTCCGGAGCATTTCAATAATCTTGAGTTGGTCGGGAGTCCGCCTGATCTTCGTTGACCATAGAATATTTCCTTCGTGTGTCTTCGTGTGTCTTCGTGTTCTTTGTGTCTTCGTGGTGAGAATTTGATCTTGCAGTTCTCTGTGTGTCCGTGGTTCAAGACTGGGGGACCGGCAACGGCCAGCGGCCGATGGTTTCATAGCGAGAGCCACCCGGCATGCGCGTCGATCGCACCAGAACAAAGTCTTCTACCTCCCACTCAATTCCCGGCGTCGAGTCGGGCAAGGGCGCACACTGCGCCTTCCTGACCAGCGTTACGTGCGGATTGAAGGGCCGGACATCCAACTCGAATCCGGCGTCAAGCAGCCAGGATTCCATTCCCACGGCCAGTTCGCGCAGCGGGCCGGACACGCGCGACGGCGCCACCCAGGCAATGCTGTTGCGCGGCCAACAACCCCAGCTGTCGAGGGTCAGCATGAACCGGGTAACGGCCAACTCGGGCGGCGGCGCCAGCAATTCAGCGAGGCGCTCGCTTTCAACGTCACCGACAAACGCGAGCGTCAGGTGAATGCTGTCATCCCGGGTGCGCCGGCCGCCGACCACGCGATGCATGCGTCGCGCCGCCTCTGCAAGAGCACTGTTGACGGCTCGAACCGGCCACAGCGCGTAAAAAACCCGCAGCCTCTGCGCGCTCAACGGCGGACAAATTCCACCGGCGGCCGCGATTCAATCAATGCAATCGCCTCCGCAGCGATTCCGTCACCGCGACCCGCAAATCCCAGCCTCTCGGTGGTCTTCGCCTTCACGTTTACACGCTCCGCGGCAATGGCAAGATCGGCCGCGATGTTGGCAATCATCGCCGGTATGTGCGGGGCCATCTTCGGCGCCTGGGCGATGATGGTGCTGTCTACATTGATCACATGAAAGTGATTTTTCTCCAACAGCGCGGCGACTTCACGCAACAGCCAACGGCTGTCCGCACCGCGATATGCCGGATCGGTATCTGGAAAATGACGGCCGATGTCGCCCAGCGCCGCCGCGCCCAGCAGAGCGTCGCAAAGCGCGTGCAACAATACGTCCGCGTCCGAATGTCCCGCCAGTCCCTTCTGGTAGGGGATGGAAACTCCGCCAATGATAAGCGGGCGTCCCGCCACCAGCGCGTGCACGTCGAATCCCTGCCCTATTCTCATGTATATCTTTCTAACCGCAAAGGCGCAAAGGCGCAAAGGAAACGCAAAGAAGAACTTGACTGGGCAAATATCTGATCGGCGCAGAAGGGGACATCGAACCGTACGGACGATTCAACAACGAAAAGTCCAGACATTATGTTTTTCCCTCATTCATGTTTTTCTTGATTTCCTTTGCGCCTTTACGTCTTTGCGGTTAAGCATTCCGCGGCTCATATGTTTTTCAGTATCAATTCGGCAAGTGCCAGATCCGCCGGATACGTCACTTTGAGGTTGGTGATGTCCGAAGCGACGAGCAGAGGTTGCATTCCCAGCCTTTCGATCGCCGAAGCCTCATCGGTGATGTCCGCAAGATCCACGGACTGTAGAGCGCGGGTCAACAGGCCGTAGCGAAACATCTGAGGGGTCTGCGCCTGCCATAGCCCGGCGCGCGGCTCGGTGGCGACCACCCGTGCACTGGCATTTGCGCGCTTCAGTGTATCGGCAAGCGGCACGGCGAGCAGGCCGCCGGTTTGATCCGCGCCGATTTCGCCGATCAATCGGTCCAGCAGGGCCAACGTGACGCACGGACGCGCAGCATCGTGCACCAGAATCCAGTCGTGACCGGCAACTTCCTTTTCGATCTGCTCCAAGCCATTGCGTACCGTTTCTGCGCGCGTTTCTCCGCCGGCAAATAGCGGCGTCAATTTCGCACCGAACGGATTCCAATCGTATTCATTGAACCATCGATCAGTGGCTGCCAGCACGACATACACGCGTTCCACCAGCGCGTGCGCGCACAGGCGCGCGACCGAATGGTGAAGAAGCGGTCGATTCAGTATCGGCAGGTACTGCTTGGGCAGCGACTGGCCCATGCGGCTGCCGGCGCCGGCCGCCGGGATGAGGGCGAGGTATCGGGACATTGGCGAAAGGCCTGCATTATCAACCGGCACCGCTGGCTGGGCAAGAAAACTTGCGTCCATTCAAGTTCTTGAACAAAGAGCGGCCCATTCGACCTCTTGGGTCTTGACTCGTAAATAGGACTCAGTATCATTTGTATTAACTATTAACAACTGACTCAGGACAAACGTGATGCTGCGATTTCCCCTTGCCTTGGCTGTTCTCACCGCCTGCGTACTCGGTGCCACGCCCGCATCCGCGCAGGAAACCTACACGATAGTAATCAAGGACCATCGCATGATTCCGGCGGAATTGGAGGTTCCTGCGGGAAAAAAAATCAAGCTGATCGTCGACAACCAGGACCCCACGCCCGAAGAGTTCGAAAGTCATTCTCTGAACCGGGAGAAAATCATTCCGGGGAACTCGAAGGCGACCATTTTTATCGGTCCGCTGAAACCAGGCAGTTACGAGATCTTTGGTGAATTCCACGAGGCGACGGCCCAGGGCCGCATCGTCGCAAAATAGACCGGGGCCCCAATGTTCGCCACTGCACTGATCGTTTTCAGGGAAGTCCTCGAAGCCGCGTTGATCATCGGCATCGTTTTGGCTGCCTGCCGGGGCGTCCCGTACAGGGGCCTGATGGTGTCCGGCGGTATCGCCGCTGGAATTGCGGGCGCTGTCGTTGTTGCCGCGGCGGCGGGAACGATTGCCGAAGCCGCGTCCGGAATGGGGCAGGAAATCCTCAATGCCTGCGTCCTCGGCGCAGCGGTGCTCATGCTCGGATGGCACAACATCTGGATGAGCCGCCACGGCCGTGAGATCGCCCGGCACATGGGATCCGTCGGCAGGAATATCGCTCTCGGTGCCGCGCCGGTGTGGATGCTCGGCTCCGTAATCGCACTTGCGGTCCTGCGTGAAGGATCAGAAGTCGTGCTGTTTCTGTACGGCGTTGCCGCTGGCGGAACCGACGCGGGGCAAATGCTCGCTGGCGGCGCCGCGGGGTTGGCCACGGGCGCCATGGTCGGCGCACTCCTTTACTTCGGCCTGCTTGGCATCCCGTTGCGTTATTTCTTCGCGGTGACCAGTGTGATGATCCTCCTGGTAGCAGCGGGACTGGCCTCGCAGGCGGCCGGCATGTTGTTGCAGGCCGGCCTTCTGCCGCCGCTGGGAGAGCCGCTGTGGGACACCTCTTCGCTGGTTTCGGACGGTTCCATATTCGGCAAGCTGCTGCAGGCACTGATGGGCTACAGCGCGCGTCCTGCCGGCATTCAGGTTCTTTCGTACGTCATAACAATTGTTGCTATTGGGGGATTGATGAAACTTGTTGGCCGCATTTCTACTGCTGGACCTCACGCGGTTACCGCGCTTGGCGCCGCAGCTATTGCCACTGTGCTGGCCACGTCGATGCCGGGTGACGCCGAAGCCGCACCCTTCAAGGTTTACTCGCCGAACGTCGTCAAGGGAGAGAACGAAATCGAGTATCGCGGCTTCCGTGATTTCGACGATGATTCCTCGAGTGACGGAACGGAGAAGCACAACTTCGGCGTCGGGCGTGGTTTCACCGATTTCTGGTTCAGCGAGATTTACACCGTTTACGAGAAGGCACCGGGCGGCTCCTACGAACATGACGCAATCGAATGGGAGAACCGTTTTCAGTTGACCGAGCAGGGAAAGTACTGGGCCGACTTCGGGCTGCTGATCGAGTACGAAGCTACCCGGCACGGCAATCCTGACGAACTCGTCATCGCGCCGATCATCGAGAAAACCTTCGATCGCTGGGTCGGTACCGTCAATCTCTTTTTTGAAACCGAGGTGGGCAACGGCAGGTCTTCGGGAACCAAGTTCGAATACGCCGCGAGGCTGAAGTACCTGCTGAATCCGCGATTCGAGCCGGCGATCGAGGCCTTCGGCGAGCCAGGCAAATTCAATCATTTCGGTTCTTTCAACGAGCAGGAACACTGGGCCGGCCCGGCTTTCTACGGCTCGGTCGGACTGGGCGGGACGCGCAAGCTCGTCTATAGCGCAGCCTACCTGTTCGGCGAGACTTCGGTGTCGAGCGACAACCGCGCAATACTGCGGCTCGAATACGAATTTTTCTAGGCTTCGCCGTTACTCAAGCCTCACCGCAAAGGCGCAAAGGAAACGCAAAGGAAAGCAAAACAACTTGGGGTTAAAAAGCAAGGTGGTGGACCGTCGTGCCACCACGATAAATCGACGGGGTGAGGCAAATCGTAATCCCTCTGGTTTTTGACACGCTTCGTTTGGTTTTCTCTGCGTTTCCTTTGCGCCTTTGCGCCTTTGCGGTGAAGGTCTGGATAGAGAATAAGGAAACGTAAAGGCAAGGCAAACTGCAGCGGCCCGATGGGCCGCCGCGATCCTCTATAATCGCGGCTACTCTTCAGGCCGCAACGATGCTTCTGCCTCCCCTGACCCCGACCCCGGGGTCGCGTACCACCACCTTTCCCCCGCTGCACGGATCCGCCGACGCACTGGCGCTCGCTGAACTGGCGCGCCGCGCACGCCCGATGGCGATCATCACCGAGACCGCGCAGGATGCGGAACGGCTGCGCGAGGAAATCGCCTTTTTCGACCCGACGCTGCGTGTATTTCTGCTGCCGGACTGGGAAACACTGCCCTACGACCGCTTCTCCCCGCACCAGGACCTGATTTCCGAGCGCCTGGCCACGCTCCATCAGATTAGTCACGACGCGTTCGACGTTGCCGTGGTGCCGATCACCACCGCCCTGTACCGCCTGCCACCGGCGTCTTTCCTCGCGGCGTACACATTTTTTCTAAAACAGGGCGAAAAACTCGATGCGAACGCGCTGCGTAGTCAGATGACTCTGGCTGGCTACTCGCACGTTACTCAGGTGGTCTCGCCGGGAGAGTTCAGCTTTCGCGGTGGCGTCATCGATCTGTTCCCGATGGGCAGTCCCCTGCCCTACCGCATCGACCTGTGCGACGACGAGATTGAGAGCATCCGCTCCTTCGACGTGGACACCCAACGCAGCATCTACAAGGTCAAGGAGGTGCGGTTGCTGCCGGCCCGCGAATTCCCGACCGACGACAACGCACGCACCACTTTTCGCCAGCGCTTCCGGGAAAAATTCGAAGGCGACCCTTCCAAGAGCCGCCTGTACAAAGACATGAGCCAGGGTTTTGTCCCAGCCGGAATCGAGTATTACCTGCCACTGTTTTTTGTGTCGACTGCGACGCTCGCGGATTACCTTCCCGCCGGAGCGCTGCTGTTCCTGCATGAGAACGTAGCAAGCGCCATACGCCAGTTCTGGCAGGACACCCAATCGCGTTACAACCTGCTGCGCGGGGACCCAGATCGGCCGCTACTGCCACCCGCTGAACTATTTCTGCGCGAGGACGAGTTTTTCGGCAGTCTCAAGCCGTTCGCCCGGATCGAATCCGCTGCCGCCGCGACAAGCGAGGGCGCCGGGACATCAGCCCCGACGGTATCGCTGCCGCCTGTGGCAGTCGATCGCCGCGCCGACAATCCGCTCGCCGCGTTGTCCGCGTTTCACGGCGACTACGGCGGCCGTGTCCTGCTGATCGCGGAAAGCATGGGACGGCGTGAGACGCTGCTCGGACTTCTCAATGAGTACGAGGTACGGCCAAAAGTCTGCGACAGCTGGAAGGCATTCAAGGATGCGACGGCGCGGCTGATGCTGACCGTGGGCCCGCTTCATGCCGGCTTCGTCGATGCCGGTGACGCCGTCGCGCTGATCACCGAGAACGAACTCTACCCGTCGCAGGTTCGCTCGCGGGTGTCGCGGGAGCGCCGTGTGGCCACCGAAGGCATGCTGCGCGATTTGTCGGAAGTCAAGGTCGGCGATCCTGTGGTGCACGCCCAGCACGGCATTGGGCGCTATCTCGGCCTCGCCAACATGGACCTGGGCGACGGCGAAACCGAGTTCCTGACGCTCGAGTACGACGGCGGCGACAAGCTCTACGTACCCGTATCGCAGCTTGCGGTGATCGGCCGTTATAGCGGCGCGGCGCCCGAAGCCGCGCCGCTGCACAAGCTTGGCAGCGGACAGTGGGACAAAGCCCGTCGGCGCGCCGCCGCGCAGGTCCGCGATACCGCGGCGGAACTGCTGAATCTTTATGCCCAGCGCGCCGCCCGCAAGGGACTCGCCTTTCAGCTCAAGCCCCACGACTACGAGGCGTTCCGGGAAGGCTTCCCGTTCGAGGAGACGCCGGACCAGGCGGCGGCCATCCACGCCGTAATCGGCGATATGCAGGCCGGCAAACCGATGGACCGGCTGGTGTGCGGCGACGTGGGCTTCGGCAAAACCGAAGTTGCGCTGCGAGCCGCTTTCGTCGCCGTCGCGGACGGCAAACAGGCGGCCGTTCTGGTGCCCACCACGCTGCTCGCCGAACAGCACTTCCAGACTTTCTCCGACCGCTTCGCCGATTGGCCGGTGAAAATCGCCGAGCTTTCGCGCTTCCGCTCGGCAAAGGAAACCAGCGCCGCACTCGAAGGCCTGGAGCACGGCCGCATCGATATCGCCATTGGCACCCACAAGCTGCTCTCCCGCGGCGTCAAGTTCAAAGACCTCGGTCTGGTGATCATCGACGAGGAGCACCGATTCGGCGTGCGCCAGAAGGAAAAACTGAAGGCGTTGCGTGCCCAGGTGGACGTGTTGACGCTCACCGCCACGCCGATTCCGCGCACGCTGGCGATGGCGCTCGAGGGCCTGCGCGATTTCTCCGTCATCGCTACCGCCCCGCAACGGCGCCTGGCGATCAAGACCTTCGTTTCACCGCTGAGCGAGGGACTGATCCGCGAAGCCGTGCTACGTGAACTGAAGCGCGGCGGACAGGTTTATTTCCTCCACAATGAGATCGAAACCATCCGCAACATGGAGGCGCGGCTCGCAAAGCTGCTGCCGGAAGCGCGCATGCGAATCGCCCATGGCCAGATGCCCGAGCGCGAACTGGAGCTGGTCATGCGCGACTTCTACCAAAGCCGCTTCAACCTGCTGCTGTGCACGACCATCATCGAGACCGGGATCGACGTGCCGACCGCCAACACCATCATCATGAATCGCGCCGATAAGTTTGGCCTGGCGCAACTGCACCAGTTGCGCGGCCGCGTCGGCCGCTCGCACCACCAGGCTTACGCCTATCTGCTGACGCCGGATGAGGATGCCATTGGTGCCCAGGCAAAGAAGCGCCTGGAGGCGATCCAGATGATGGAGGAACTGGGTTCAGGCTTTTATCTCGCCATGCATGACCTCGAGATCCGCGGTGCCGGCGAAGTACTCGGTGAATCGCAGAGCGGGGAAATGCAGGAAGTCGGGTTCGCGCTCTATGCCGAAATGCTCAACGCCGCCGTAAAGTCGCTCAAGGCCGGCAAGGAACCGGAACTTGCCGGCAACTTCAACCTTGGCACTGAAATCAACCTGCACGCCCCGGCGCTGCTGCCCGAGGACCATTGCGCCGACATTCACGAGCGCCTGGTGCTGTACAAGCGGCTCGCCAACTGCGATACGCCGGAAGAACTGGAAACGATGCAGGAAGAACTGGTGGACCGCTTCGGCTTGCTGCCCGACCCGGCCAAAGTCCTGCTCGAGACCCACCGGCTGCGCATCGCCGCGAAGCCGCTCGGCATCTCTCGGATCGACGCCGGGCCCGAGGCGATCCTGTTGCAGTTCATACCCAGTCCGCCGATCGATCCGGCCAAGATCATCCAGTTGGTGCAGTCTCGCAAGAATTTCAAGCTCAGCGGGCAGGATCGACTTCGGGTGGAAAATGCAATGCCGAACGTTGCTGCACGCGTCACGCAGGCACGCGCCGTTCTTAAAGAGCTCGGCTGACCTTCTGATCGCCCGAGACTGCGGCTGTATACGTCAGTCCCAGCGATCGTCGCGGACGTAGACTTTTCCATCTTCGACCTTCACCGGAAATGTTGCCGTAGGTTCGTACGCGGGCGGCGAGAGAGCCTCGCCGGTTCTGACGCAGAAGCGTGCGCCGTGTCGCGGGCAGACGATTTCGTCGCCCTCGATCGGGCCGCCGCTGGTAAGCACCGTGCCGTCGTGGGTGCACACGTCCTCGATCGCATAAAACTCTCCCTTGACGTTGAACACCGCCGTCAGCGTGCCATCGAGATCGACAGTCTCGTAGTGGCCGGGCTTGATGCTGGCCGTTTCGGCAACAAAAACCCAGTCGGACATGGGAGCAGGCTAGAGGCTAGAGGCTAGGAAAGTCTAGACGCGTTTCTCTCTTTTTCGTGCTTCTTTGCGTCGTCTCTTGTTTTTTGGCTTCCACATAACCTGAAGGTTAGTGTCCGCCGATACAGATCGCTGCGCGCTGTCTTTGCTCTGCATCCTCTGGCTCGACGCTCTCGAAGCCGGCCTGCGGCCGGCCGCAGTCAGACCGCGACCACTTCCATTTCGGGGTCGATGCGCTTGACCAGGCTTTCTATGCCGGCGAGCGTGCCGGAAATGGAACTGGGGCAACTACCGCACGCGCCCTGGTAATGTACCTTCAGCATGCTGCCTTCCAGGCCGACGACATAAAGGTCTCCGCCGTCGCCCTGTAGATAGGGCCGCACTTCCTCGTCCAGCAGTTCATTGATCTGGTCGAGTTTGAGCTTGTCGGTCTCCGACAGCTCCGCGCCACCCTCGCCCTTCGCCAGCCAGGCCGCGGCCTGGGCATATTCCTCGGATGCTTTCTCGGCAGCCGGCGCCTCGCGGATCGGCGCGGCGACCTGGCGCAACAATTCCTGCCAGTCCGCCTCGCCGTCCTGGGTCACGGTGATCCAGTTATCGACGTAAAAGACGTTGGAGACGTGAGGAATCGCGAACAGTTTGGCAGCAAGCTCGTCGCGCTGCGCCTGTTCGGCGTTTTCGAAAGAACGCGCGAGTCCATTGGTCAGCGGCTCCTTGAGCACGAACTTGCGTGCGTTAGGATTTGGCGTGTATTCGAGGTCTGCGATTTTAGGCATTGGCTCAGCTTGCGGCGGGAACCGGATCCCGGTCGCCCTCGGTGGAAACGACGGATTCGGAATGCAGCGCCGCCTGCAGCGTGTGCCACGGCAGGATAGCGCATTTCACCCGCGACGGCAGATCACGCACACCGGCAAAAACCGTGAGCCTGCCGAGGTGGTTGGGCTCGCCGGCAATGTCGAGTTTGCCGGTGGCCATGTCGCGAAACTCCCGGACCAGCTGCTCGGCCTCCGTGACGGTCTTTCCCTTTACATTGGTGGTCATCATCGACGATGAGGCCTTGCAGATCGCACAACCTTCGCCCTCGAAAGCAATGCTCTCGACGCGCTCGTCGTCAAGCTTCAGCGAAAGCCAGATATGATCGCCGCACAGGGGATTCAGGCCCTCCGCCTGATGGCTCGCATCGGCGAGCTTGCCCCAGTTTCGTGGCTTCTTGTTGTGATCCAGGATCACTTCCTGATACAGCTGCTTGGAATCCATTTAAGCCGGTCTAGCCGAAAATTTTCTGCACTCTGCGAATGCCCGCGACCAGCGCATCCACCTCGGCAAAGGTGTTGTATAGATAGAATGAGGCGCGCACTGTCGCCGGGATGCCGAAGCGTTTCATCACCGGTTGGGCGCAGTGATGGCCGGTACGCACGGCCACGCCGTCTTCGTTAAGAATAGTGCCGACGTCGTGAGGATGTACGCCCTGCAGGGTGAACGAGAGGACGGCGGCCTTGTCCCTCGCAGTTCCCACGATGCGCACGCCCTTGAGTTGCGTGAACGCCTCGGTTGCATACGTCAGCAGATCGTGTTCATGCGCGGCAATCCTGTCCAGCCCGACGCTTTCCAGGTAATCCACCGTAGCACCCAGCCCGACGGCGGCGGCGATCGGCGGTGTTCCGGCCTCGAACTTGTAGGGGATCGCGTTGTACGTCGTTTTCTCGAACGTCACCGACAGGATCATGTCCCCGCCGCCCTCGAAGGGCTTCATTTTTTCGAGGAGCTGTGCCTTGCCGTAGAGAATGCCGATGCCCGTCGGTCCGCACATCTTGTGGCCTGAAAAGGCGTAGAAATCGCAATCCAGATCTTGCACATTCACTTTCATGTGCGGCACGGCCTGTGCGCCATCCACCAGCACCGGCACGCCGTGGCGGTGCGCAGTGGCGATCATGTTCTTGACAGGGTTTATGGTTCCCAGAGCGTTTGAGACATGGGTAATGGCAACGAACCGGGTATTGGCGTTGAACAGTTTCGCGTAGTCATCGAGCAGAAGTTCACCAGCGTCGTTGCACGCAATCACGCGCAGCTTTGCGCCCTTCTCCTCGCACAGCATCTGCCAGGGCACGATATTGGAATGGTGCTCGAGCTGGGACACGATGATCTCGTCGCCGGCGCCCAGGAACGCCCGCCCGTAACCGTGCATCACCAGGTTCACCGAGTCCGTGGTGCCCGTTGTGAATATTACTTCGCGCTCCTCTTTCGCGTTGATGAAGCGCTGGATCTTGCGGCGCGCACCTTCGTATTCCGCGGTCGCTTTCTCCGACAACGTGTGAACCGCGCGGTGGATGTTCGAGTGCTCGCTGGTCTGATATCGCACCATCCGGTCGATGACCTGCTTCGGCATCTGGCTGCTTGCCGCGTTGTCGAGATATGCGAGCGGCTTGCCGTTGACCTCGAGGTTCAGGATCGGGAAGTCCGCGCGAATGCGACCGACGTCGAGCGCGCCGGCCGGCTTTACCGCCTGTAGCACTGTGCTTGCGGAAGTCATGGTCAGGATTTGATCCGGGTCTGTTCAAGTACGTGGTTTTCCAGTCGCTCTACCAGGGATTTCACCGGTATGCGCTCGATGATCTCGGCGGCAAATGCGTACGTCAGCAGATTGCGCGCAGTGGCGTCCGACAGGCCGCGGCTCTTCAGATAAAACAACTCATCGGCCTCGATCTGGCCGACGGTGGCACCGTGCGCGCACTTGACGTTGTCGGCAAAGATCTCCAGTTGCGGCTTGGTATCCACGTGTGCCTTGTCGGAAAGCAGCAAGTTGCGTGACTGCTGCCCCGAATCGGTCTGTTGCGCATCCTGGCGCACCAGAATCTTGCCGTTGAACACCGCGTGTGCACCACCACCGACCACGGTCTTGTGCAGTTGCCGGCTGCGTCCGTACGGATGCGCATGGTCGATCAGGCTGCTGGTGTCGGCCAACTGGCGCCCACCGATCAGCGCCAGGCCCTCGATTGAGAATTCGGTACCCTTGCCTGCCTGCATCACGTCGAGATTGTGACGGGAAATGCGCGCACCCAATGCGACCGACCAATTGGAATAGCGGCCGTCGCGCGCAACCTGTACCGCGGTTTTGGCGATGTGAAATGCCGCTTGCGCCTCGCGTTGCAGCTTGACGTGCGCAACGTGGGCATTCTCACCAACGGCAATTTCGGTAACCGCGTCGGTAAAGTAGCCGCCGTCGGCAAGGTCCACGAAGTCCTCGATCAGGGTGCACTGCGCCTCCGGTTCCGCGATCACCAGGACCCTCGGATAGGCAGCACCATCCTTGCGGGTGGCGACGAATAAAAGATGAATAGGTGCGCCACCGTTGCGGCCACGCGCTACGTGGATCATCGCGCCGTCGTGCAGAAACGCCGTATTGACCGCGGCAAAAGCGTCCTGCCCTGTTTGCGCAAGCGTCCCGAGTCTGGACTCGACCAGCCGGCCATGCGCCGCAATCGCATCCGGCAGATTGGCGACGAGAACGCCGTCTGCAGGCACGACGCGCGACAGATCAGCCGCAAAGTGGCCGTCCACGAAAGTCAGCCGCGACGCCGCTTCCGGGATCTCGAAGCGGCCGAGATCGGCCGCCGAAACCTTACCCGGCCGCGCCGAAGGCCGGTACGGGGCCTTGTACAGCGGTGAAAGGTCGGTAAAGCGCCAGTCTTCGTCGCGCGTGGTCGGCACGGTAAGCGCATTGGCGCGCTCCACCGCCTTGGCGCGCAGCGCCTTCAACCAGCCTGCGCGAGCCTCAGGCACCACATCCCGGCCGTTTAAAAGGCCGTCGAGATAGTCGCTGCGGGTTTCGGCAATCATACGATCAGATTCACGCGGCTTCCCTCGCGACCCAGTCGTAGCCGCGGGCTTCGAGCTCGAGCGCGAGGGACTTGTCGCCGGTCCTGATGATCCGGCCGCCTTCCATGACGTGCACGTAGTCCGGCACGATGTAGTTGAGCATGCGCTGGTAATGCGTCACCAGGACGATGCCGTTGTCGGGGGTATGCAGCTTGTTGATGCCGTTCGCGACTACCCGCAACGCGTCGATGTCCAGGCCCGAGTCGGTCTCGTCCAGCACCGCGAGCTTCGGTTCCAGAAGCGCCATCTGCAGGATCTCGTTGCGCTTCTTCTCGCCGCCGGAAAACCCGGCATTCAGGCTGCGGGCAAGGAAAGACGGATCGATATCCAGCAATTTCATTTTCTCGCGTACCAGATCGTCGAACTCCAGCGGATCCAGCTCTTCTTTCCCGCGCGTACCCAGCACAGTGTTGTAGGCCAGGCGCAGGAAAGCGCTGTTGGTGACACCCGGCACCTCGATGGGATACTGGAAACCGAGGAACAGTCCGGCGCGGGCGCGCTCTTCCGGCGCCAGTTCGAGCAGGTTCCTGCCTTCGAACAGAACTTCGCCGCCGGTCACTTCATGCGACGGATGCCCGCTCAGAACTTTCGCGAACGTGCTCTTGCCCGAGCCGTTCGGGCCCATGATCGCGTGCACTTCACCGGCACGCACAGTCAGATCGATTCCCTTGAGGATGTTACGATCGCCGATCTTTGCAGCGAGGCCGCGAACCTCCAGCAGCACGGGGGCGTCTTCCCTGATCATCCGACACTTCCTTCAAGCTTGAGTCCAAGGAGCTTGGTCGCCTCGACCGCGAATTCCATCGGCAGTTGCACGAAGACGTCCTGCACGAAACCGTTGATGATCATCGAAACCGCTTCCTAGTTGCCGATGCCGCGGCTGGCGAAGTAAAAGAGCTGGTCCTCGCCGATCTTCGAAGTCGAAGCCTCGTGCTCGACTTTTGCCGAGTTGTTGTTGACCTGGATGTACGGAAAGGTGTTCGCCCCGCAGCGATCGCCGATCAGCATCGAGTCGCATTGCGAAAAATTGCGCGCGCCCTCGGCCCTGGCGCCGATTTTCACCAGCCCGCGGTAGCTGTTGTTCGAAACCCCTGCGGAAATGCCCTTGGAAATAATCTTGCTGCGGGTGTTCCTGCCGATGTGGATCATCTTGGTCCCGGTATCGGCTTGCTGGTGGTGGTTGGTCAGCGCCACCGAATAGAATTCGCCCGTCGAGTTGTCGCCCAGCAGCACACAGGACGGATACTTCCAGGTGATCGCCGAACCGGTCTCGACCTGGGTCCATGAAATCTTCGAGTTCGCTCCCTTGCACAGACCGCGCTTGGTGACGAAATTGTAGATGCCGCCTTTGCCGTTCTCGTCTCCCGCATACCAGTTCTGCACTGTCGAATACTTGATCTCGGCATCGTCCAGCGCAATCAGTTCCACCACCGCCGCATGCAGCTGGTTGGTGTCGAACTTCGGCGCGGTACAACCTTCCAGGTAGGACACGTATGCGCCCTCCTCCGCAATGATCAGCGTGCGCTCGAACTGGCCCGACTCCTGAGTATTGATGCGGAAATATGTCGACAGATCCATCGGGCAACGCACGCCCCTGGGGATGAAACAGAATGAGCCGTCGGTGAAAACCGCGGAATTGAGCGCGGCATAGAAATTGTCGCCGGTCGGCACCACGGTCCCGAGATACTTCTGCACCAGCTCGGGATGGTCTTTGACCGCTTCGGAAAAGGAACAGAAGATGACACCGACTTCGGCCAGCTTCTTCTTGTAAGTCGTGGCGACCGAAACGCTATCGAATATCACATCCACCGCGACGCCGGCGAGCGTCTTGCGCTCGTGCATCGGCACGCCCAGCTTCTCAAAGGTGCGCAACAGCTCCGGATCCACCTCGTCCATGGACGCGAGCTTCTTCGGCTTCGGCGCCGAGAAATAGCTGATGTCCTGAAAGTCGATCTTCGGGTACTTGACGTTCGGCCAGGTTGGTTCCTGCATCGTCAGCCAGTGGCGATACGCCTTCAGGCGGAACTCGAGCAGCCATTCGGGCTCGACTTTCTTCGCCGAAATCAGGCGGATGACGTCCTCGCTCAGACCCTTCGGCACGGTGTCCGACTCGATGTCGGTAACGAACCCGTGTTTGTAGGGTTGATTGACCAGGTTCTGGATGACTGCGCTCACAATCGGCTCCTGATGAAACGTTATCTTCGTCAGGCGATGCTGAAGCTTTCACCGCAGCCGCACATCGCTTTCGCCTTGGGGTTCTCGACCTTGAAGGACTCGTTGAGCCCGTCGCGTGCGTAGTCGAGCACTGCCCCGTCGACGATCTCAAGGCTGCTCTTGTCCACGACGATCGTGACGTCATTGGACTGGAACAATTGGTCGTCGGCGTTGACGTCCTGCGCGTAATCGAAGGTATAGGCAAAGCCCGAGCAGCCGACTTTCCTCACGCCGAAGCGAAGGCCCACGCCGCCTCTCTTCGCCATTGCGCCGCGGATATGCTTCGCTGCATTTTCCGTAACCGTAATTGCCATTGTCAATTCACCCTTTAACTGGTTGCCAAATTCAAACTGCGATTGCCGTCAGGCGTCGCAGCCGATTGAGCACCGCTGACACCGCCTGGAGAAAATCCTCGACCTGCGCTGTGGTGTTGTGGACCCCGAAACTCACCCTTACGGCACCGCGCGCCAGTTCCGGCGCCACGCCCATCGCCAGCAGCGTCGCGCTGGGTTCGGTGCTGGTGCTGGAGCAGGCGGCGCCGCTTGCCACCGCGAAGCCGGCCTTGTCCAGCTCAATCACCAGGGTTTCACCGTCGATGTTGGGAACGGCGAAGTACGTCGTATTTGGAATGCGCGGCGCGTTCTGGCCGAAAATCACCGCACCTAAAGCCGCTACGCCCTGGTCTGCGCGATCCCGCAACGCCTGCACGTGGCGCGAGTACTTATCCATGCGCTCCGCCGCGAGTTCGCAGGCGGCGCCAAATCCGACGATCGCCGGCACGTTCTCGGTGCCGGAGCGCAAACCCATCTCATGGCCCCCGCCGTCGATGATCGGCTTCAGCTCCAGGCGCTTGTCCACCACCAGCGCGCCGGCACCCTTCGGTCCGTAGATCTTGTGCGCCGAAATCGTCATCGCGTGAACGCCCAGCACTTCAAAATCCACCGGGATCTTGCCCAGAGCCTGCACCGCGTCGGTATGCATCCAGGCGCGTTTCCCGCGCGCCTTCGCCGCGATTTCCGCTACCGGCTGGATCACGCCGGTCTCATTGTTGGCAAGCATGACCGAAACCAGCCCGATGACATCGGCGAGCGCCTCGTCCATATCGGCGAGATCGACCAGCCCGTTCGGGCGGACAGCAAGCTTGCGCAACTTCCAACCCTGACGCGCCAGGTCCTGCGCCGGTTTCGCCACGCAGGGATGCTCGATGCCGCTGACCACGACTTGAGTGGGCTTCAGATACGCCGCCGCACCCTTTATGAAAAGATTGTTCGCTTCGGTTCCGCCGGACACGAATACCACCTGCGAGGCTTGCACGTTCACCAGCCTTGCGACCTGCTCGCGCGCCCGGTTCACCGCCTTGCGCGCACGAGTGCCGAATTCGTGGCGGCTGGAGGCATTGCCGTACTCCCCTTTGAAGAAGGGCAGCATTGCCTCGAGCACGCGTTCGTCGGGTGCCGTGGTGGCGTTATGGTCGAAATAGACGCGCATCGCGTTCAGTTCAGACCGACGCCGGTTCTATCGGTTTCGCCAGGTTCTGGCGGTTGGCGTGCATCTGCATGACCGCAACGTCGGAAGACTTCTTCGCTTGCTTCGCCACCAGCTCGGATAGCTTTACCGCGGCAAGGTAGTCGAAGATGTGCTTGTTGAGGTCGGCCCACAGATCGTGGGTGATGCACTTCTGCTCGTCCTTGCAGTTTTCCTTGCCGCCGCATTGGGTCGCATCAATGGGCTCGTCCACCGCGACGATAATGTCGGCCACCGAAACTTCCGGAGTCGGCCGCGCCAGGTTGTAGCCGCCGCCCGGTCCACGCACGCTGGTCACCAGACCCTGCCGGCGCAGCTTGCCGAACAACTGTTCGAGATAGGACAGCGAAATCTTCTGCCTTTCGCTGATATTCGCCAGCGTCACCGGACCTTCTCCGTTGCGCATCGCCAGATCGATCATGGCGGTTACTGCAAAACGCCCTTTGGTCGTGAGTCGCATGGTCGCCTCTACTCAATAATTCATGAAAACATCAGCTTATAAGTCCTACTAACGCACTCAAGTATACTCAAACCCGACCACTTTAGTCAACAATTCGATTCAGGTAGGCTGGATCGAACTTATCCGCGGTTGCACGGGCGTCCTCGACCTTGACGCCCAGGCGTGCAAGCTGTTCCAGGATGTATTCGATGCGTTTGTCCGCGGAGACGGTGTGATCGATCAGGCCGCGGATCGCCTTCACCACCGGATCGTTCATGTCGGGGCCGATCCCATAAGCGGAAAACCCCATCTTTTCAGCGGTCTGTTCGCGCACAGCCATGGTTTCGTCGTCCAGGACGCGCGCAGGGATACCGACCGCAGTCGCGCGCGCAGGCACGTCCTTCACGACTACGGCATTCGAACCCACCTTGGCGCCATCACCGATCATGACCGGGCCGAGAATTTTCGCGCCTGCTCCCACCACTACGCCATTGCCAAGCGTGGGATGTCGCTTGCCCTTGTTCCACGAGGTGCCGCCCAGCGTGACGCCGTGATAGAGCGTGCAATCGTCTCCAATCAGCGCGGTCTCGCCAATCACCACACCCATGCCGTGGTCGATGAAAAAACGCCTCCCGATGGTCGCGCCAGGGTGGATTTCAACGCCAGTCAGCCAGCGCCCTATGTGGGAAATGAAACGCGCGAGCCATTTCAAGCCCCAGCCCCACAGCCGATGTGCAAGCCGATGGAACAACAGCGCGTGAAAACCCGGATAGCAGGTGATGACCTCCCAGGCCGAACGAGCCGCCGGATCGCGGTCGAACACCACGCATATCTCTTCACGAATTCGGCTGAACATAGGGGAAACCTTCGAAGTTTCAGGTATTTTCGTAATTATGACTGATTTGGTCAACTATTCGTTCCTGGAGCCCATACGGTCCCTGACCGCACGCAGGAATCCGCGGAGGATGTTTACTTCTTCCTTTTCCGGGCGCGAGCGGGCGAAAAGCCTGCGCATGCGCTGCATGAGGCGCTTCGGCTGGGTCGGATCGAGAAATCCGCTGGCCTGGAAGACCTCCTCGAGCTGCCGGTAGAAGCCCTCGACTTCGTCGTGGGTCGCCGTCTCTGAACCTGATGACGGACGCGGCGCTGTGCCGCCCGCACTTATGCGCAGTTCGTACGCAAATACCTGCACCGCCTGCGCCAGGTTCAGCGAGGCATAGTCGGGATTCGCCGGGATCACCGCGATCAACTGGCATTTGTTGACGTCGCGAACAGTAAGTCCGGTGCGTTCCGGACCGAAGACCAACGCCACTTCACCGTGCAAGGCGTCCTTCACCAGGCGTTTGCATGCCTCGCGGCAATCCACGACTTCGTGCGTGAGGTCGCGATGACGCGAGGTCGAAGCCACCACCAGCACCGACCCCGCGAGTGCCGCGTCCAGACTGTCGCAAACGACGGCTTCGCGCAGTACATCAAGCGCGCCGGAAGCAAAAGCGTCCGCGTCGGCATGGGGAAAATGCTTCGGTTTTACGAGGACGAGCCGTGTCAGACCCATCGTCTTCATCGCGCGAGCGGCTGCGCCAATGTTGCCGGGATGGCTGGTCTCGCAGAGCACGACCCGCACTCGGTCAAGTGCGGCTGGCGTCATCATCGAATAGAATTGCGGCTTCGTTCTTTACCAGCGCCCTCACTCCTCATGCATCCGATGCTCAACATCGCGGTGAAAGCCGCGCGCCGTGCCGGCGGCATCATCAGCCGCGCATCCCAGAACCTGGACGTTCTGACCATCAAGCACAAGAGCCTAAACGACCTGGTCTCCGAAGTGGATCGCGCATCGGAAGAAGCCGTCATCGACGTGATCAAAAGCGCGTATCCGGAGCACGCGATTCTAGCAGAGGAAAGCGGCGGCTCCGGCGACTCGGAATACGTCTGGATCATCGATCCGCTGGACGGCACCACCAACTTCCTGCATGGCTTTCCGCAGTACTGCGTTTCCATCGGCCTGCTGCACAAGGGCGTGCCGACGCAGGGCGTGATTTTCGATCCGACCCGTAACGACCTCTATACCGCGTCGCGCGGCCGCGGCGCATATCTCAACGACAAGCGGCTGCGGGTATCCAGGCGCGACAAGTTGATCGACAGTCTAATCGGCACCGGCTTTCCGTTCCGCATGTTCGAATACCTGGACGCCTACAACGCGATGCTCAAGGACATGATGACCAAGTGCGCCGGCGTACGCCGTCCTGGCTCGGCAGCACTCGACCTCGCCGCAGTTGCGGCGGGGCATTTTGACGGTTTCTGGGAAATCGGGCTCTCTCCGTGGGACATGGCCGCAGGCGTACTGATGATTACGGAGGCCGGCGGGCTGGTCGGCGACTTCGAAGGCAACGACAAGTACATGGAGCGCGGGCAGATCGTCGCCGGCAACCCGAAGATCTTCAGCCAGATCCTGCACGTGCTCCAGCCTCACCTGACAGCGAAGATGAAAAGCTGAATGCGTTCAACGCAAAAAACGCCAGGAAGGCCAAGAATCTCTCCACAAAGACACTGAGCCAACTCGGCGCGATTGACGGTTTTATCGTAACGCGTTACGATAAAAACCATGTCCAGGCCTTCCCAGACTGAACGCGGCCGCGGGCGGCCGTCGACCGGCAACGCGCAAACTGCCGCCGAGCGCATGCGCCGGTATCGCGCGCGGCAGCATGCCGCCGGCCTGCGCGTGGTCACCCGGCTGGAAGCGCCGGTCCGTGTCCTGTCGGGAGGTGCGCTAAAACATCGCATCATCGAAGCACGGAGCCTGGTTATGCACTGTCTCGTCGCGCAAAAGATCGAGCTCAAACACACGCTTCTGAAGCAGGTGAAGAAGACCCTGGAGACCTGGCGTTCGCGATATGAGGACGACATGCCGCGCGCACTGGACGAATGGCACGCCATCCTCCAACGGCCATGGCCGGAGATCGCTCACGTCATTACAGATTCGGGAGAACGTGCTACGCGGCTGCGGCAGTCCACGCCATTTGCGGGCGTGCTCACCACCGACGAGCGGGAACGGGTGTATGAGGCGTTCCGACCTTGAACACCTGATCCGCGCCGCAGGGCGTATCGCCGAAGAGCACGAGCTGGTGATCATCGGCAGCCAGGCCATTCTCGGCCAGTTTCCGGATGCGCCGGCCGCGTTGCTGCGTTCCATGGAGGCAGATCTCTATCCCCTGTCGCGACCAGAATTGGCCGACAAGATCGACGGCGCCATCGGCGAGGGTTCGAAATTTCACCAGACCCACGGTTACTTTGCTCAGGGCGTAGGCCCGGAAACAGCCACTTTGCCCAAGGGCTGGCGGCAACGCCTGGTACGAATCGAGAATCAAAATACCGGCGGCTACGTGGGACTATGCCTGGAAGTAAGCGACCTTGCGATCTCCAAGTACATCGCGGGCCGCGAGAAGGACCGTGAATTTACCCGTGAACTCTCCCGCCACGGCATGACCGACAGGAAGACGCTTCTCGAGCGCCTGGCCGTCACGAAGCTCGATGCTGCGGTCTCGAAGATTGTGAAAGGTAGGATCGAGAGGGATTTCCCACAGCCGGCGCGAAAGCGTTGAAGGAAAATCGTGCACAATTTTGACGCTGTCTTGAATCAATCGTGAACGTTGCCCAGCACACGCCGATGATGCAGCAGTACCTGCGCATCAAGGCACAGCATCCGGACAAGCTGCTGTTCTACCGCATGGGCGATTTCTACGAGCTGTTCTTCGAGGACGCCGAGCGCGGCGCCAAGCTGCTGGATATCACGCTCACC
>JANOGP010000050.1:0-26681 GCA_031406075.1 Betaproteobacteria bacterium
GATTTCATTACGAGGTCTTTTGGGTTTTGAAATTCAAGTTCGCAGTCTAAAAAACACAGTTCACTCTGGCATGTGGGGTGGGCCCACGCCTGATCCTGCCATGGCACTCTCAAAAATGCTGGCAACTCTTGTCGACGATAATGGCCACATAGCAGTCAAGGAAATTAATAATTTAGTTCCAAAACTGACAGCCGCAGAAAAGAAATTCTTAAAGGAAACCCCTTTTAACGAAAAATTATTTCGAGACCAACTGGGTATCGTAAAAAAGGCTAAACTCTTATGCGCTGACGCGCGAAGGCATCGACGTCAGCGTCGCGTCGCCCGGGGACATGCCCGAATCTTCCGTGGGATTTGCGCCGTACGACGCGCTTATCCTCAGCGATGCGCCGGCAAAGTCGATCAACCCCGCGAAAATGCAGGCGATCGAGTCCTACGTGCGCGATGCCGGCGGCGGACTGTTGTTCGCGGGTGGCGAGAATGTCTACGGCGAGCAGGGCTACAGCGGCACGCCGGTGGAGAAAGTTCTGCCGGTGCAGTTCCGCGCCCAGGAAAAACGCAAGGACCTCGCGCTGGTGATTGCGCTCGACCGTTCCTACAGCATGAGAGGGCGCAAGATCGAACTGGCGAAGGAGGCCACCCGCGCGGCGCTCGACCTGCTGGAAGAGCAGCACCAGTTCGCGGTGGTGGCATTCGACTCGCAGACGCACATTTCGGTGCCGATGCAGTACGTGCGCGCCAAGCGCAAGGCCGAGGACCAGATCGCTCGCATTCAGGCGAGCGGCCAGACCAACATCTATCCCGCGCTCGGCATCGTCTACCGGTTGTTGCAGAAAACCGATGCCAAGGCCAAGCACGTGATCCTGCTGTCCGACGGCGATACCCACCCGGCCGATTTCGAGGGACTGGTCAAACGCATGGCCGATGAGAAGATGGTGGTTTCCACCGTGGCGATCGGCGAAGGCGCAGACCGTGAATTGATGAGCAAAATCGCCAAATGGGGTGGCGGACGCGCCTATTCCACCATCAGCGCCGAGGCAGTCCCGCAGATTTTCATCGAGGAAACGCAGCGTGCGGTGCGC
Organism: Betaproteobacteria bacterium; assembly: GCA_031406075.1. Classification (GTDB taxonomy): domain Bacteria; phylum Pseudomonadota; class Gammaproteobacteria; order Burkholderiales; family JACQAP01; genus JACQAP01. The sequence continues at coordinate 1,080 of JANOGP010000050.1, forward strand.
TCGAATCTGCTCGAGGATGCCTTCAAGCCGGTGGTCAAGCGCCGTATGGAGGCGTTACGCGGCGTGGACTTCGAGCAGGCACCGCCGCTGAAGGGCTATGTGAGCGCCACGGCGCGCGACAATGCCGAAGTGTTCCTGGTTTCGCAATCCGGATCGCCGGTGCTGGCACGTTGGCAGTACGGGCTCGGCAAGGTGGTGGTGTTTACTTCCGACGTGAAGAACCGCTGGGCGGCGAACTGGCTCGATTGGCCGGGTTACGGCAAGCTGTGGGCTCAGCTTACGCGCGAAACCATGCGCCGCGAATCCGGAGAAGAACTTGATTTCCGCGTATCGCGTGAAGGCGGCGAAGCCGTGATCAGCCTGAACGCGCTCACCGCGGACGGGCAGTTCCGCGATGACCTCGCGCCGCGGGTGCGGGTGACCGGTCCCGACGGCAGGGCGTCAATGGTGGAACTGCGTCACAGCGGGCCCGGTGCGTACCGCCTGCCGATATCTTTGGCGAACGGCGCGGCGCTACGCTTCGAACTCGCCGATTCGCCGGGTCTGTCGCCGCAGGCTTTGCGCCGTGCAGGCAGCCGCCGGCTTTTTTACGCCTACCCGGACGAATACCGCGCATTGCCGCCGAATCTCGAACTGCTGCGCACACTGGCCGAAGAAACTGGGGGCAAACTGGCGCCCACTATCGCCGAAGTGTTTGCGAAAAACGGAGATCACAGCCGCGTCTCGCGCACACTGTGGCCGTGGCTGGCGGCACTTGCCTTGTTGCTGTATCTGCTGGATATCGCGATGCGTCGCGCAGCGCTGGCGTGGCGCTGGCTGGGAGATGATTCCGCGCCCGCTACTCGCGGCTCGGCACCAAGGTGAGCGAAATGCAATTGCGGCCTTCGACGAAACGGTAGTTGGCACCATGGGTCAGGCCGATGGTCAGGAACACGCCGAGGCCGCCAACGCGCCGCTCGTTGATGGTGGAATCGATATCGGTGCGCCGGCTTGCCTCCAACGGGTCGTAGGGCGGCGCCGAATCTTCGTAGGTCAGCTGTACCCCCGCAGCGGTATCTTCGAACGAAATCTGCACCGGCGCATTGCTGTCACCGCGGTGCCCGTGGGTCACGGTATTGGTAAACAATTCCTCGACAATTAGCGTCAGTTTGTGGCGATCCTCGCGGCGGAGACCGGTCGCTTCACCGAATTCATCGATCAGGGTCTTCACCTGTTCGAAAGCCCTTAATTGGGCGGGAAATGTACGGCTCAGGCGCTTCACGCTTTTCCTAGGTTAGACAGGCGTTTGCTATTTCCAGCAAAGGATGGACCTGCTGGTACGATGAAAATGTGCATGCTTCTTGCTCGATAGTCGGTGCGCCGGCGTCCGTTGCCGGCCCAGTTACCCACAGAGGGAAGACAAATGAACAAAGTATTGATGTTACAGAGAGATTTCCTTATTTTCGGCTTCCTGCTGCTCTGCGCGTTGGTCGCGTTACCTGCGCTCGGCGCGGAAGCGGGACGCATAAAAGTATCGAAGGGCCAGGTGCAGATTGAACGCGACGGCGTTCGCCTTCCCGCGCCGGTCGGCGCCACGATCCAGGCGCGCGATACCGTAAAAACCGGCCCCGATGGTTCCGTGGGCATCACCTTCCAGGATAACAGCCTGTTGTCGGCGGGCCCCAACAGTGAACTGGTGATCGAGCGCTTCGTGTTCGACAGCACCACCCACAAGGGCGAGTTCGATACCGCATTGAAGAAGGGCACGCTTGCGGTCGTCTCCGGCAAGATCGTCAAACAGTCGCCTGAAGCCATGCGGATAAAAACGCCGGCCGCAATCATGGGCGTGCGCGGCACCGAGTTCGTCGTGAAGGTCGACGATTCGGCGACCAAGTAAAGGTAAAGATACATTTGCCCAATGCGGCGGTAATCTTGGCGCCGGTAATCTTGGCGATTGGCCTGGTTCTCGGGGCGTGTGCCCAACAGCCTCCGTCGGGGAACACACCGGAGCCGATGGAGCGCGAGGCGATTCTCACAGGCGAGCACGAGTGGACGCGCACACGCGAGGGTGAGGCGATACACACAGTACGGAGCCGAGCAAGCAATGACCTGGTCGTGCTGCTGCCCAAGCACAACGGATCCGTCGGCACCGTGGTGGTCCGGAGTAGGAGTAGGGGCAGCGGCGCCATTGTCCTCGACAAGCCCTATGCGGCGGCGCGCATTGAAAACACCGGGCGCGTGCAACCGTTCACTTACGACGTGGGCCTTGCGAAGAAGGATTTCAGCGCCACGCTGACCGCGTTGCCTTCCCGTCCGGTTACCTTCCTGCTGTATTTCCTCGAGGGCAAGGACGCACTTACTTCTGATTCCGAGCGCGAAGTCGAGCGCATTATTGCCGAAATCGCTGCGCGTCCGGACCCCGAAATATCGGTCATCGGCCACACCGACGCGGTCGGGACCATGCAGTACAACGACCAGCTCTCCTTGCAGCGCGCGCAGCGCGTGCGCGAAGAACTGACCCATCGCGGCATTCCCGGGAAATACATCGAAGTCGCCGGCCGCGGCAAACGCGAGCCGGTGGTACACACTGCCGCGGACGCTGCCGAGCCCATGAACAGTCGCGTCGAAATCATCGTGCGTTGATCTTCCTGCGCACATTCCCCGTCTCGTCGTCCCCGATTTTCTCATAGGCTTCCGCCATTCCAGCGCAGCGCCACGATGGTGAGATCGTCGGAGCGCTCGGTGGCGCCGACGAATTCGCGCACGTCATCGCGCACCAAATCGACCAACGTCACCGCATTGACGGCTGCCAGTGCCGCTGTAAGCACCGAATACAGCCGCGCCCGCCCGTAGAGCCCGCCGTCTGCATCCATGGCTTCGGTCACGCCATCGGTATAAACGCAAAGTGATTCGCCAGGCGTCATCTGGTAGCGCTCGGACTGATACTTGTAACCTTCGATCACGCACAGTGGCGGCCCCGAATCGCTCTCGAGGTGTATCGGCGCGGCGCGTTGCGCGTGCAGCAGGTAGGGGGAGTCGTGCCCGGCATTGCAGTAGTTGAGTTCGCCGGATTTCAAATCGAGGATGCCGGCGAATACGGTGACGAACAGCATTTCCGGATTGTCGCGCGCGATTTCATCATTGGCGGCCCGCATTACTTCGCTGATGACGGCACCGCCCTCCAGGCGGCTGCGCAAGGCCGCGCTCTTGTAAAGGGCCTTGCTCACGGCCATGAAGATGCTCGCAGGCAGTCCCTTGCCGGCTACGTCACCGACCATGAAGAAAAGCCGGTCGGCTTCGAGCTTGAAGAAATCGTAGAGATCGCCGCCGACCGACTTTGCCGTCTCAATCAGCGCCTGCAGTGAAAAGCGCGGATCCCCATAGAAATCCGCCGACGGCGGCGGCAGCATTCCCATCTGAATGCGTCGTGCCGCTTCCAGTTCGCCGGCAGCGCGGGCGGCCGCTTCGCGTTCGGCTTCCAGCGCGAGCCTGAGCGCACGGCGCTGGCGGTCGGCCTCGGCCAGTGCGCCCGTGAGCATGACGCCGAAAATCACGGTCGCCGCGGCCGTTGGCCAAGTGACGTCGAACAGCAATTGCTTCCAGACGTAGAGCTCGTAGCCGAGCACGAGCAATCCGGCGACGACGGCCCCGTAGATCAGCGCGGCCATGCGTGGCTTTGCCGCCGGGACCGCAAGTATCAAGATCAGCCCGCAGCCGAGCAGCAGCAACCGCTCCAGATGCTCGAATTGGCCGGGCCGGCGCAGCAGGCTGTTCTCATATATGTTCTCGAGGATCTGCGCGTGAATCTCTATTCCCGGTATGCGCTCGCCCAGGGGCGTGGTCTGGTAGTCGAGCAAACCCAGTCCGGTTGCGCCGACCAGCGCAATCTTGCCGCGGATGAGTTCGGGATCGATGTCGCCACGGATTGCGTCGAGCGCGGACACGAAGCGGGCCTCGTTGTGCGCACCGAAGTGCACCCACACGGTGCCGTCAGGATTGGATGGAATTAGGATGTCGCCGACGCCGATGCTTCGAACTCCGCCACCGTCCGCTGTGATCGAGAACGCCGGTATATCGCTGGCTATGCGCAGCAACTCTATTGACAGTGCCGGAGTCAGGACGCCCGCAATCGATGAGACCAGCGGCACACGGCGCACTACGCCGCCGCGAGGATCCACGCTCAGCAGGCCATGGCCACGAGCCGCATCATCGATCTGCGGGAGGCTGCGCAGTGTTCCGGCAAACTGCCGCAGGTGCGGCGTGGGATCCGAGCCATGAACGCGAAACGGCGCGGTGCGGCCCGTTGCCGCGGCGCCTGCTTCTGCCTGTTCGACGCCGGCGATTCCGAGAGCCACCGGATAGCGGCGCAGCGATTCCCCAAGGACCTCGTCGTTGTCGGGTAGCTGTGCCAGCCGGCGGGCGAGTCTGGCGTCCATATGCTCGATCAACGCCGCCAGATTGACGGGCGACATGCGGTCGGCTTCCGGCATCAGCACGTCCACGCCGATCGCAGCCGGACCGTTTTCGCCGATTGCTTCGATGAGTTCCGCCATCACGGTACGCGGCCACGGCCACTGGCCGAGTTCATCGAGGCTTTCCTCGTCGATGGCGACGATCACCGCCGGGGCGGAAGTGCGCTCCCGCGGCGAGATGGTCTGATAGCCGTCGAACAGCACCAGCCGAAGCTCCGCCAACACACGCGAATCGGGCACGAACGAGATCAACAGCAGAAGCAAAAGTACCGCGGCGCCCAGCGGCCGCCCGTGGCCGCTGACCAACACGTTCGTGAGTGCGCGTTCGCTCCAGGATCGGATTTGTCCGCCGGGCGGCGTTTCCCCGGCGCCCGCACCGGTCTGCGGAGCTTGCGTCACAACTCGATTTCCATGCCGTCGTACGCAGCAGTAATCTTCAACGTTTGTCCGGTGCGGGTCAGCTTCTCGAAGCGGATGGTTTCGTTGAGCACGGATTCAATGCGATCGTCGTCGAACGCAGGCTCGTGATGGAACAGGCACAGATGCTTCACATTCGCCATTTGCGCCATTTCCACGCCCACGATGTTGCTTGAGTGTCCCCAGTCCTCCTTGACCGACACCGCGTCCAGTAGAGAGTACATGGCGTCGAAGATCACCAGGTCCGCATTGCGGAAGAACTCGGCAAAGCCGCGGGTTTCGCCCGGGTCTTCGAGCTTGTGCTCGGAATCGGTCGAGTACACCACGATTTTTCCGTCGCGCTCGAAGCGGTAGCCGTAAGAGTCGCCGGTGTGCCGCTGCAGCTTCGGCATGACCTTGAAGCCGGCGACGTCGTAGCTTGCGCCGGCCTTGAGTTGCACGAATTCGATATCGGCGGCAAGCCGCGAAAAATCAACCGGGAAGCAGGGCGCGGACTGCTGCAGCCGGAACGCCTGCTCGAGCACGTCGTGACAGCCATGTATGCGGATGCGCGCCCCCGGAACATAGGCGGGTGCGAAGAAGGGAAATCCCATGATGTGGTCCCAGTGCACGTGGGACATGATCACGTTGATGACCGGAGGCGGACCGTCGTCGCGTCGCGACATGATGCTGTTGCCGAAAGCGCGTACGCCGCTGCCCATGTCGCAGACCAGATATTCGGCGCGCCCGGTTTCGAGCTGCACGCATGGCGAATGCCCGCCGTAAGTGTGGGAAATGCTGAAACCCAGATCGTGCTCGATGAAGTTCTGCAGCTTCTGCGGGGAGTCCACCCCTCTGGCAATTGCCAGGGTAAGCGCCTGCTCGATTTTGTGCCGGATGTCGGCGGAAGTCAGCGCGACCGGGATCGAGCCGCGCGTCCCCCAGAAGCGTACCCGCATGGTCACTAGGCGGCGTCGTAGGCCTTTAGCGCGGCGGGCGAGACCTTCGCCAGGGCGTCGCGCACCGTGGCGAAAGTTTCGAATACCAGGGTAAATCGGCTGATCTCGAAGATTTCGTTCACCACGGGCTGCATTGCCGCAACCACGATGGTGCCGCCCTGGGACTTGGCCTGCTTTTCCGCGAGCATGAAACAACGCAGGCCCGCACTGCTGACGTAATCCACGCCGGCGAGGTCCAACACCAATCGCTCGCCTTTGGCGCTGCAGCGTTCGACCAGCGGATTCAGGGACTGGCGGAATTCTTCGCTGTTGGCGTGATCGATTCTGCCCTCGGGCGAAAGCACCAGCACATCGCCGTAAGTCTTGTTGCGGATGTCCATTTTTTTCATTCGTGTGCGGCCATGCATTGCCGGGTGTCGGAGTTTACGCAAGGGGCATGCCCGCCCGGCCGCTGGACTCCGACTGCAAGGCCGATGCGTTCCGGAAAGGCGTGCCGCGATTGGGTCAAATTGCTCAGGCAAGCTCTGCCGGACGCAACGTGCACGCGACCGGACGTGAACCCACCACGGGTATATTAAACCCGAAAAATGCTTGGCCCGGCTGCCGGCGCCGCCGGCCTAGCCGAAGACGGGAAAAGTCTCGAAGTTACCGGAGAGCAGCTTGCGCGTGTCGCGGTAGCCCAGCCAGCCGTCGATGACGCTGGCGTAGACGCGGCGGAAATCGGTGGTGAATATCAGATTGTCGCCTTCATCCAGTGCGTCGAGCTTCGGAGGCGTGCCGTAGTGACCGCCTTTCACAGGCTTGCCGATAAGGTACATGTGATTGGCGGTGCCATGATCGGTGCCGAGGCTGGTGTTCTCGGGCACCCGTCGTCCGAACTCGGAAAATACCAGCATCACCACGTCGTCGGCGCGGCCGATGCGCTGCATGTCCTTCATGAATCCGGCCACGGCGTCGGAGACGTAGGTCAGCAGCCGTTGATGCAGATCGGGTTGCTGCACGTGGGTGTCGAAGGCGTTGTGGCGATACGAGGTGTAGTACAAACGCGTCGGCATGCCGGCGGCGATCAGAGACGCGATCTTCGGCAAATCGATCGGGACGATGCCGTAATCCACCGGGGTCCGGTACTTCGCCCACGCATCGCGCACCAGTTGCGAGGCTTCGCGCGCACTTTTCGCGACCTCGAGCAGGAAACGGCGCGAAGGGTTCGCGTCGTGGGCGACGTCGGATACCTGGTCCAGGAGCGGCCGGGTCTGGTACAGACCCTTGCGGCCGAAGCGCTCCGGATCGTCGAACACCACCGGGACATGGTTGCGCGCGTTCACTGCCAGAGACTGTGCTTCGTCGATGTTGACGATGAAATTCGGGGTTGGCCGCGGGTCGATGGCATCTGCGAGCCGGCCGACCCAGCCGGTTTCCTCTCCGCTGTTGGGGGCGCCGGTGTGCCAATAAGCCATCGAGGTGAAATGCGAGAACGACGGCTGCGCGTAACCGCAACCGTGCACCACCGCCATCCTGCCGTCCTTGTACAGGCCCTCGAAGCCGGACATTCCCGGATTGAAACCATGGCGCTCGTCGATTCTGCGCAGTTTTTCCGGACGGATGCCGATGCGGGGGCGATGGCGGTAGTAGGCGTCGTCGCCGTAAGGCACCAGCGTATTGAGGCCGTCGTTGCCCCCGGAAAGCTCGAGGATTACGAGGATCCGATTCGGTGCCGTTGCATCCCCGGCTAACGCGCGCGAGAACACCAGCGGCATGCCATTGATTGCACCGACGCCTGCACCGCACAGGCATGCGCGCAGCACATCGCGCCGGTTCCAGCTTCTCGTTCGACTAACTTTTCTCATAGTCCGGCAACCTCCACGGTTCAGGCTCCCTCGCCAGCTTGCTGGAGAGGGCGGGGGGTGAGGCAATTATCCAAGTTGGTACTCCGGCAATGACAGTATCAGGTGCAGCGTCGATCGCAGCGGTTCTTCCAGGAAAGTGCCGGCCGCGATAAGGTCGCTGGTACCGAGTTCGTTTTCGAGAAATTTTCCGATCCGTGCGCGGGCGCCGGCATCCACGGGCACCGAAAGGAAGCGAGCCAGCAGCACGTCAACTGCCTGCTGGGCGTTGCGGCAACCGGCCGCGCGCACGATGCCGGCTAGATCGAGTTGGGCAGTCGCCCTTGGGATCGGCTTCACTTTCTGGATCGCCATCTGCCAGCCGCGGAAGCTCGCCAGCCGGGTGTTGAAATCCTCGTCGCGATCGGCCATCTGCATCGACATCGACGTCATTTCCTTGGCGTCGGGCTTGGTTGCAGTTGTCACGTCGAAACCCATCGCCAGCTTGTCGCTCACGGCGGCGATCTGGTAATCGTTACCCGGATAGCGATCGGGCGGGAGGAAATTGATATCGGGAAACACCGTGTCGTACACGAAGTTGCCCCGTGCCAGAAGCAGGCCCGGCGTTATCCAGCTCCTGCCGTGTGCCCAGCCGGCCACTGTGGGCGGATAGAACAGTTTCTGGCCGAGCATTTCCGTCATTTCATTGAAATCCGGCACCCCGGGAATTTCTTTCAGTCCCATTTTCCTGTAAGTCGACACCACCAGTTCGACCGGCGGCTTGATGCGGGTGCCGACCGACGCCGGACTGTAGAAATCGCGTGAAAGGAAAATCGTCTCCAGCAGCGGCGCGATCTGATAGTTAACGTCGCGCAGCTTTGCCGCCAGTTTTTTTCGGAGCTCCGGAGAAATTTCTTCACGCACGAAATAGCGGTAAATCTTGCCGCTGATATGTTCGGCTGTTACCGGGTGGGCGAGGATGACGTCGATGACCGCCACGCCGTCGAAGTTGCCGCTGCGGCCAAGCACCGTCTTCGCGGTGCCGTCGTGCTTGTCAGGCGCGATCACGAAATTCAGGTCGACGAAATTCCATCCGGTAAAGGCGCGGGCGGCTTCGCGGATGTCGGTTTCGGTGTAGTTGCCGACCCCCATGGTGAACAGCTCCATGATCTCGCGCGCGAAGTTCTCGTTCGGCGCGCCCTTCACGTTCACTGCGGCGTCAAGGAACGCGAGCATGGCCGGGTCCTGCGCCACGCCGATCAGCAGCTCGCGGAAGCTGCCGGTCCCCTTGTCCTGAAACAGCTCGAGCTGCTTGAGCATCTTCCGGTAGTCGCGCACCTTTTCCTCCGAGGTGGCGAAATGGCCGTGCCAGAACAATGCCATTTTTTCTTCCAGCGGGCGCTGGGTGACGAGCATCCGGTTCGCCCACCAATAGGCGAGGCGATGCGTCTCCAGCCGGCTGGCGCGTAACCAGTAGAAAAACCGGTCGGCAACCGGCTGCAGTCGCCGATTACCGGCTGGTTTGACTTTGACGCCGAGGGATTCACCTGTCTTCCTGGCAAGATCCGTTGCGGCCGGTCGGGAAGGCGGGAAAGGTTCCAGCCCGGGATCGTGCGCACCGGAGTGGTCGAAGGCCGGCAGATCGTTCGGGATGGTCTTGTAATAGACCAACCGCCGGACCGCGGCCTGAGGCGTCATTGCGGCGTACTGTGCGATCTCTTCCGGAGTGCCGCCAAAGCCGGCACGCTCCAGCAGATGCGCGGCACGCGCGGCATTCCAGTCCTGCGCTCCAATCGGCGCGAGGTCGCCGGCCCACTCGGCAGCGTTCGCGGCGAAGCCCGACAGCAATAGCACTGCGAGGCCGAGAGTGCGCGGGTCTGAGTATCTTGTCATGGCGTTTCCCTGTGGGATCCTGCGGACCGGCAGCAGCCGGCGATCGCGACGCCTGCAATTATCCTCTACCCGGGCCGCAAGGCGGAGCCAACGCAAAACCCGCAGAAGCATTTCATGATTTTCATGACGCCGCTTGACGCCCGGGCACGCCGGGAGTAACTTCACGCCCCACAAAATCATATCAAGCAGGCTGTTCCGGTCTTGATCACCACGCTCTCCCTCCTTGCAGTCGGCTTCTTTCTCGGTATGCGTCACGCCACCGATGCCGACCATGTCATCGCAATCTCGACGATCGTCAGCCGCCAGCGCTCGTTGCGCGGCGCGGCGCTGATCGGCGCGTTGTGGGGAGTGGGCCACACTTTGACGGTGGCGATCGTCGGCGGTGCGATCATTGTATTTGCCGTCGTCATTCCGCCTCGCACCGGGCTTGCGATGGAGTTCGCCGTCGGGGTGATGCTGGTCGTACTCGGTCTGCTCAATCTGACCGGCCTCAATCAATGGATCCGCGACAACGTGGCGCCGGGTTCCGGCTCCCTTCATGCACATACCCACGCGCACGGGGATTACGCGCATTCCCATACGCACGGCCATGGCGAGGCGGACCACGGACACCCCGAAAACCGGACGCCGCAGGCCTGGCTGGATGGAAAACTGGGCGGAATCGGTTTCTACCAAATGGTGCGCCCGCTGGTGGTGGGCGTCGTGCATGGGCTGGCCGGTTCGGCGGCGGTGGCGCTGCTGGTGCTTACGGCTATCAAGGATCCGTTATGGGGCATGGTGTACCTGTTCCTGTTCGGCGTCGGCACCATTGCCGGCATGATGCTGATCACGGTGGCGATCGCCGCTCCGTTTTCCTATTCGATCGAGCGTTTCCCGCGCTTCAACGCCTATTTGCGCGTAGCTTCCGGACTGCTGTCCCTGGGTTTTGGACTGTTCCTGATCTACTACATTGGCTACGTCGATGGCTTGTTTACTGACGACCCAAAGTGGTCGCCACAGTGAGAATTTCTTCGCTGAATAGTTCAAACCGGAGCTCAGGAATTAGCGCTCGAGACTTAAGGAATGACTGCTGCGGCGCAGCATTGACCTTGCGTTGACGCCGGATTAAATTCGGTTCACACAAAAAAGCAGGCAACGGAACAGGATGGGGCAGCAGAGCGGTGCCGCGGCGAAACCGCCGCAATGGAAAGTTGTGCTGGTCGCGGCAATCGTTGCTGGTTTGATTGCAGTCGTCGCGGTAGCTGTTCAGCGCGAATTCGCCGCGAACAAACCGCCATCCGCCGCCGCATCATTCGCCGCCGGAATCGCCTTGAGCGGTTATGACGTGCCGGCGCTCACGGCAGAGGAGGAGGCGTACGCCGCAGCACTGTGGCCGATACACAGCGAAGTAAAGCTTGCGGCGGTACGGATGATATTCGCTGGACTGAATTACAAGACTGAAAATCAGGACGTCAAAGAGCTGAAATCCAAGGTGCTGCCGCTGACGAAAACGTTTAAGGACGCATCAACGCGTGTGAACAGGATGCGGCCGCCGGTTTCCCTGCAGGACGCGCACGATAGTTACAGGGAGGCACTGGTTCTTTACACGTCGGCGACCCGGGAAATGGTCAAGATTGCCGAGGATGGAAAGGACGAGCATCTTTTCCTGGCCCAGAAACGCAGTGAGCAGGCATCACTGGCGATCCTCAAGTTGAGCGATTTGCTCTGGCCGGGCGAGTACAAGCCGAATTAGCAGTCAGTCCGTTCCGGCGTTGTCAGCGTCGGTACGGATGAAATGGAAGACCAAAGTTGTAGTTTGCAATTCAACGTCAAGGAGGGAGAGAAGATGAAGAACAAACTGAAAAGAGCACTTGTCGTCGCGGGGCTTGCCGCCGTGGCGATGCTGGCAGCGCCGGTAGCGCAGGCGCAGTCTTACTCCGTATGGGTAGTCGAAAGCAGTCGTTTCATGGGCGTGCCCTACGGTGCGTTTATGCCCGACCGCGTCTTTGTTCCCGGCAGCACGAGCAAGTTCAACAACATCAACACCGTGGACCTGCCGGTCAACGTCGGTGTGATCAAGGGGATGGTTAACGGCAAACTGGAAGTGGTCATGGCCGATGCCGGCTGGAAGCAGCAGGACTATCTGAAGATGACCGGCTCGGACCACTGGCATCCTCTGCCCGAGACCATGAAGCAACTCGGTATCTCGGCTGACCAGGTTACCAAGATCGTTGTGGGTCATGGGCATTGGGACCACGCAGGCGCGCTGAGCGATTTCCCGAACGCGGTGCTTTACATCCAGAAGAAGGAACTGGAGGGCATCGAATGGGCGATCAACTATCCGCATCCGCGCATCAGTGCCACCAACGTTTCTCCTGGCGGCTGCGCACGGACTCCGGCCTGCGGCTATCCGCCGAAGACGCTGGATGAAATTTACGGCAAGGTTCTTGCCGGCAAAGCGGTGATCGTAGACGGCGAAATGGAGATTCTGCCCGGCATCAGGATCTATCCGGCGCACAATGCCCACACAGCGGGGTCACAGCTCCTGGCAGTAAATACCGGCACCTCGGTCGGTACGCTGGTGTTTGGCAGCGACGTTTATTCATCCTGGCAAGGCATTCGCGACTGGATGATGGCCAACCCGCAGAGCAGCGCGGATACGGCGCAGCAGTTCCTGGCCTACGAGAAGTGCTACAAGCTTACCGGACGCAGCGATCCGAACAACTGCATTGCCGCGCATGAACCCACTTCCTATACCGCCGATTATCCGATCATGAAGAACAATTGGGTCGGAGCAAATGGCGCTCGCATGGCGGAGATTTCTTTGGCTTCGGGCGAAAGCTCCAAGAGGAAGTGAGCCTGAGGTCGTCGCTCTAAACCGTCTGATTCGGAAGGTCCAGAGCGAGGAGTCGGGAATCCGGCTCCTCGCTTTTTTTATGCATCGGAATCCCGTCGTGTCTCGACAAACTCTTAATGCGTCCGTCTTTGTGCTGCTGATGGCCGGTGCCGCGGCCGAGGCGCACGACCCCAGCGCCTATGGCGGCCTGTTCCGTACGCGCGATTTCGGCGGCGTCTGGCTCAACGCTGATGTCGGCCTTTTCGTTGGCGGTGCCGTGTCACTGGCGGTCAATCCCGCCAACCCCAACCACTTGCTGCTGGGAACCGACACCAACCTACTGGTGACGAGAAACGGCGGCCGCGACTGGAAGCGGGAAGCACCGAACAAACTTTTCGGTGCGGTGTTCTCTGTGGCTTTTCTCGAGGACGGCAAGGCCGCGCTGTGTTCCACGCCCGCCGGCGTGTTCCGCCTGGAGGCGGGGGAGTGGCTGCAGGCAGTCGCGGCGGCCGAGGCGGCGCCCTCGCGAGCGATCGTTCCCGGTGCGGCGCCGGGACGCGTTTATCTCGCCGGGCGTCGCGACCTTTACCGCAGCGAGGACGGTGGCCGCAACTGGAGCAAAGTCGAGCACGGTCTGCCCGATCAACCTGAATTTACCACGCTGGCCTCGACCCTTCAGCCGCAGGAGACACTTTTTGCGATCGCCGACGGCCGCGTATTGATGAGCAGGGATGGGGGACAAAGTTGGGCGGTGCGCAACGCCGGGCTGCCACCCGGCGTCGAGGCGCTGAGCGTGGATCCGGCTTCGGCCGACCGCCTGTGGGCCGCTGCGACCGACCGGGTCTACCGCAGCGACGATGGCGGCGTGAATTGGAGGGCCATCGGCCGGCCGTTGCCGGAGCCCGGAACCAGTGTGCGCGGCATCGCGGCCGATGCCAGCGCAACGAGGCTGGTTTTGACGACTCACCGCGGAATGTTTCGCAGCAGCGACCGCGGCGAAACCTGGGGTCTGATCGAGGGCAATCTCCCGGTTCACCTGGAAGCGCGTCCGCTGGTGCGCGATCCGACTCACGCCGATACGCTTTACGCCGGCTACGCCCTCCTGCCTTACAGCGAAATCTGGCGCATTGCGGTCGAGGGCGGCAATCTTCTGAACAGGGTGGACGTCATCAGCCTTGCGGGTGGGCTGGCGTTTCTGCTTCTGCTGGGCGTTGGAGGGGTTCTTTTCGCCCGCTGGCTGGCCGCGCGCAGTGGCGTCGTCAATTCTCGGCGACATCATTCAGGCAAAGGAATTCCGTGACGGCCGCTGCCCACAACCGGTTCCGTAAATGGTGGTTTGCAGGCGTTCTTGCGCTCGTGCTGATTGCGGCGCTGGTGCTGTGGCGCCTCGCCGCCCCATCGGCAGTCGAAGTCGTCGAGTACAGGATGCTCGAATCCAAGGACACGCCGACTGCTCTGGCTGTCGCGCCGGACGGCACCGTGTGGTTCACAATTGATTTCGCCTCTGCCATCGGCCGCATACGGGAGGGCAAGGTGGAGCGGCTGCTGAAAGCGAAAATGAGCGTCGAGCCTGTTGGCATCGCGGTTGCGGCCGACGGTTCCGTGTGGTTCACGGATTCCGAATCGCGGCAGGTGTCGCGCATCACCCCCGAAGGAACGATCACTTCGATTGCGCTGGAAACGCCGGTCGTCCGTCTCGGAAAAATAGCGGTTGGGCGCGACGGCGCGGTGTGGATTGCGGAAGCCAGCGCCTACAGCATCACCCGCATCAAGGACGGCAGGCTAAAACGCCACGTGATCGATTCGATTCGCGGCGGGCCGCTCGGTGTGGCCACCGCGCCGGACGGCAGTGTGTGGGTGACGCTACAAAGCGCCAATCAATTGTTGCGAATCGCTCCCGACGGGAGCATGAGTTCATTCGACATTCCAACGCGCAGCAGTTCCCCGGCGGACGTCGCCGTCGACGGCAAAGGCGTGGTCTGGTTCATCGAGTTTCGGGGAAACAAGATCGGCCGCCTGTCGAATGGAAGTTTCGAGGAATTCGCGATTGGCAAGGAGAGTGCGGGGCTAACGGGACTGGACGCCGCGCCCGACGGATCGGTTTGGTTTGGAATGCTGAGAAAGGGCAGCCTTGGAAGACTGCGCGAAGGCACGATCAAGGAATTCAAGCTGCCCCGTGAAGGTGCCCGCCCGTACGGCGTTGCAGTCGATCCGGCTGGCAACGTCTGGTATACCGACATCACCGGATTTGTCGGAATGCTGCCAGCGGAAGCTGCCAAAAGATAGGGCCGAGGTCGAGGTACGAGGCCCGAGTGAAAATCTCCAGGGCGTTTGTCTTTGAGGTGTTTACTCGTCCCTCGGCCCTCGATCCTCGGCTTCAGGCGAGCGTAGCGAGCGTGGTCCAGGCCTTGAAGGAAAGAATCACGCCAACCAGGACGATCAGCAGCGACGTGGCGATCTGAAGCCGCATCGCCCACGGCCCGGCGAGCCAGTCGAGTATCTTCTGCCCGACCTTGGCGGCGATCACGCCGACGACCACCAGCGTTGCCGCAAAGCCAAGACTGAACACCACGACGGTTCCCAGTCCCAGCATCACCTTACCCTGCGCCAGCGCGTTCAGCAGGATCGCCAGTGCCGCCGGGTCCGGCAGCAGACCGCCGGCAATGCCCAGCCCGATCAACACCCAAAGGCTGGGCCGGTTGGTGGTGGCCAGCTTCAGGTCGTGAGTGTGCTTGAATCCCCAGCCGTGAGTGTGCGAGCCCGCTTCCGCATCGTGATGCGCGTGCGCGTGATCATGGTCGTGATCGTGGGAATGATCGTGCCCGTGTGCGTGATCATGTCCATGTTGATGGTGGCCATGTCCGTGTTCGCCATCGTGGGTGTGAGGGCGAAAACGCATTTCGACGTGCTCTTGTGCAGACTCGTGCGCGAGACGCGGAGCCGGCGCCAGACCCTGCAATTGCAACAGCAGTTCCCGCTGCGTCCATAGCGTCCACAACCCGATGCCGATCACCAGCAGGCCGGTGATCAGCGCCATCCACGCTTCGATGCGTTGCGGCACCATTCCCGGCAGTCCGAGCGAGGCCAAAACGCCCACCAGCACGATGCCGCTCGTGTGCGACAGCGTGACGAACACGCCCAGAATCAAGGCGTCCACGGGCTTGCCGCGCGCGCCGACGATATAAGCGGCTGCGATGGTCTTGCCGTGGCCCGGTGTGGCAGCGTGCACCGCGCCGATCCAGAAACTGGTGGCCAGATAAATGATTGCGTCGGTCATGGGAGGCGGATAGGAACCGCGTAGTGGTTGTTATCGTTGTCGGGGCCCGAGGATAGGTGCCGCACTATGCGGTGTCAAGGCGCCTCCGTCGGCAAAATGCGCGACTTCATCGCCTTCATGGTTGCGCCCGATCAACTGACGCAAGCGCACGACGTCTCGCGCAACTGGAAGCCCAAGAAACAAGGCCTACATCTTTTCACCGCAAAGACGCAGAGAACGCGGAGAAAAACAAAAGGCCGTGATGAATGTGTGATGGCGAATTGGGGCCAGTTGGAGAAATGGTGCCAACGCCATCCGGCCAACGGAAGGCATCGGTTCATTGACACGCGAGGACGGGATTACAGTAACTCCGTGAATGCTGTCGCAAGCATTGATCGGATATCCCGCATTTTTCCCCCATCCCGCTTTTCCTTTGCGTTCTCTGCGACTCTGCGGTAAGGATTGCGTTTATTTCACGCGATACTTCTTCACGATCTTCGCATCCAGCTCGATTCCCAGTCCCGGGCGGTCGGGCAATTCGATTTCACCTTTCTTGTCGACCGCGAAGGGTTCCTTGACCAGCTCGGTCATCAGCGCGTGTGCGGGATAGACGGTTTCCGCCATCGAGCCGTTCCTGACCGCACCGAGAAAGTGCACCGCCGCGGCGACTGCCACCGCTGACCCGTGGATGTGCGGCGCAATCGGCAGGTTCGCGGCCTGCGCCATGTGCGCGATCTTCAGCGATTCGGTGAGCCCGCCCGCCCACGCCACGTCCGGTTGAACAAAGTGGACTGCGCGTGCCTTGATGTAGTCGTTGAAATCGACCATGCCGTAGCTGCAGGTTTCATAGCCCGCAACCGCGATGCCGACCTTGGCGGCGACCTCGGCGCTGCCGGCGACGTCGTCGGGCCACACCGGCTCCTCGTACCAGTAGATGTCGTGTCGTTCCATTGCGCGGCCCATCTTCACCGCGGTGGCGACATCCCAGGCGCCGTTGGCGTCCACCATCAGCTTGACCTCAGGGCCGATTGCAGCGCGCACCGCGGCGACGCGCTCCAGGTCCTGCGGCAGCGTGACCTCGCATTGGCCGCGGTTGTCCATCACGCGCAGCGGCGAGAGCTCGATACCCGCGTTGCGCCCTATTTTCATTTTCACTGCGCGGAACCCGTGCTTGACGTAGGACGCCATCTCCTTCGCCAGTTCGCGCACGCCTTTGCCTTCGGAATAGAAGCCGCCGGTCGCATACGCCGGCACGCGCTTGCGGTAACCGCCGAGCAACTGCCACAACGGCATTCCCGCCATCTTGCCGCGCAGGTCCCAGAGCGCGATGTCAATTCCGCTGATGGCGGCAATGACGATACCGCCGCGCGCGTGCTTGTACGCGCGCCGGTGCATCATCTCCCAAAGGTACTCGATCTGCCGCGGATCCTGGCCGATCAGATAGTCGCGCAGCTCGTGCTCGACCACTTGCGCGGTCGAAGCCATCGGCCCGCCGAAGTGCGCCGCTTCTCCGAGACCGACAAGTCCCTGATCGGTCTCAACTTCGACCAGCAGAGCCGGCTTGGTCGCCATCGTGTAATTGGCATCGAACACCGTCTTCGGCAATTTGACCTCGACGGCGATGGTGCGTACATCGGTGATACGCATGGAAAAAATCCTTCTGGTGAAATTGAATTTTTGTTTGTCGTTGCGAGGTGACAGCGCTGCTGATTAATTGAGCAGCACAAAGGGGCGCATAAGCAGCAAAGCGGTCTTGCGCAAAATGCCGCAAGCCATCCACAAGGTTATCCACAGATTTTGTGGATATCCGTGGCGCCAGAAAATTTTGTGGTCGGACTTGACGGCGCGTGATGACTGCCGCGTCAGTTCTTCCGGCAGAAGTGCACCGATTGGAATCCCAGCCAACTCCAGGTGGTTGCGCGCTGCGGGTCGTCGTTTTCGATGCGCCAGTCCTGCGGACCGAAATAGGGCCCGAGGATCAGGTGCTCTCCGGACTCGCAGTTCTTCCCGCAGTCGTGCTGGTGCTTCTGTGCCTCTTCGAGTGCTTTTTCGCGCCGCGATTCCCGGGCGCGGCGATAGGCTTCGACCGCGTCGTTGACCGCATCCTCGCCGATGCCGTTGCCGACCACCAGTTCGTAGAAGAACTTGGCCGACGGAGGGCAGGCGAGCGCGTCCTCGACCGGAAGGGCGGCGTAGCCTTTCTTTTTCTTGCCGCGCTTCTTGCCCTTGCCTTCGCCGTAGGGTTTCTTGCTGTCCTTCTTGCCCATGTCCATCCTCCGATGGCGTGTCCAAAGAAGTGATCACTGACTTTTATCGCCTCAGCGCAATGTAACCACAGAAACGATTGCCGCAGCCAGCGTGTTAGCGGACGGGGTAGCCCTCCATATAATGATCACGCAGCCAACTTAACGTTCGATCCCCAGTCCCCAATCCCCGATCGCGTCACCCATGCCCAAGTTCGCCGCCAACCTGCACTACCTTTTCCCTGAAGTCCCCTTTCTCGACCGTTTCGAGGCCGCCGCCTGGGCTGGCTTCAAGGGCGTCGAATTCCAGGTGCCTTACGACTATCCGCCGGCCGAGCTCGCGGCGCGGCTAAAGGCGCATGGACTGAAGATGGTGCTGTTCGACTCGCCGATGGGCAACTGGGATGCCGGCGACCGCGGGTTGGCCGCGGTACCTGGGCGGGAAGGGGAATTCCGCGACAGTCTTGCGCGCGTAGTCGAGTACGCTCACGCGCTGGGTTGCGACACCGTTCACACCATGGCCGGAGTGGTCGGGCCTGGCCAGGACTACCAGGCCGCCGAACGCACGTACGTGGAGAACCTGCGCTACGCCGCCGGCTTCCTCGAAAAGCACGGCATCGTGGTGGTGATCGAGCCGATCAACAAGAAAATGGGCTTGGTCAAGAACGGCCCGAGTTACACCACGCAGGGCATGCACGGCTACTTTCTCAATCACACCGACCACGCGCGACGCATCCTGGAGCAGGTCGGCAGCCGCAATCTCTACCTTCACCTCGATGTCTATCACATGCAGATGCTCGAGGGGCACCTCGCCGAAACCATCGAGGCCAACATCAGTCTCACGCGCCATATTCAGATCGCCGGGGTGCCGGGACGCCACGAACCGACGGTCGGCGAGATCAACTATCCCTACCTGTTCGAACTGCTGGATTCGCTCGGCTACCAGGGCTGGATCGGCTGCGAATACCGGCCAAGGGGAAACACATGGGAAGGACTGGGCTGGGCTGCGCCGCATGGGATTCGCGCACCCGAAGCCCCGCCCGCCAGGTAAGTCCTGACCTGCCGATCCCGGCAGGCGGGAGGTGAGGGACGCGGCAAAAAAAAGAGGGGCACCTTGGCGCCCCTCTAAAACCACGTAGCTCAGGGAGGAGGAGAGAGTTACGTGGGGGAGGAAATCGTTTCCCTGTCCGCACTTTCCGGGCTTTCCCAAGCCCGACTATCCCACCTAATCAACTGATTCAACGGCATTACTTACGGTTGGTAAGGAAAAGTTCCGTGATCGCTGGAAGTCAGATCCAGCAGCCGTGCTTCGATCCTGACGGTCGCGGTTGCGTCGAACTCCATCGGCTCCCGCCACGTGTTCCGGGACATGCGCAAAAAGGTTTCAAGCAGCGTTTCCATGCCGAACCTCCACTTGTTGATTACTATGGCGGAAATATAGACTCATGCAAATATAAATACAAGTAATATCGTATGGATAGGATTTATGCAAAAACGATGATAAATTGGTTTCCCGATGGATCGCCTGTATCAAATGCGCCTTTATATTCGCATCGTGGAGACCGGGAGCTTCTCCGCGGTGGCCCGCGAACTGGGCACCATCCAGCCCACCGTCAGCAAGCAACTCACTGCTTTGGAAGAACATTTAGGCGTGCGGCTGCTCAATCGCACCACCCGGAAGCTGAGTCCTACCGAAGCCGGCCGCAAGTATTACGACCGCTGCCGGCACATCCTGGACGAGGTCACGGATCTCGAAAGCAGCCTCGCCGATCTTCAGAACCGCACCACCGGGCTGCTGCGGATCAACTCCCCGGTGGCGTTCGGCCAGCTCTACCTGCTTCCCCTGGTCTTCCGCTTCCGGCGCAAATATCTGGGACTGGCGGTGGACCTGACCCTTAACGACCGCTATGTCGACTTGGTGCAGGAAGGCGTGGACGTCGCGATCCGCTTCGGCGATCTCGCCGACTCGCAAGTCGTGGCCCGTCGCGTGGCCGGGGTTACCCGGGTGTGCGTAGCCTCGCCGGATTACCTGCGCACCCGCGGCACGCCGCGCTCGCCTGCCGATCTGTCCGCGCACAACTGCATCACCTACAACTACCTGTTCAGCAACGACTGGCAATTCGAAGCGCCGCAGGGTCCGCTTTCGGTGCGCGTCAAGGGAGACTTCCGCGCCAACAGCGCCCTCACCATTCGCGCCGCCGCGCTCGAAGGCATCGGCATCGCGCACATGCCGGCCGTATTCGTGCGGGAAGATATTGACGAGGGCCGGCTCACGCAGGTGTTGGCCGACTACGGACCGCCATCAGTGGATATCCACGCGGTGTATCCATCGGCGCGCTTCCTGTCGAGCAAGGTGCGCCTGTTCCTCGATTTCGTGCGCGACGAATTCCGCGACATTCCCGCGTTGCAGGTCAGGACCGCCAGGCCGAAACGGGTGCCGCGCATCCGCCCGAAGCTCACCTCCTGAAATCACACTGACCGGAGTCGCGATATGAACGAAGAAGCCGCACCCGAATTCAAAATCCGCCCCGCCACTGCGGAAGACATTCCGCTGGTGCTCGCATTCGTGCGGGAACTCGCCGAGTACGAACGCCTGAGCCACCTGGTCTCGGCGAGCGAAGCGCGCTTGCGCGAATCTCTGTTCGGGGAGCGGCCGGGCGCAGAGGTTTTGCTCGGTTTCGCAGGCGAAACGCCGGCGGGCTTTGCGGTGTACTTCCACAATTTTTCCACGTTTCTGGGCGTAAGGGGATTGTGGCTGGAAGATCTCTACGTGCGGCCAGCGTTGCGCCGGCACGGGTACGGCCGCGCCTTGCTGCTGCACGTCGCGCGCATCGCACGCCAGCACGGCTGCGGGCGCTTCGAGTGGGCTGCGCTTGACTGGAACGAACCGGCGATCCGCTTCTACAAATCGCTGGGCGCGGTGGCGCTGGACGACTGGACCATTTTTCGCGTGACCGGGCCTGCAATTGAGAAGCTCGCCAACATGCGTTGAAAGACGCAGGAAGGATCCTGTGGGACGCACTACAATACGCGCCGTGGAGTCGTACCGCAGCGGTCTGCAACACCTCCGGGATGGCCAGGCCGGTCCTCCACGGACTCCTGCCCCCCGAACATTCCCCACATGCTGCATCGCCGCCCGGGCGGTCTGCTTGCATTGAAGAAACGCCTGACCTGAAGACCGACATGGCAAAGAAACCCAACGCCTATACCGCCGAAGACATCGAGATTCTCGAGGACCTGTCACCGATCCTGCACCGGCCGGGCATGTACACCGACCCGTCGAACCCGAACCACGCCCTGGTCGAGATCATCGACAACGCCGCCGACGAAGGCCTCGCCGCATTCGCAAAAAATGTCGCCGTCGTGCTATTTGAAGACGGTTCGGCGGAAGTCACCGACGACGGCCGCGGCATCCCGGTGGACATCCACCCGAAGAAAAACGTGCCCGCGGTGCAGGTGATTTTCACCACACTGCATTCCGGCGGCAAATTCCGCAAGACCGACAAGGACGCGGCCTACCGCATCGCCGGCGGCCTGCACGGCGTGGGTGTGTGTGTGCCCAACGCGCTGTCCACCCGCCTCGAGGTCGATGTCAAACGCGATGGCGCGAAGTATCGCATCGTGTTCGCGCCCAACGGCAAGGTGAAGGATCCGTTGAAAAGGGTGGGCCAGGTCGGCCCGCGCGACACCGGCACCCGCGTGCGCTTCTGGCCGGACGCAAAGTACTTCGATTCGCCGAAGATTGTCGCCGCCGACATTGCCGCGCTGCTTCGCGCCAAGGCGATGCTACTGCCCGGGGTCAAGTTCAGCCTGGGCATCGAAAAGAACAAAAAGATCGAAATTCAGACCTGGCACTTCCCCGAAGGCATCAAGGGTTACTTCGAATCCGCGATCGCGGGAAGCGAACCGGTGGCGAGCACCTTCCTGGGCGAACGCTACATCACCGCGCAGTCCGAATCCGACAATTTCGCCGAGGGTGAGGGCGCGATGTGGGCGATAGCCTGGACGCCGGAAGGCGAGCAGGTCACCGAGTCCTACGTCAACATGATCCCGACCCGCGTTGGCGGCACACACGTCTCGGGCTTGCGCGAAGGCGTCTACAACGCCATCAAGAATTTCATCGATCTGCACGCGATGGGGCAGCGCGGACTCAAAGTGGTGCCCGAAGACGTGTGGTCGCGCGCCTCTTATGTACTGGCGGTGAAGATGCTCGACCCGCAGTTCAAGGGACAGGTCAAGAACGAACTGATCTCGCGCGACGCGGTGAAGCTGATCGCGCAGATGGTGCGCGATCCCATCGAGCTGTGGCTTAACCAGCACGTGGACGAAGGCAGGCGCATTGCCGAGCTGGTGATCGCCCAGGCCAACGCGCGCACCCGCGCGGCGCAGAAAGTGGAGCGGCGCAAGACCTCGGGCGTGGCAGTGCTGCCCGGCAAGCTCACCGATTGCGCTTCCGACGACCCGGATCGCAATGAATTGTTCATCGTCGAAGGCGATTCCGCCGGCGGCTCGGCGAAACAGGCGCGTGACAAGGAGTTCCAGGCGGTGCTGCCGCTCAAGGGCAAGCCCAAGAACACCTGGCAGGACAGCGCCGACACGCTCTACGCCAACAAGGAGATCGAGGCGATCGCGCTTGCCATAGGCGTGGACCACCATAAGCCCGGCGATGCGGTGGACCTTTCGGGACTGCGCTACAAGAAAATCGTCATCCTCGCCGACGCCGACGTGGACGGCGCACACATCCAGGTGCTGCTGCTGACGCTGTTCTTCAGGCATTTCCCCAAGCTTATCGACAACGGCAACGTGTTCGTCGCGCAGCCGCCCCTGTTCCGCATCGATGTGCCTTCGCAGGGCAAAGGCAAACCGGCGCGCAAGTTGTATGCACTGGACAAGCAGGAACTCGCCGGTATCGAGGAAAAACTCGAGGACGAGGGCGTGAAGTCCGGTTCGTGGACGGTGAGCCGCTTCAAGGGCCTGGGCGAGATGAACCCCGAACAATTGTGGGAGACCACGCTCAACCCCGATACCCGCCGCATGCTGCCGGTCATGCTCGACGACGGTGCGGACGTCTCGGTCGAGATCTTCAACATGATGATGTCACGCGAGAACGCCTCGCAGCGGCGCGAGTGGATGGAGACGTACGGGAATCTTGTCGAGGCGGATGTATCCTAGGCGAGGGGCGAGGAAAGTGGAAAAATACGAGTGGCAATTGATACCTTGCGGCGGAAGCTGGCCGTTACGCCGTCACGGCCTTTGCCGCGCGCAGGGTATCGCCTGAAAAGGGATTCTGCTGAACGATGATCAGCCGTTTCGACAAAACCGGTGCCGACAAGAATCAAAGTCTTCGGTTGCGCCGATTTTTGATGGCTGCCGCCGCATCGGTGATGGTGTTGGCGCTGTTTCTTGTGGCCTACCTGCTGAATCTGCTCGACGGTCGCGTATTCGTGACTGCCGTCCTGCTCACGGTAGGCTTTGTTCTACTGTTCTACGCAGTATTTCGCAGCGACCTGAACCTGCGCTTCCGCGATCCAAGCCTGACGCTGCCGCAGATAGGTGCGTCGACGCTGGTGATTCTCTACGTGTTGCACCATTCAGCGACGGGTCACGGCATCCTGGCGTTGATTTACATGGTGCCATTCCTGTTCGGGGTGTTTCGCCTGAGTACGCGCCAGTTGCTCGGCCTTACCGCGTTCGTCGCAGTTTCCTATGGCCTGATTCTCGTCGCGCAGGGGACATCCGAAATGAACCCGGAACCGGATGCTTTCAATCGCAAGCTGCTGAACTGGATCGTTCTGACGTCGGTTCTTGCGTTCTTCTCGGTCATGGGCGGCTACATCAGCCGGCTGCGCAAGAATCTGAACGACAGCAAAGAGAGTTTGCAAGAGGCATTGCTGAGAATCGAGAAAATGGCCGCGCGCGACGAACTGACCGGAGTGTTCAACCGCAGAAGCCTGGTGGACATACTAAAGCAGCAGAAAAACCGCGTCGATCGTTACGGCAAGACGTTCTCGGTCCTGATAATCGATCTCGACCACTTCAAACGCGTCAACGACACCTATGGCCACCGTGCCGGAGATGTAGTGCTCAGGTGCTTTGCCGATGCAGCGGCCGCAAGCCTGCGCAGCACCGACGTGTTCGGGCGCTATGGCGGCGAGGAATTCATGGCGATCGTCGAACAGACTGCGCGCGAAGGGTCCAATGTAGTCGCCGGGCGACTCTGCGAACTTGCCAGAAAGCTGGTGTTCGATGAACTGGCCAGCGGGCTTCGCATCAGCATCTCGATCGGCGGCGCGGAGTACCAGCCGCGGGAGGAATGGCAGGACACCGTCGATCGTGCAGACAAGGCCTTGTACCGGGCGAAGCAAGGCGGCCGCGATCGCTTCGAGTTTGCGCCCGCGCCGTCCCCGGAACCGAACCCGGCCGAAGATCGGCAAAAAATGCGTTGACGCAAAGAGGGATCAGTGACTGGGACAAGGCAGGTGAGAGCTGGAAGTTAAAAGTAAAAACAATCGACAGCGCGTCGCCGTTACTTTTAAATTTCACCCTTCACCCTTCACCCTTCACCCCTCACCTGATTTGTTATGTCCGATCAACCTGATTTATTCGGCAATGGCGAAACGCCGGTTGCCGAGAAGAAGAAGATGAAAAAAGAAACAACGCCGCCAAACGGCGGGGGCGGCGGACTGCCGCCCCATTTCGCGCCGATCTCGGGCGAGTTCGGCGATTCGCTGCCGCTCGGCAAATACGCCTCGACGCAGTACCTGCAGTACGCCATCGCCACGGTGAAGGACCGCGCGTTGCCGCGCGTGGGCGACGGACAGAAGCCGGTGCAGGGCCGCATTCTCTACTCGATGTGGGAATCCAACACCCGCGCCGGAACCAAGCGCACCAAGTCCGCGGCGGTGGTCGGCGACGTGCTTGGCAAGCTGCATCCGCACGGCGACCAGTCGGTATACGACGCCCTGGTGCGGCTGGCGCAGAACTTTTCGATGCGCTATCCGCTGATCGATGGTGAAGGCAATTTCGGCTCGCGCGACGGCGACGAAGCGGCAGCCTACCGTTATACCGAAGCGCGGCTGACGAAATTTGCCGAAGTGCTGCTGACCGAGTTGGACCAGGGCACGGTGGATTTCGCACCCAACTACGACGGCACGCGCGAAGAACCGACGGTTCTGCCGGCGCGGCTGCCCGTGGTGCTGCTCAACGGCGCTTCGGGCATCGCCGTCGGCATGGCGACCGAGATCCCCAGCCACAACCTCAACGAAGTCGCCAATGCCGCAATCGCGATGATTCGAGACCCCGAGATCAGCATCGCGGGACTGATGAAACACATCAAAGCGCCGGATTTTCCCGGCGGGGCCCAGATCATCACGCCCCGCGCGGAGCTCAAGGAGGCGTACACGACCGGCCGCGGTGCTGTGCGCGTGCGCGCGCGCTGGAACATCGAACGGCTCGCGCGTGGCCAATGGCAACTAGTGGTGTATGAACTGCCGCCCGGCACTTCCGCGAAGAAAGTGCTCGAGGAAATCGAGGCGATCACCAATCCCCAACCCAGGCCCGGCAAGAAATCGCTCACGCCCGAGCAGACGCGCGAGAAGCAATTGATGCTGGCGATGCTCGACAAGGCACGCGACGAATCCGACCGCGCACACCCGGTGCGGCTGGTGTTCGAGCCCAGGACCTCGAAGATCGACGAGACCGAGTTCGTCAATCTCCTGCTGGCCAAGACCGGCATGGAAGGCAACGTCGCAATCAACCTGGTGATG
>JANOGP010000059.1:0-4689 GCA_031406075.1 Betaproteobacteria bacterium
CCGATTCTCGTCGGGTTTTCAGCCGTGAATTAGCGGAACAGGACACTCTAGGCGCCGAGCTTCTTTTTTATGTGCTGGAGAAGTCCTGCGGCCGCATCCTCTGCCATGTCCAGCACCAGTTCGAATTCCTGGGCCCCGCCGTAGTAGGGATCCGGCACGTCCTCACCGCGCCGCTCGCTGCTGTAATCCATGAATAAGCCCAGTTTGCCGTGATGCTGTGCCGGTGCGAGCCGTCTCAGGTGAGAGAGATTGTCCTGATCCATCGCCAGAATGTAATTGAATTCGACGAAATCCTGTGCGTTCACCTGTCGGGCGCGCAGATTCGCGAGCTGGTAGCCGCGTCGGGCGGCGGCGAGTTGGGCACGGCGATCGGGCGGGTGGCCGGCGTGATATTCGTGGGTGCCGGCCGAGTCGACGAAAATTATCTGTTCCAGTCCCGCCGACGCCACCGCATGGCGAAGCACGCCTTCTGCGATGGGTGATCTGCAAATATTGCCCATGCAGACAAACAGCACCCTGGCGGGGGTACCAATCCGTGCCATCTTCTATCGGCGGTGCTTGCGCGCCGCGGCAATCGAAGCGACCCTGGCCGGCTTGCCGCCGGTTCCGGTCGCGGCGACTGGCGTTTCGTCGCTTTCGGCGATGCCGAACGCAAGCTCCTTGAGCTCCTTCAACTGGTCCCGCAACTGCGCCGCAGTCTCGAATTCGAGATTCCTGGCGGCATCGAGCATCGCCCTCTCGACGCGTTTGAGTTCCTTCAGCAGGTCTTTTTCGTTCATCGCGCAATAGGCGGCGAGTTTTTCCGCGGCCTTCAGATCCTGCAGCGTGGAAGGCTCGTACACGCCCTCGATCATGTCCTTGATGCGCTTGGAAACGCCCTTCGGCGTGATGCCGTGCGCAATGTTGTAGTCAAGCTGCTTCTGGCGCCGGCGATCCGTTTCCGCGATCGCGCGCTTCATCGAGTCGGTCACCCGGTCCGCGTACATGATCGCGGAGCCGTTCAGATGGCGCGCGGCGCGGCCGATGGTCTGGATGAGGGAACGCTCGGAGCGCAGGAACCCCTCCTTGTCCGCGTCCAGGATCGCTACCAACGCGACTTCGGGGATGTCCAGTCCTTCGCGCAGCAGGTTGATGCCGACCAAAACATCGAACTCCCCCAGCCGAAGGTCACGGATGATCTCCACCCGCTCCACGGTGTCAATGTCGGAGTGCAGATACCGCACCTTGACGCCGTGTTCGGCGAGGTAGTCGGTCAGGTCCTCCGCCATGCGTTTGGTGAGCGTAGTCACCAGCACGCGTTCGTTACGCGTCACCCGCTCGCTAATTTCCGACAGCAAATCATCCACCTGGGTGGCGGCCGGCCGCACCTCGATCTCCGGGTCCACCAGCCCGGTCGGCCGCACCACCTGCTCCACCACTTGCGCCTGGTGTTGCCGTTCGTATTCCGCGGGCGTGGCGGAAACGAAAATGGTCTGCGGCATGATCTTCTCGAACTCGTCGAACCTGAGCGGCCGGTTGTCGAGTGCGCTTGGCAGCCGGAAGCCGTAGTCCACCAGGTTCTCCTTGCGCACGCGGTCGCCGCGATACATGCCGCCGATCTGCGGAACAGTAACGTGGCTCTCGTCGATGATCATCATCGCGTTGAGCGGCAGATAGTCCAGAAGCGTCGGCGGCGGCTCGCCAGGATTGCGGCCGGAAAGGTGCCGCGAGTAGTTCTCGATGCCCTTGCAGAAACCCAGTTCATTCAGCATTTCAAGGTCGAAGCGGGTGCGGCCCTCGACGCGCTGCGCCTCCACCAGTTTGCCGTGCGTCTGGAAGAACCCGATGCGCTCGCGCAATTCGATCTTGATCGCCTCGATTGCCTTGAGAGTGGTGCTGCGTGGGGTAACGTAATGGCTGGAAGGGTAGACGGTATAGCGCGGCACCTTCTGGCTCAGGTGCCCGGTCAGCGGATCGAACAGGTTCAGCGACTCAACTTCGTCGTCGAAAAGCGAGATGCGCAATGCCGTTTCCGAGCTTTCCGCGGGGAACACGTCGAGCACGTCGCCGCGCACGCGGAAGGTCCCGCGCCGGAACTCGAACTCGTTGCGTTCGTACTGCATTTCGGCCAGGCGCGCGATGATGTCGCGCTGGCTCTTGGTCTCCTTTTCCCTGAGATGCAGGATCATGCCGTGGTAGTCCACCGGGTCGCCGATTCCGTAGATCGCCGACACCGTTGCGACGATCACCGCGTCGTCGCGCTCCAGCAGCGATTTGGTGGCGGAGAGCCGCATCTGCTCGATGTGCTCGTTGATGCTCGAATCCTTCTCGATGTAGAGGTCGCGCGACGGCACGTACGCCTCGGGCTGGTAGTAGTCGTAGTAGGAGACGAAATACTCTATGGCGTTCTCGGGGAAGAACTCGCGCATTTCGGAATAGAGCTGGGCCGCGAGCGTCTTGTTCGGCGCCATGATGATCGCAGGGCGGCCGGTGTGCGCGATGACGTTGGCCATGGTGTAGGTCTTGCCGGAACCGGTCACCCCGAGCAGCGTCTGGTAAGCCAGGCCGTCGCCCAGACCTTCGATGAGCTTGGCAATCGCCTCGGGCTGGTCGCCTGCGGGCTCGAAGGGCCGGTGAAGGCGGAATGGGCTGTTTGGGAAAGTAACCAGCACGGGTAGAATACGCGGCTGACAAATTTTGATGTTATCACGATGAACGCGCCGCACTCCTCTTCCCCGCTGGCCGCCATCCAGATGGCGCCCAGGGATCCCATCCTCGGCGTGACGGAGACCTTCAACGCCGACAAGAACCCCAGCAAAGTCAATCTCGGCGTTGGGGTGTATTACGACGACAACGGCAAGGTGCCTCTGCTGGAATGCGTGCGCCGCGCGGAATCCCAGCTTGCCGAAAAATTCGCCCCGCGCAGCTATTTGCCCATCGACGGTCTGCCCGCTTACGATCGCGCGGTACAGGCTCTGGTGTTCGGCGCCGACAGCGCCGCGGCCAGGGAAAACCGGGTGGTCACGGTACAGGCGCTGGGAGGAACCGGCGGACTGAAGATCGGTGCCGATTTTCTGCGCAGGTTCGCGCCGGACTCGCAGGTATGGATCTCGGAGCCGAGCTGGGAGAACCATCGCGCGTTGTTCGAGAGCGCCGGATTCACGGTCAATGCCTACCCATACTACGACCCGTCTTCGCGCGGCGTGGACTTCGCCGGCATGAGTGCGGCACTGGGCGCGCTGCCGCCGGGCTCGATCGTGGTGTTGCACGCGTGTTGCCACAATCCCACCGGGGTCGACCTGACCGCCGAGCAATGGACGGCGGTCATCGAAATCGTGGTATCGCGCGACCTCATGCCCTTCATTGATATCGCCTATCAGGGATTTGGCGAAGACCTCGACGCGGACGGCGAAGTCGTCAGGCGCTTCGCGCAGGCCGGCGGGCCGGTGTTCGTTTCCAATTCGTTCTCGAAATCATTTTCGCTCTACGGCGAGCGCGTCGGGGCGTTGAGCGTCGTGGCGGAAAGCGGCGACGAGGCCACGCGGGTGCTCAGCCAGTTGAAGCGCACGGTGCGAACCAACTATTCGAACCCGCCCACGCATGGCGGTCAGATCGTGGCGACGGTGCTGACCACGCCAGATTTACGGGCGTTGTGGGTACGCGAACTTGGCCAGATGCGTGAACGCATCCGCGATATGCGCAGGCAACTGGTCGAGCGGTTGCGCGCACGCGCTCCGCGCGCGGATTTCGGCTTCGTCATGCGCCAGCGCGGGATGTTTTCCTATTCCGGCCTTTCAAAGAGCGAGGTTGCGCGGTTGCGCGAGGAATTTTCCGTATACGCCATAGACAGCGGGCGCATCTGCGTCGCGGCGCTCAACGCGCGCAACGTCGATTACGTGGCGGATGCCATTGCGCGAGTAATCGGCTGATTTTCCTGGTCAGCGTCGACCGGAAGTTTCCGCGGAGGGATTCGTGCTGGTGGGCTCGACCGGTCGTGGAATCGCAGGATCCGGTTTGGCGCCCGCGTTCACCGATCCCGTTTTGGACGCATCGGTAACGGCGGGATTTGCGTTGGCAGGCGCGGTCTTGGCGGGGTCCGTTTTTTTCGGGGGCTTCTTGCTGAACAGGCGTTCGGTGATCTGCGCCGCTTTCATGCCTATTGTCGTGCCGATTCCGGGACCCAGCAAGGCGGTGCCCGCCGCGGCACCGGCTAGCGAGGCCTTGGTCGGGAACAGCGTGGGGTTTTGAACCGTGCCGGAAACCGCCAACGGGGTGCTTACCAGGGCTGAGGCCCCTTTCACGGCGACCTCTATCCTGCCCGACAAATCCTGTTTGGGCGAAATCGACAGCTCGCCCTGCGCCTTGAGCACACCAGAGGAAATTTCCAGGCCGGAAAGGTGGTAACCAGACGGGTCGACGGAGAGATGGCCGGAAAATTCATTGAAATGCGTATCCCCGCCCTTCATCGCATCCTTGTTGAGCAGCGCCTTCGGCGCCGCGGCAAGATCGACTTTGTACAACACGCCATTCTCGATTTTGAAATCCGCTTCGACGTTGATTGCATCCGCGAGCTGCGAAGCCGACGGCGCGCGCATGTCGATCACCGGATTCGCGATCAACCGGCCGCTGATCGTGGTGTCCTTGGTAAGGAGCGCTACCACCGGCCCGATATCCACATGCTGGACATCGAGATTTCCGGCAATGGTCCAT
>JANOGP010000070.1:0-2666 GCA_031406075.1 Betaproteobacteria bacterium
GGGTTGCAAGCCAAGGCCGCGGAGGAGGGCGTTCCGTATCAGACGCTTATGGCAAGTGTTCTGCACAAGTTTGTCTCCGGCCGCGTGGTTGAGGAGAGCAGACGTATAACTTCGCGCTCAAGCGGACGCGGCCAGAAGCGCCGCGCCGCTTAGCTCGGCGTTGGGCGTCGAGATACGATGGATGCTAAGTTGCTCCTCGAGGACACATCGCCTCGCGCCGATGAGGTAATTCGATGAGCCCCGTGGGGGTGGCATTTCGGGCATTCGAACGAGTAATAACCAGGTGGGTCGCTGAATGGGGTCGGAACCGCGAAACACATTGGTCTGGCGATATTAGGCGTTAGGAACCGAGCGGCCCAAGAGATTAGCGGCGCCTTTTTGAATGTCAAACGCACCCTTAGGGGACAGGAGCGATCCGCCGCCGGGACAAAGTGTGGATCGACCCGTCGCTAGGTTTTCTTCGTGTTACCTCGTGTCTTCGTGGTGAGATTTTTGATTTGGTTGTCGGCAGACCAACGCGTTACGGTTGCTCGGCGAGCAGAGCTTCGATCTGTTTGACGACCTCGCCGCTTTCGGGTTGAGTGCGCGCGGAGAAGCTGAATGCGCGCTTGCCGTCGCGCGCAATCAGGTATTTGTGGAAATTCCATTCCGGCGCGTCCCCGGTCATCCGGGTCAGTTCGGCGAACACCGGGTTGGCCTTGCCGGGCACCACGCTGGTCTTCTCCATCAGTGGAAACTTCACGGCGTAGGTCAGCTCGCAGAAATCCTTGATCTCCTTCGCGGTTCCCGGTTCCTGTGAGCCGAAGTCGTTGGCCGGGAACCCGACCACCACCAGACCCTTATCCCGGTATTTCTGGTAAAGCGATTCCAGTCCCTTGTATTGCGGCGTGTTGCCGCAGTAACTGGCGGTATTCACCGCGAGCACGACTTTCCCGGCGTAATCGCACAGATTCACCGGCTTGCCGTCGAGATTATTCATCTGATGGTTGAGCAGATCGGGGCAGGCGGCCATGGAAACCTCGCTAATTAAAGTCAGGGAAAGCAGGGCGACGAGCACAGCAGGAAAGCATTTCATCGTGTCGGTTCCCGTGGTTGCGGATTTTTGCAGATAATAGCGCGTCCGGCATCGGATGCCTTGCGCTTTCCGCTTTTCACTCAATCACCCAATCACCCAATCGCTCCTTATGGGTCCTCTATCCGACATCAAGGTTCTGGAACTCGGTACATTGATCGCCGGGCCGTTCTGTTCGCGCATTTTCGCCGAATTTGGCGCGCAGGTAATCAAGATTGAATCGCCCGACGGCGGCGATCCGCTGCGCCAGTGGCGCAAGCTCCACGACGGCACCTCGCTGTGGTGGTACTTACAGGCGCGCAACAAGAAGTCCGTCACGGTCAACATGAGGGAGCCGGAAGGCCAGGAGATCGTGCGCAAGCTTGCCGCCGGGGCCGACATCGTGATCGAGAACTTCCGTCCCGGCGCGCTGGAGAAATGGGGGCTGGGGTGGGACAGGCTGTCGCAGTCGAACCCGGGACTGGTGATGGTGCGCCTGTCGGGTTACGGCCAGACCGGCCCGTACCGCGAGCGCGCGGGCTTCGGCGCGATCGGCGAGGCGATGGGTGGCCTGCGCTATGTCACCGGCTATCCGGACCGGGCGCCGGTGCGCGTGGGCATCAGCCTTGGGGATGCGGTCGCGTCGCTCTACGGCGTGATCGGCGCGCTGATGGCGTTGCGCCATCGCGAGGTCAGTGGTGGGGCCGGGCAGGTGGTGGATGTGGCCCTTTACGAATCTGTATTCAGCCTCATGGAGAGCCTGCTGCCGGAATACGATGTGGCCGGCTTCGTCCGGGAACGCAGCGGCGCATCGCTTCCAGGCATCGTGCCTTCGAATACCTACACCACCCGGGACGGCAAGTACGTCGTCATCGGCGCCAACGGCGATGCGATCTTCCGGCGCATGATGACCGCGATCGGACGCGAGGATCTCGGCAATGATCCGGCGCTTGCGCGCAACGACGGGCGGGTGGCGCGTACCGCCGAACTCGATAAGGTGATCGGCGACTGGTGTGCGGCGCACAATCTCGATCACGTCCTGAAAGTGCTCGCCTCGGCGCAGGTGCCGTCGGGAAAAATCTTTGACATCGCCGATATCGTGAAGGACCTGCACTACCAGGCGCGCGGCATGATCGAACAGGCGCGGCTACCGGACGGCGAACCGATGAAAGTGCCAGGAGTGGTGCCGAAATTGGCGCAGACGCCGGGCGGAACGCGCTGGCTCGGGCCGGGCCTGGGGGAGCATACCGGTGAAGTGCTTGCCCAACTCGGTTACGATGCGGCGAGGATCGCTGACTTGAAATCCCGCGGCGTGATTTAGCGTCGCGAGAGAGCCTATCGCATTCGGGCCGGGACAAGGTGGACGGGCATGATGCTGGTCAAGGACATTCTCAAAATCAAGGGCGGCCAGCTCTTCAGCATCGGGCCGGATGCGCTGCTGCCGCAAGCGGTCGGTCTGATGGTCGAGGACGACATCGGCTCGCTGCTGCGCGCGGTCAACTTCGAGAACAAGCTGCTGAGGCAGTACATCAAGGACTGGCCCGAGGGCGATAAGGCCAGTTAGTCTTCGAGGCAGAGATGCGCTGCTATTGCCGTTCTGCGAGCCATTTCGTCC
>JANOGP010000085.1:0-53731 GCA_031406075.1 Betaproteobacteria bacterium
GCATTGGCGAGCGCTGCGCCGAGGCGTGTCGCAAGATCGGTTATCGCGGCGCCGGCACCTTCGAGTTTCTTTACGACAAAGGCGAGTTCTACTTCATCGAGATGAACACGCGGGTACAGGTGGAGCATCCGGTGACCGAGAAGATCACCGGCGTGGATATCGTAACGACCCAGATTCTGGTGGCCGCGGGACAGAAGCTGCCTTTCCGGCAGAAAGACATCGCATTCCGCGGCCACGCGATCGAGTGCCGGATCAATGCCGAGCATCCCTACAAGTTCACACCGTCGCCGGGCCGCATCATCTCCTGGCACGTGCCGGGCGGGCCGGGGATCCGCGTGGATTCACACGTCTACCACGGTTATTTCGTGCCGCCGTATTACGATTCCCTGATTGCCAAGGTCATTGCCTACGGCGACACCCGCGACCAGGCGATCGCGCGAATGCGCGTCGCGCTTTCGGAAATGGTCGTCGAGGGCATTCAGACCAACCTGCCGCTGCACCAGGAATTGATGCTGGACACCGCGTTCGTTCGCGGCGGCACCAGCATCCATTACCTGGAAGAGAAGATCGCCAAATACAGCAAGGTGGAGTAGCGGCGAATTCCGCGGAGGTGTGGCATCGCCTGGTTTGCGCTTGAAGTCACGCTCGATGCCGCGCAACTGACGGCGTTGTCGGACGCGCTGCTCGAGGCCGACGCCATTTCCGTGGACGTAGCCGACGCGCGCGCAGGGACCGGGCAGGAAACCCCGATCTTCCAGGAACCGGGAGAAGAGGCAGAGTTGGCCTACGGCTGCAATCGCCTGACTGCTCTGTTCGATCCAAACACCGACGCGGCGGCAGCGTTCACCCGCGCGTGCGCTGCCGCCGGCCTCGATCCGGTCCCCGAATACCAAGTCGCGGAAGTTCCGGAGCAGGACTGGGTGAGGCTCACCCAGACCCAGTTCGGGCCGATACGGATATCTGCGCGGCTGTGGGTCGTGCCAAGCTGGCACGCCGCGCCGGATGGTTCCGCCATCAATATCGTGCTCGATCCGGGGCTCGCATTCGGTACCGGCAGCCACCCTACTACCCGGTTGTGCCTGGATTGGCTGGACCGGCATCTGTTGCCTGGCAGCAGCGTCATCGACTACGGTTGCGGCTCCGGTATCCTCGCCATCGCTGCGGCAAAGCTTGGCGCCAAGCATGTGATTGGCGTGGACATCGATCCGCTGGCGTTAGTCGCCAGCCGTTACAATGCCGGGCAGAATCGCGTGGCTGCAACCTTCGTCGGTACCGATGGACCGCGACTGCACCCGGCAGACGTCGTCATGGCCAATATTCTCTCCAATCCACTCAAAATACTGGCGCCGCTGCTTGCGGGGTTGACCGTGCCGGGCGGACATTTGGTGCTTTCCGGAATCCTGGCGCCGCAGGCAAGGGCTGTTGCCGATGCATACTCGGAATGGTTCGACATGCAGCCTCCCGTCGACGACCAAGGCTGGATCAGGTTATGCGGCAAGAGAATCAGTTGAAGCGGATGCCATGAACCTGTATACGCGCTGCCTACACTGTGGCACTTCTTTCCGGGTGACCACCCAGCAACTGCAGGCTTCCAGCGGCCAGGTACGCTGCGGCCAGTGCAAGCTGGTCTTCGATGCCTTCGCAACACTCACTGCCCAGGAACCTCAGCCGGCGGCGCCGGAACGTGAAACGCACCCCCTGGAGCAATCCGAATTGCCGCGGGCAGCGCCAGAACGCGAAACGCTGCCCCCAAAGAAATCCGAGTTGCCACAAGCAGCGCCGTCCGTCGAAAAATCAGCACGAACGCAAATCCCGGCGCGGCCGAGGGAAAAGCCGGCTGCTGCTGCCCCACGGCCGGATCCTGCCGCGAGCCTTTATGAATGGGAATTCAAGATGCCGGAGGCGCGACACCGCACCGGCCTCTGGGTGAGCCTGTCGTTGCTGCTGTTCGCCCTGCTCGGTTTCCAGGCGGCGTACGCGTTTCGCGACGACGTTATGGTGCTGGTTCCCCAGTCGCGGATGGTTTACGAGCGGGCGTGTGAATGGTTGGGCTGCACCGTGGCGCTGCCGCGGCTGTCGAGATTCTTGCACATCGAGGCCTCGGATCTGAAAGCGCCGGATCCGGCCCGACCTGGCGAAATCGAATTGATGATCGCGCTGCGCAATCGTGCGCCGGTTGAACAGGACTATCCGGCGTTCGAGCTCACGCTGACCAACTCCCAGGAGCAGACCATCGGACGCCGCGTTTTTCTTCCGGCGGAGTACTTGCAATGGTCGGACGCCACGGATGGACTGAAAGCGGGGGCGGATTTGGCGATCAGGCTGTTTCTGGATACTGGCGAGCTGCGAGCCGCCGGTTACCGTCTTTACCTGTTCTATCCATGAGCGGCCCGCGATGCTGAAGCAGACGCCGCTCAACGCCGCCCATCGCGCGCTCAATGCCAGGCTGGTGGACTTTGGTGGCTGGGAGATGCCGCTGCATTACGGCTCGCAGATCGAAGAGCACCACAGGGTGCGCAAGGACGCCGGCATGTTCGATGTCTCGCACATGCTGGCGGTGGACATGGACGGCGAAGACGCCCGCGCTTTCCTGATGCGGCTGCTCGCAAACAACGTGGATCGTCTGCAGATCCCGGGAAAAGCGCTTTACTCATGCATGCTCAACGACTCGGGCGGCATTCTCGACGATCTGATCGTGTATTTTCTGGGCCCACGACGCTATCGCGTCGTCGTCAACGCTGCTACCGCAGAAAAAGACCTGGCGTGGATGTCGTCGCAAAGCGCGCGCGCCACAGCCACCGTGACGATCACACCGCGACGGGACCTGGCAATGATCGCGGTTCAGGGACCGGCGGCACGCCAGAAGGTCTGGCGCGCACTGCCGCAATCGCAATCGGCGACCGAGGCGCTGGGCCCCTTCTTCGCCGCGGAGCGGGGCGCGTTTTTCTTCGGCCGCACCGGCTACACCGGCGAGGACGGGTTCGAGATCATGCTGCCGGTCGCCGAAGCGCCAAGCCTGTGGCAGGCGCTGCTCGATGCCGGCGTGGGCCCGGCGGGCCTCGGTGCGCGCGATACGCTGCGCCTTGAGGCGGGGATGAACCTATACGGTCAGGACATGGATGAAACCGTGACCCCGCTGGAGTGCGGCCTGAAATGGACCGTGGACCTGGAAAGCCCGCGCGACTTTGTCGGCAAGGCGTCGCTGCTTGCGGCCTCACCGCGCGCGCAGATGTCTGGCCTGGTGCTTCTGGAGCGCGGTGTGCTGCGCGCACATCAGGAAGTCGAGACGCGCAGCGGCCGAGGAGAGATCACCAGCGGCAGCTTCTCGCCCACGCTGGAGACATCGATTGCGCTGGCGCGGTTACCGATCGGCGTGCAGGCCGGGGAATCGGCGAAAGTAAAGGTCCGCGACAAGTGGCTGCCGGCAAGAACGGTAAAATATCCCTTCGTGCAGAACGGACGCAGCCTGGTCCCCGGCCTTCCCTCTTCGATCCGTTGAATATCTGGAGCATTCATGTCGATTCCTGCCAATCTGAAATACACCGACAGTCACGAATGGGTGCGGCCTGAGGCCGACGGAACCGTGACTGTAGGCATTACGCATCACGCACAGGACCTGCTGGGCGACCTGGTGTTCGTGGAAAATCCGGCGCTCGGCCGCGATCTGAAGAAGGGTGAGGAATGTGGGGTGGTCGAATCGGTGAAAGCCGCCTCCGACATCTACGCACCAGTTTCAGGGGAAGTCGTGGCGGCGAACGGCGAACTCGAAACCGCACCGGAGAAAATCAACGAGGGCGCTTACGATGCCTGGATGTTCCGACTCAAGCCCAGTAACCCGGCTGAACTGGAAGCGTTGCTGGATGCGGCGGGTTATCAGAAGCTGGTCGAGGCGGAAGCGCATTGAGGGTGAGGCGAGAGGCGTGAGGCGAGAGGCGAGAGGAATAAACCGGCAGGTGGAGTGTGGTGCCCGTCGGGGCGCGCTGTTTGCACGTCGTCCGTTACCCGTGACCCGTGATATGCCGCTATGGATTCTTCACCCCTCACCCCTCACCCCTCACGCCTCACGGACCTGACATGCCCTTCATCCCGCATACCGAAGAGGACGTCCGCGCCATGTGCGCTGCGATCGGCGTGTCGAACATCGAGCAACTTTTCGACGAGATTCCGCAAAGCCTCAAGAGCGACGGGCTGGCGGGCATTCCGGTGGGCATGAACGAAATGCAGGTCACTCGCCTGATGCATGAACGAGCGAGCCAGGACCCGCCGATGGTCAACTTCATCGGCGCCGGTGCCTACGAACATCACATTCCCGCCGCGGTCTGGCAGATCGCCACGCGCGGGGAGTTCTATTCGGCTTACACGCCGTATCAGGCCGAGGCAAGCCAGGGCACGCTGCAATTGCTTTACGAGTACCAGAGCATGATGGCTTCGCTCACCGGTCTCGATGCAACCAACGCCAGCCTGTACGACGGCGCTACCGCGCTTGCCGAGGCGGTACTGATGGCGGTGCGCCTGCACAAGTCGGCGCGGCGTGTGCTGATTCCCGCCGGGGTCAATCCGGCCTACCGGCGCGTGGTCGCCAGCATTGTTTCCAATCAGCACATCGAACTGGTCGAAGTGCCGTACTTGGCGACGGAAGGCCGCATATCCGTCGAGACGCTGGAGTCGTTGGGCAAGGCGGATTTTGCGGCGCTGGTCATTGCGCAACCGAACTTCTTTGGCGTGCTCGAAGCGGTGGATGCCCTGACCGACTGGGCGCATGCGCGCGGCGCATTAACGATTGCCTGCGTCAACCCGACCGCGCTCGCGCTGCTCAAGTCCCCCGGCGCATGGGGCGGCCAAGGCGCGGACATTGCAGTCGGAGAAGGTCAGCCGTTGGGGGTGCCGCTCGCCAACGGCGGGCTCTACTTCGGATTCATGGCATGCAAGCAGGCGCTGGTGCGGCAGATGCCTGGCCGCATTGTCGGGGGCACGGTCGATGTCGAAGGTCGGCGCGGATACACCCTGACGCTGCAGGCGCGCGAACAGCATATCCGCCGATCCAAAGCCACGTCGAACATCTGCACCAATCAGGGCCTGGCGGTCACGGCCGCGACAATTTATCTGGCGATGCTCGGTGCCCAGGGGCTGAAGAACGTGGCTGCGCAATCGCATGCGAATATCCGCTTGCTGCTGGAGAAGGTGACACGCATTCCTGGTGTGCAGCGGGTTTTCAGCGCGCCGGTGTTTCACGAGGCCGTGATCCGGCTGCCGCGACCGGCAGATGCGGTGCTCGCGAACATGCGCTCCCGCGGTATTCTTGGCGGCTACGATGTTTCCCGCGATTACCCGGATATCGGCGCAGCACTGTTGGTTTGTGCCACCGAGACCAAGACCGAAGCCGATCTCGATGCCTACGCCGCGGCGCTTGCCGTGGCTTCAGGCGTTTGAAATCGCCCTTGACGATTCACAATCAGGAATAGCTTGAGGAGAGACCGATGGCAACCGTAACGCTCAAAGGCAAACCCGTCGCTGTAGCCGGCAAGCTGCCCAACAAAGGCGACGCCGCACCCGATTTCAGCCTGACCGGCAAAGATCTTGCCGACGTATCGCTGAAAAACTACGCGGGCAAACGCAAAGTGCTGAACATCGTACCGAGCCTGGATACGCCGACCTGCGCGCAGTCCACGCGAGTGTTCAACCAGAAGGCGTCGGGGATGAACAACACCGTGGTGCTGGTGATCTCGGCGGATCTGCCGTTCGCGATGTCGCGCTTCTGCAGCGCCGAGGGGCTCAACAACGTGGTGACGCTGTCCACCGTTCGCGGCAGGGATTTTCACGGCAAGTATGGCGTGGACGTTGCCGATGGCCCGCTCAAGGGGTTGACGGCGCGCGCGGTGGTGGTGCTAGACGAGAACAACAAGGTGCTGCATTCCGAACTGGTGCCGGAGATCGCCAACGAGCCGAATTACGACGCGGCGCTGGCGGCGTTGAAATAAGTAGGGTAAAGGGCGGGCTGAGCGCGGCTGCGCGCGCATGAATCGCACCCAAATTACCCACCGTGAATAGCATGCTTATCTTCGATCACTCCAGAAACGGACGCCGCGCCCACGCGCAGGCGCCGCAGACGGCGTCTGCCGCGGACCTGCCTGCAGAGTTGCTGCGCAGCGAATTGCCGCAGCTTCCTGAGGTATCCGAGCTCGATGCTTTGCGCCATTACACCCGTCTGTCGCAAAAAAACTTCTCCATCGATACGCATTTTTACCCGCTTGGTTCCTGCACCATGAAGTACAACCCGCGGGCATGCAACGCGCTGGCGATGTTGCCGGAATTCCTGGCGCGTCATCCGCTCGCGCCGGCAGAGACCGGCCAGGGCTATCTCGGCTGCATGCATGAATTGCAGGAGATGCTGCAGGAAGTGACGGGGATGGAGGGAGTGAGCCTGGCGCCGATGGCCGGCGCACAGGGTGAGTTCGCCGGCGTCGCGATGATCCGCGCCTATCACCGCGCGCGCGGTGACGATGCCCGCAGCGAGATCATCGTTCCCGATGCGGCGCACGGCACCAACCCGGCAACCGCGACCATGTGCGGCTATACGGTGACGGAGGTGCCGACCGACCGCGAAGGCAACGTCGAGCTCGATGCACTGGCCGCCGCGGTCGGGCCGCGTACGGCGGGACTGATGCTCACCAACCCTTCGACCCTGGGCGTATTCGAGCGCACCATCGAGAAAATCCGTGACATCGTTCACGGCGCGGGCGGGTTGCTTTATTACGACGGCGCCAATCTGAACGCGATCCTGGGCAAGGTGAAGCCGGGCGACATGGGCTTCGATGTGATTCACATGAACCTGCACAAGACTTTCGCCACGCCTCATGGCGGCGGCGGTCCGGGAGCGGGGCCGGTGGGCGTTGCACAGCGGCTGTTGCCCTTCCTGCCGCTTCCGATTGTGTCTAAGGAGGGAGCGCGTTTGCGCTGGCTTTCGGAGGAGGACCGTCCGCAGTCGATCGGCCGGATGTCTGCATTTGGCGGCAATGCCGGAGTGTTGCTGCGCGCCTACGTGTATGCGCGCATGCTCGGACGCGATGGCATGCGGCGAGTGGCGGAGTTTGCCACGCTCAACGCCAATTACCTCATGGTGCAATTACGCAAGGCAGGTTTCGACGTTGCGTTCGACTCGCGGCGCGCCAGCCACGAGTTCATCGTCACGCTGAAGGGTTTGAAGGAGAAAACCGGCGTAACTGCGATGGATGTGGCCAAACGCCTGCTCGACAAGGGCTTCCACGCCCCGACCACGTACTTTCCATTGCTGGTGCCCGAGTGTCTGCTGATCGAACCGACCGAGACCGAATCCAGGGAAACTCTGGACGCCTTTGTTGCCGCGATGAAGGAAATCCTCGACGAGGCACACAGCGATCCGGACCTCGTCAAATCCGCGCCGCACACCACTCCGGTGCGACGTCTCGACGACGTCAAGGCCGCGCGCGAACTCGACCTCAAATGGACCCCGGTCAAATAGAAAGCCCGCACAAAGGCAAGACCGGATTGCGGCGTATCTGGAATGCGCTGTTTTATTCGATCGACGGCCTCAAGGCGGCGTACCTGCATGAAGACGCGTTCCGACAGGAAGTGTGGATTGCGCTTGTCCTGATCCCGATGGCGTTGTTCCTTCCGGCGTCCGGCACCGGCAGGGCACTGATGATCGCGTCGGTGCTCGTGGTGCTGATCGTCGAACTGCTGAACTCCGCGATTGAAGCGACCGTGGACCGGGTATCGCTCGAGCATCATCGGCTCGCCAAACGCGCCAAGGACATCGGTAGCGCCGCGGTGCTGTTATCCCTGATCAACGTCGTGGTGGTCTGGCTGTTGGTGCTGTTCGGCTGAACCCGCTCCAGATTCGGCGCCGGTCCCTGTGCCGTCGTCACACATGGTCATCGCAATTTCGTACCGCCTCGCGCGGACATCAACCCTTGCAAGGAGAAAACAGTGGCAGCCTATGTCATCGCCAACATCAAAGTGACCGACCCGGCAGGCTACGAGGGTTACAAGAAACTTGCCGGCCCTGCGATCGAGGCTTGTGGCGGCCGTTACCTGGCACGCGGCGGCAAGGCCGATGTACTGGAAGGCGAGTGGCATCCCGACCGAATGGTGGTTCTCGAGTTCGACAGCGTCGAGAAAGCGCGCGCGTGGTGGGGCTCGACTCAGTACGCCGTCGCCAAGGATATCCGCCAGCGTACAGCGATAAGCAGCGTAATCATCGTCGAGGGGATGTGACGTGGTCTCGTCCGGCGCCCGCTCTGCCGTCGCACGCAGGTATCGCCACGATTGCGTTAACACCTACCCAGCGAAGACTAGTTATGAAAAAAATCATATACTTTTAGAGGGAATATCGTAGAATCTCTAGCTCAAGTGCTATAACTTGCTACAAATCAAAGCCTTCAGGCATCCAACAGGGTGGGTGGCATGAAGAAGACGGCTATTTGGAAAGCCGATTGGTTCCTCGGATTGGTCGTTGCCGTCGTTTTGTTCTTCGCGTCCGGCAGCGATCTCATTCAAAGTCTCGAACGTCAGGCCTATGACCTGGGCGTGCGTGCGTCCAATCGCGCCCCCTCGCAGCGCGTCGCGGTGATCGCGATCGACGATCAGAGCATCGCCAACATCGGGCGATGGCCCTGGCCGCGCGAGATCCATGCGCAGATGATCGGCAGTCTCAAAC
Organism: Betaproteobacteria bacterium; assembly: GCA_031406075.1. Lineage (GTDB taxonomy): Bacteria > Pseudomonadota > Gammaproteobacteria > Burkholderiales > JACQAP01 > JACQAP01. Next base: position 8,696 of record JANOGP010000085.1, read on the forward strand.
AGGCGGGGGCGAAGGTAGTTGGCTACGCCTCGTTCTTTTTCGAGCCGCAGCTGGATCCCGGGCTCGCCTACATTTACAAACTCGCTGAGCTCTACCAGGCGCGCTCGCCTGCGGAACAGGAGAACCTTGCCGATTTCGCGTCGGTGCTGGTCGAAGCGCACGATGCGCTCAACAGCGATCGCAAGCTCGCCGCTGCAGTGGAGCAGGCCGGAAATGTGGCGTTACCGATGCTTTTCACCATCGGCGAGCCGCGCGGCAATCCCGACCAACCGCTCGCCGATTACATACTGCAGAGCCAGATCACCAAGGTAGTCGACTGGATCGGCGCGGGCGATCGCAACATATTTCCGGTGCCGACGTTGCAGGCGATAGCGCCGCTCGAAGAAATCGCGGCCGGTGCCGCAGGGGTCGGCCACCTGAACGCGCTTCCGGATGTCGACGGCAGCACCCGCACCGAACCGCTGGTGGTGCGCTACTACGATCAGTATTTCCCGTCTTTTTCGGTCGTTCTTGCCGCCAGAAGTCTGAATCTGGGACCGGCAGACGTCGAATTGCGGCTCGGCGAAGGGGTGAAACTGGGGAACCTGACGATCAATACCGATCCGTACCTGCAGATGTACACCTACTTCTACAAGGACATGGACGGCAAACCGGCATTCCCGCTGGATTCCTTTTACGACGTGATCTCGGGAAAGATCCCGGCGGAAAAGTACCGGGATAAAGTGGTGCTGATCGGCGCGACCGCTGCCGGCGTCGGGACCTACCAGGTGACGCCGATTTCGCCCGGAATGGCGCCGGTCGTGACGCTGGCGCACTCGGTGTCCAGCATTCTCGAGGAAGATTTCTTTGTCGCGCCTACCTGGGGTTTCTGGGTGGAGAAGGCGGCATTCCTGCTGGTTGCGCTGTATTTGATCCTGCTGTTGCCGCGGCTCAAGGCAGGCATGGGATTCACTGTGAGCGCGGTTTTGGTTGCGGCGCTGTTTGCCGCGCATTTCGTGCTGATGGCGGGCCAGCTGATGTGGATTCAGCTGATGGCCGCCGCGGTGCTGCTGGTGATCGGCCACGTCCTGCTTACGACCAAACGATTTCTCTCCACTGAGCGCGGCAAGGCCAGGTCGGACCTCGATTCGGCGGAATCCAATCGCATGCTAGGGCTGGCTTTCCAGGGGCAGGGCCAGCTCGATATGTCCTTCGACAAGTTCAAGAAGGTGCCGCTCGACAACCAGCTAATGGACAACTTGTACAACCTTGCGCTCGATTTCGAGCGCAAGCGCCAGTTCAACAAAGCGCAGGCGGTTTATGAGTACATGGCCACCTACAATCCGAAGTTTCGCGACCTGGATCAGAAGCTCAATCGCGCCAAGCAGATGTCCGAAACGGTGATCCTTGGCAGCGGTGGCGGGCGTACCAACGCCAGCACGCTCATCCTCGGTGGCGGCACGGTGGAAAAGCCGATGCTGGGCCGCTATCAGGTGGAAAAGGAACTCGGCAAGGGCGCGATGGGCGTTGTCTATCTGGGCAAGGACCCGAAGATTGGCCGTGTCGTCGCGATCAAGACCATGGCGCTGGCCCAGGAGTTCGAAGCCGACGAACTGGAAGAAGTGAAGCAGCGCTTCTTCCGGGAAGCCGAGACTGCCGGCCGGCTCAACCATCCCAATATCGTCACCATCTACGACGCCGGCGAAGAGCACGACCTCGCCTACATTGCCATGGAATTCCTCAAGGGCAGGGACCTGGTGCCGCAGACCAAGCCGGGCAACCTGCTGCCCCTGCCGAAAACGCTGTCCGTGGTCGCTCGCGTCGCCGAGGCCCTGGCCTACGCGCACCAGCAAAACGTGGTTCATCGCGACATCAAGCCAGCAAACGTCATGTATGACGCGCAGTCCGATTCGGTCAAGGTCACCGACTTCGGCATCGCTCGCATCACCGATTCGTCCAAAACCAAGACCGGCATGGTGCTGGGAACGCCCTCGTACATGTCACCCGAACAACTGGCCGGCAAGAAAATCGACGGTCAGTCCGATCTGTTTTCCCTGGGCGTGACGCTATACCAGCTTGCCAGCGGCAGTTTGCCCTTCCAGGGCGATTCGATGACCCAACTGATGTTCAAGATCGCCAACGAGCCTCCTGCCGACATACTCGGCGTCAACCCGGCACTACCCGAATGTCTGGTGGCGATCATCAACAAAGCGCTCGCCAAGGACGTGGCTGCGCGCTTCAAGGGCGGCGAGGAAATGGCGCAGGCACTGCGCCAGTGCGCGGCGCAGTTTGGAACCGTGGACGTGAACTTGTAATGGATTGGAAGAAATGAATTTGACCTCCTCCCTGGAGATCGCGAAAGCCACCCACACCGGAATGGTACGCTCCCACAACGAGGATAGCATTGCTGCCGACTCGCAGATCGGGCTGGCCGTGCTGGCCGACGGCATGGGTGGATACAATGCGGGCGAAGTCGCCAGCGGCATCGCCACTGCGCTGATTTCCAGCGAGACCCGCGAAGCACTCGCCCGGCATGCGCCGCACGAACTGGACAAGAGTTCCGGTTCTCCGCTGGCGACGCACCTGCTTCGCGAGATCATCGCCAGGGCGAACACCTCGATCTTCCAGTCGGCCAACAGCCAACCGCAATACGCGGGCATGGGGACCACGCTGGTGGTGACATTGTTATGCAACAACCAGATAACGGTCGCCCACATCGGCGATTCACGCTGTTACCGCTTTCGCGGGGACAAACTGCAGCAGATCACCCGCGACCATTCGCTGCTGCAGGAACAGATCGACAGCGGCCTGCTCACCAAAGAGGCCGCCAAACGCTCACAGAACAAGAACTTGGTGACGAGAGCGTTGGGAATCGAGCCGCAGGTTGAGGCGGAGATTCGCACCTATCCGGCCCAGGCAGGCGACATTTATCTTCTGTGCTCCGATGGACTCAACGACATGGTGGAGGACGAGGACATCGAAATGACACTGGCGGCGATAGGTAGCAATCTCCCGCTCACGGCTGATCAACTGGTACAGATGGCGAATGACAACGGCGGGCGCGATAATGTCTCCGTGTTGCTGATCAGGGTGAAGAAGGACTTCCCGGCCGGCGACGGTCTGTGGGTGAAGTTCCTTTCTTGGTTCAAATAAGAGGAAGCGGATATGGCGAAGTTGATACTCAGTCTCGATGGCCAAGTGATCAAGGAGTTCACCCTCACCAAGGAGCGATCCACCATCGGCCGCAAGCCGCACAACGACATTCAGATCGACAATCTGGCTGTCAGCGGAGAACACGCCATCATCATGACCATACTCAATGATTCCTTTCTCGAGGATCTTGGCAGCACCAACGGCACGCTGGTCAACGGCCAGCCGGTGAAGAAGCACTTCCTCCAGGGCAACGACATCGTCGAAATCGGCAAATACAAGCTCAAGTACGTGAACGAAGCGCCGGCCACCATGAGCCAGGCCGAGTTCGAGAAGACCATGGTGCTGCGCGCTCCCGGCGCGGGATCCAAGGCAGAAGGGAAATCGCCGAGCGACACCCAGAGCAGCATCCCGCTGGGCGTGAAACTGATGAGCGACACCCAGAGCAGCGTCCCGCTGGGCGTGAAGCTGAGCGACACCGTCATCAATGCCCAGACCTTACCTCCGGTTGTGGCAGCGCCCAAGACGGCTCCGCCGGCCCCGGTAGCTGCCGCGCCTGCCGCCGCCGCTGCCACCGCGGCAATGCCAGGGGGACAAGGCACCATCCAAATTCTCTCCGGACCCAATGCCGGCAAAGAACTCCCGCTGGTCAAGCCGCTGACCACGCTGGGCAAGCCCGGAGTACAAGTAGCGGTCATTGCCAAGCGGCCACAGGGCTATTTCATCACGCACGTGGAAGGGGCCAACTTCCCGGTGGTCAACGGCAAGGCGCTCAGTGCCCAAGCCCATCAGCTCAATGATCACGACATCGTCGAGCTGGCCGGAGTGAAGATGGAGTTCTTCCTGAAATCCTGAGCCGAACCTCGGCCCGAATCGCCCGGTCCCTCGAAAGAGTCGAAATGTCATTGGGTTGCGCCAGGTGCGGCGCCTGCGTTGTTACGCTCCTTGCTGGGGCTTCAGCCGCATCTGCGGAGCGGCGCCTAGCAGCCCATCCGCACCTGGCGCCACGCGCGTCGTAGGACTTATGCAGAGCTTCCCTAGGCGGCTCCACCGATGTGGCGCTGATCTGGCGCGCGGTACATCAAGGGAGACAGCTTGAAGAAGCATCTGGTGCGCATTGCGCTCGGTCTGGTGGTGGTTCTTATTTTTGTCGGCCACGCCGCCCGTTATTACCAAATTCCCTTCGTCAATCGCTTCGAGAATATTGTTTACGACGCCCGTCTGCGCCTGACGATGCCCAACAGCATCGATCCGCGCCTGGTCATCGTCGACATCGACGAGAAAAGCCTTGCGGCGGAGGGCCGCTGGCCGTGGCGCCGCGACAAACTCGCGCTGATGCTCGACCAGCTGTTCGATCACTACAAGGTGGGAATCGTCGGTTTCGACGTGGTGTTCGCGGAACGCGACGAAAGTTCCGGCCTTGGGGTGCTCAAGGAACTCGGCGAGAATCAGCTCAGGGGCAACGCGCAGTACCAAGCGGTGCTCAAGGAGATCGGCCCGCAACTCGAAACCGACCGCGTGTTCGCCGAGAAACTGAAGAATCGGGCAGTGGTGCTCGGCTATTATTTTTCCGATGTCGCGTCGGAGAACGGAAAAGGGCGCACCACCGGCGCGTTGGCCAAGCCGGTTCTGCCGGCCGGCACCTTCAAGGGTAAGAGTATCGGCTTTACCCGTTGGGTCGGTTTCGGCGCCAACCTCGCGGAATTCCAGGAAGCCGCGGCAAGCGGCGGTCACTTCAATCCCTTGCCCGACGTAGACGGCGTGACCAGGCGGGTGCCGATGTTGGCCGAGTATGAGGGCGCGTACTACGAGTCGCTTTCGATGGCGATGGTGCGCCTCGGATTGGGTTCACCGCCGGTCCTTCCTGGATTTCCGGAGGAAAAATTCTTCACCAAGAACTATCCCGGACTCGAGTGGATCGACATCCGCTCGGTGCGCATTCCCGTGGATGTCCAGGTGGCGACACTGGTGCCATACCGCGGTCCTCAGGGCAGTTTCAAGTATGTTTCGGCGACCGATGTGTTGCATGGCACGGCGCCGATCGACGATCTGAATAACAAGATCGTCCTGGTGGGTACGACTACGCCGGGGCTGTTCGACCTCAGGGCAACTCCGGTTGCAAGCGTATATCCCGGAGTGGAGATTCACGCCAATTTGATTACCGGCATACTCGACGGCAAGATCAAGCAGAAGCCGCCGTACGTGCTTGGAGCCGAGGTGGTGCTGCTGTTGTTTTCAGGCCTGGCGATGGCGCTGTTGCTGCCTCTGGTGAGTCCGTTGCGTGCCACCATGGTCACGGTGGCGGTGCTGGCGGCAGTGTTCGCAACCAACGTGCTGGTTTGGACCGAAGGCAACCTGGTGCTTCCTTTGGCCTCCGGCCTGTTGATGATTGCAATGCTGTTCGCGCTCAACATGTCCTACGGTTTCTTCGTCGAGTCGCGCGCCAAGCGCCAGATCACCGGGCTGTTCGGCCAGTATGTGCCTCCCGAGCTGGTGGACGAAATGAGCAGGGACCCCGAGGCCTTCTCGATGGAAGGCGAAAGCCGCGATCTGTCGGTGTTGTTCACCGACGTGCGCGGATTCACCACCATTTCCGAAGGCCTCGACCCGAAGCAGCTCTCCAAGCTTATGAACGAATTCCTCACGCCGCTTACCCGGGTGATCTACAAGCATCGCGGCACCATCGACAAGTACATGGGAGATTGCATTATGGCTTTCTGGGGGGCTCCGCTCGAGGATCCTCAGCATGCGCGCAGCGCCGTGCTCGCCGGTCTAGAGATGCACAAGGTGCTCGATGCCCTACAGCCGCATTTCAAGGAAATGGGCTGGCCCCCGATTCACATCGGCGTGGGCGTGAATAGCGGCCGCATGAGCGTTGGCAATATGGGCTCGGAAATCCGTCTGGCCTATACAGTAATGGGTGATGCCGTGAACCTGGCTTCGCGCCTGGAAGGCATCACCAAGGAGTACGGGGTCAACATGGTCGTCGGCGAAAGCACCCGCACGGAGATTCCCGACATGGTTTTTCGCGAACTTGACCGGGTAAAGGTGAAAGGCAAGGACGAGCCGGTGACCATATTTGAACCGATCGGCCCGGCCGTGGAAGTCGACAAGGCGGTGCAGGACGAATTGAAGCTTTGGGGACAGGCGATGAAGCTTTACAGGGCGCGCGACTGGGATATGGCAGAATTGCAGTTGCTCAACCTGCAAAAGCTCAACGCGGTGAGCGTACTTTATAAGCTCTTCCTCGGTCGCATCGCCTTCTTCCGCAAAAATCCTCCGGAGCAGGGCTGGGACGGCTCCTGGAAATTCGAGACTAAATGACGATGCAGATCAGGGTACTCGGTTGCAGTGGCGGAATCGGTGGAAACCTGCGCACCACATCGATGCTGCTCGATCGTGACGTGCTGATCGACGCCGGAACCGGGGTCGGGGATTTGAGCCTCACCGAACTGCTGAACATTGACCACGTCTTTATCACTCACTCGCATCTCGATCACATTACCTCGCTGCCGTTCTTGGTGGACACCGTCGGCCCGATGCGCGATACGCCGATAACCGTGCACTGCACCGGACCGACGCACAAGATTCTGAAGGACCACATTTTCAACTGGAAAGTATGGCCCGATTTCGCCGAAATCCCGAGCAAGTCCGCGCCGTACATGAAGTACACGACATTTGCGGTGGGCGAAACTGTCGATCTCAGCGGACGCCGGATCACCGTGTTGCCAGCCAATCATGTGGTCCCTGCGGTCGGGTTCCACCTCGACAGCGGCGAGGCAAGCCTGGTATTTACCGGTGACACGACCACCAATGACGCGCTATGGGCGGAAGTCAACAAGATCGAAAACCTGCGCTATCTGATCATCGAGACGGCCTTCCCGAACGAAGAGAAGGAACTGGCGGTTACCTCCAAGCATCTTTGCCCGAGCATGCTGGCGGAGGAACTGGGCAAATTAAAGCGACCGACGCGGATCTATATCACACACCTGAAGCCTGGCGCCGGAACGTCGACGATGCAGGAAGTCGAGGAATATGCGGAACGCTATAACCCCCGCATGTTGTCCAATGGCCAGGTTTTCAAGTTTTAGCGGCCCCCTCCCGGCCATGGCGCAGGTCAGCGGCCCGGAAGTTGCAGGGGTAGTATCCCGGTGTGGCACCCGGCTAACGGAAGAAGGATGGACGCCATGAGCACAGTCTTTGAGACCAAGCCGCAATCCGGCCATAACCTGGCGGAAATGAGCCATAAACTGGAGTTCCAGAAGAGGCTCCAGGCCGTCACGAACAAGATCCATGCGACCAGCGTCATCGATGAGATCATGCTGGAGCTTTCCCAGGATATCTGCGCGCTGTTCGAGGCCGATCGGCTCACCATCTACGTGGTTTCCGAGGACAGGACGTCGATCATCTCCAAGGTCAAGACCGGCTTGTCTTCCTTCAAAGATCTGAAGCTGCCGATCAACGAACAGAGCATCGCCGGTTTCGTCGGGTTGACGAAGAAGCTTATCAACATCCGCGATGTCTATGACGACAACGAGCTGCGCGGTCACAACGCACAGCTGAAGTTCCTCAAGGAAGTGGACCGTCGCACCGGATACCGCACCAAGCAGATGCTGGTGGTGCCGGTAACGGATGGCCCCGGCGGTGAGTTGATCGGCGTAGTGCAGGTCATCAACACCAAAAGCGGCCAGCCCTTTTCCGCGGTCGCGGATGAAGGCGCGGCGCATCTCGGCGAAACCCTTGCCATTGCGTTGAAGCAACGTAGCCGCCCCACGGCGATGCTGCGCGGGAAATACGACTATCTGGTGACGAACGCCGTGCTTTCCGCAGAAGAAATGGAACTTGCGACCCGTTCCGCCAGGCGCAAGAACCTGGACATCGAGGATATCCTGATCGACGAGTTCCAGGTCAAGTCGCCGGCGATCGGCGAAGCGCTGTCCCAGTTTTTCCGCGTGCCCTACGAGTCGTTCAAGCCCGACAGGGTCAAACCCATGGACCTGCTCAAGAACCTGAAGCGCGATTTCGTCGAAAGCAGCTCCTGGGTGCCGATCGAAGACGTGAAGGAAGGCTTGATCGTGCTTACCACCGACCCGGAGAAGGTGCGCGCCTCAAAAGTTGTGGGCAACATTTTTCCCAAGCACAAAGTGGTTTTCAAAGTCTGCACCCGGCGCGAATTCAGCTCCACATTGGATCAGTTCTTTGGCGCGGAAGCCGGGGGTGACGCCTCGAACATCAGCGAACTGTTGTCCACCATGGACGACCAGGGCGACGATGAGGGTGGAGCCGGAATCTCAAGCGACGACGCATCCCTGGCGCAGGACAACGAACTGGTGAAACTGGTGAACAAGATCATCGTGGACGCCTATCACCAGGGGGCTTCCGACATTCACATCGAACCGTATCCGGGAAAGGGCAAGACCGAGGTCCGCTTCCGCAAGGACGGCACGCTGCAACCGTATATATCGGTCCCGGCGAGCTACCGCAATGCCATCGTCGCGCGCCTGAAGATCATGTGCGATCTGGACATCTCGGAGAAACGCAAGCCCCAGGACGGCAAGATCAAGTTCAGAAAATTCGGCCCGCTCGACATCGAGCTGCGGGTGGCGACAATTCCTTCGGCCGGCGGTGTCGAGGACATCGTGATGCGCATTCTGTCCGCGGGCGAGCCGATCCCTCTTGACAAACTGGGACTGTCGGAGCGCAACCTCGACACGTTAAAGGGCGTTGTCAGCAAACCCTACGGCCTGTTCTTCGTGTGTGGCCCTACCGGTTCCGGCAAGACCACCACGCTGCATTCGGTGCTCGGCTATCTGAACACGCCGGGGACCAAAATCTGGACCGCCGAAGACCCGGTGGAAATTACCCAGAAGGGCCTGCGCCAGGTGCAGATGAACGTCAAGGCCGGGCTGACTTTCGCGGTCGCGATGAGGGCGTTCCTGCGTGCCGATCCAGACATCATAATGGTGGGCGAAATGCGCGATAAGGAGACGACCTCGACCGGCATCGAGGCTTCGCTCACCGGCCACCTGGTGTTCGCCACGTTGCACACCAACAGCGCGCCCGAGTCGATCGTCCGCCTGCTTGACATGGGAATGGACCCGTTCAATTTTGCCGACGCGTTGCTCGGGGTACTGGCGCAACGCCTGGCCAAGCGGCTGTGCTCCAAGTGCAAGACGCCCCACGTGGCTACACAGGAAGAACTCAAGGCAATTCTCGAGGAATTCTGCATCGATCTGAAGCACACCGAGCTATGGAAACGCGACCCTAAAGCCGCGTACGAAGGGATCTACCGCGATTGGGCCAAGCAGTTTGCGAACGAGAAGGGTCAGTTCAGGCTTTACACCCCCGTGGGGTGCGATGTCTGCGGCGGCACCGGTTACAAGGGGCGGGCAGGCCTGCATGAGCTGCTGGTAGGCTCGGATACGATCAAGAAGCACATCCAGGAGCACTCGCGGGTAGCGGAAATCGTCGGTTCGGCGCTTTCCGAAGGCATGAGGACGCTGAAGCAGGACGGCATCGAGAAGGTCCTTCAGGGCATCACCGACATGCATCAGGTCCGCGCAGTCTGCATCAAGTAGGCGAATGCGGCCGAAGCGGGAAATCATTGCGCGGAATCACACTTCCATGAGCGAACCGACCTCGGCCGAACTCTTCCGGCGCCTGGAAGAACTAAACGGCGTCGGGATTTCTCTTTCAAGGCAGAAGGATACCAACAGACTTCTTGAGGCGATTCTGGTCGCGGCCAAGAAAATCACCAATGCCGACGGCGGTACCCTCTACCGTGTCGACGCGGACAAAAAGCTCGTTCACTTCGAAATACTTCTTACCGATTCACTGAGCATCGCGATGGGTGGGACCACAGGCGTGGAAGTCCCGTTCTACCCGGTCCGGCTTTTCGACGACAACGGTCGCCCCAACAATTCCATGGTCGTGGCGTATTCGGTGTTGCGCGATGAAACCGTCAATATCGCCGACGCCTATGCCGCCGAAGGCTTCGACTTTACCGGCACCAAGAGTTTCGACAAGAAGACCGGCTATCGCTCGAAATCGTTTCTCACCGTGCCGATGAAAAACCACGAAGACGAAATCATCGGCGTGCTGCAGTTGATCAATGCCAAGGATCGCGTAACAGGGAAAATTGTGCCGTTCTCGCAGGCCGACCAGCACCTCGCCGAGTCGCTGGCTTCGCAGGCCGCGGTGGCGCTCACCAACCGCCAACTCATCGACCAGCTTGAATCCCTGTTCGAATCCTTCATCAATCTGATCAACGCCGCAATCGACGACAAGTCGCCATACACCGGCGGACACTGCCAGCGCGTACCGATGCTGACAATGTTGCTTGCGGAAGCCGTCAACGATACCAGCGAAGGCCCGCTCGCAGACTTCGCCATGACCGACAAGGACCGGTACGAATTGAAGATTGCCGGGCTCCTTCATGACTGCGGCAAGGTGACCACGCCGGTACACGTTGTGGACAAGTCCACCAAACTGCAGACCATTTTCGATCGCATCGGAATGATAGATACTCGCTTTGAAGTTCTCAAGCGCGATGCCGAGATCGCGGTGCTCAGGGCCAAATTGGCTGCCCGTGGCAACCCCGACGGCGAATGGGAGAGAGCCGAGCGCGATTTGAAGGTACGCCTGCGGCAAATAAACGAGGACCGCCAGTTCCTGCGGTTCTGCAATTTCGGTTCGGAGGCGATGCGCGAAGAGGATCAGGAGCGCGTGCGCGAGATTTCCAGAACCTATCGCTGGCGCGATGTCGATGGCAACGAGGCTGACTTCCTCACTGTCGATGAAGTCAAGAACCTGACCATCCGCTCCGGCACGCTGACGCAGGAAGAACGGCAGATCATCAACCACCACATCGAAGTGACCATCAAGATGCTGGAATCGCTGCCATGGCCGAGGCATCTGAAAAACGTACCGGAGTATGCTGGCGGGCACCACGAGCGTATGGACGGCAAAGGTTATCCTCGCGGGCTTAACCGGGCGCAGATGTCTGTGCAGGCGAGGGTGATGGGGATTGCGGACATCTTCGAGGCTTTGACCGCGAAAGACCGCCCCTATAAGAAGGGAAAGACGCTGACCGAATCGCTGAACATTCTGGGCAAGTTCAAGCTCAATGGCCACATCGACCCGGACTTGTTTGACGTGTTCGTTCAGAAAAAGGTGTATCTGAAATATGCCGAGCAGTTCCTCGATCCGGAACAGATCGACAGGGTCGACGTATCAGCCGTTCCTGGTTTTGTATCGCGGTGACAAACTGCGTCAGATACTGCCCGGTGCTCGGATTGAGCGTTGGTGAACGCAAAGTTGGCGACTGCGGGAGGCGCTGATCCTGCTGCTGAAGAGCAAGATTTTTTGGGTGAGGAAGGGTTTTAACGAATAATTACAAGTTTATGTTTAATAAAGAATGTTCAGGCTTTGCGGCGACCCCCGGGACGGTTCCTGGAAAGGCTTCTGACCGGTTGGCACGGGGATTGCGCTAGTGAGATCGAACACACGGAATCCAGGTGTGTTTCTTTAATCAACCATCAAGGAGTGATCCATGAAGGCCTTACAAAAGGGTTTTACCCTTATCGAACTGATGATCGTGGTCGCGATCATCGGTATTCTGGCGGCGGTTGCGCTGCCGGCGTACCAGGACTACACCGCCCGCGCCAAGATGTCTGAGGCGATTCTGGCCGCTTCGGCCTGTCGCACCAGCATCACCGAGACCGTCCAGTCGGCTTCCGTCCTGCCGACCACCGGCGGTCAGTGGGGTTGCGAATCCCGTATTGCGGGTGCCCACCCGATAACCAAGTACGTCCAGATGATTGAAACCAATGAGATGGGCGACATCCGTGTGCAGATCTCAACCGGTTCGATCAACGCCGATTTGAACGCCAAGTACATCATCCTGCAACCTTCGTCCACTGCCACCAGCTACACCCTCCCCGTGGTAGGTTCCGCTGTTGCTTCGTGGAGTTGCGGTCCGCAAGCGAGCCAGACCCCGGATATCTCCAAGTACTTGCCGGGTTCCTGCCGCGCTGCTGTGGCTGCGCAAGGTACCTACGCAGAAAGCGCGAGCTAGTCGTATAAGTTCTCGGAATCGGTCCAGAGGTTCCAAAAAACTTGAAAGAGGGTGCTTCGGCACCCTCTTTTTTTTGCGATGAGGCCACCGCTAGAATGAGTCTGTTTCAACCGCAGCGGGTCTTCGCCATTTCCTGCGGTGCCAGCCGCGCACTGCGGAGAATTCGACCAGGGTCGGCAATTTGCGCCAGTTAGCACGGCACAACTTCATTCCTGGGACGATCCGCGGATGAACCGCAACCGGAGTCCTTCGTGATGATCCAAGAAAGCAACCCCGGCAAGGCGCTGACTCTCGCGATCCTGCCCACTTGCCTGTACCTCATTATTGCGCCGGTGTGGTATCCAGCGATCGCGGCGCGCATGTACGACAACGCACGCTTGCTTCAACTGGTTGTTCTTGCGCTGACGGTGCTGTCGCTGTGCCTGCCCGCCGTCCGCGGTGCGGTGGCCGGCGCATGGCTTACCCTGGGAATCCTGCCCAGGGTGTTGATAGCCGTCATGATCGCTGGCGGCACTTTGAGCGCCTCGCTCTCCGGCGCCCCTCATCTTGGCTCGTTGGAAGTCGCGCTAGTCGCGCAACTGGTGATTCTGTTCCTGTTCGTGAGCGCTGCCGTGAGGGTCCTCAAGGAAAAGGTGGAATCCGTACTCGCCGTGGCAATCGCCTCCGGCGCCGCTCTAGTGAGCGTCAAATTCTGGGTCACCCAGGGCTCCTTTCTGCTCGAAGGCAAGCAGTTTTCATGGGTCAGCCCGTTTCTGGATTTCGCCAACGTGCGATTCTTCAATCAGTATCAGGCCTACGCCCTGCTTTTGATTCCGCTTGCCGCGGCGCTGCCGGGGATATCCCGAACATGGCGAATCGTCGTCTACATCATCGCGGCGAATTTCTGGGCGCTGCAATGGATGGTCGGTTCGCGCGCCGTGTGGGTGGGCGCGTTTGCGGGCACGATCGCGTTGCTTGCTTTGACGCGAAGGGGGCGAATTGCCTGGTTGCGGCTACAGGCAATACTGGTGGTCTCGGGGGCGGTGATCTATCTGCTTTTCTCGCAGGTCATTGCGTCCACACCCGGCGCGACCCTGGTTCCCGGAACAGGCGCAGTCGTCGAATTCGGTTCCCAGAGCGACACGGACAGGATGCAGATGGCGACGATCTCGCTGAAAATGCTCGCAGAGCATCCAATGCTTGGCATCGGGCCGGGCCAGTGGGGACTGAACCAGGTGCTGGTGAAGAACGCACATCCGCACAATTCGCCTCTGCAATTCCTTTCCGAGTACGGGCTCATTGGCGGCGGCGCCGGCGTCGCACTTGGGGTGCTGTTGCTGTTTTCCGCGGTCAGGGCGCTGCGAACGCAAACACGGGAAAACGCGAATATGGTGACCGCGAGTCTGTGCGCGGCGCTGGTGATGGGTCTGGTGGATTCGCTGTTCAGCGGCAATCTAACCATGCCGCACAGCCAGATTCTGCTGGGCGTGATCGCCGGCTGGCTGGTGGGGCGGACTCAGGCAATGGCGCCGGAACCCCAACTTAACGCCGGCGCGTGGCGTTCGCAGAAAATGGCGCTGGTCGGCGTCGCCATGCTGGCAATGTGTACGACAGCGATACTTGCGTACAGGTACGTGGACGTGGTCCAGTCCATGGCCGGAAATCTGCAGCTGCGCCATCCACATTTCTGGCAGTACGGACGCTTCGTCGATTGGTAGCAGCCGCGCTGACGCCGGCGGGTGCGGCGTCGCGCGGCTTACTTGCGGTACACCGACGCGCGCATCGGCAGCCCGTTGCTCAGATAGGAGTGGAAGTACTCCAGGTCGTTGAACTCTTCGCTGCCCGCGGGAAGCGGAACCGCGCGCATCGCCTCCATGCAGCGCTGGTAGCGCATGTGCAGCGTGTGCAGGTTGTCACCGGCGCGAAATACCGGAAAGTGCGTTGTCTGCCCGATCGCCGGCGAGATGATCTCGTCGCGAAAATGGTTGCCCGCGTACGTTACGTGACACGATGCGCAGGCGAGATTGAGCTGGCCAATGCGGCGGAAATAGAACGCGCGTCCGGCCTGGTAGCGCCGATGTGCGGCGGGACCGTTCACCACGACGTTCACTCGCATGCCGTCCGAGAGCGTGCGCGCATACGCAGTCAACAACCCCATTGCCTCCTTGTCCCCATAATCGAATCCATGTTCGCCGTTCTCGCGCAGGCAGCGATTGATCGCCATCTCGAAGGTGACGACCTTGCCGGACGCCTCATCGAAATAAGGGAATTTTCCGGCGACATTGCGGCCGCCGTCGGGAAAGCAACCGGAGAAAGTACTGCCATTCGCGAACGGCTTTTCCCACAGCGTTCTGCCCTTGTCGATCTCCCCCTGGAAGGGCGGAAACTCCATGATGGTGTCGAACTGCGCTTTGGCGTCCGGGCTCAGCATCATTGCGCCGTTGACATACTCTTCGAGCGCGATTCCGCCGAATTTGCCCTTGAAAAGCGCGACCATGGACGCGCGGTCCCGATCCGGGCCGGCGACAGCCGGCGCGATCCATGAGCACGCCAGCAGGCTGAGCGCCAGAAAAATACTGTTCGCGAACAGGTCGGAGTTCAAGCGGGCAGACTCAGTTTAGCGTGGCCTCTATGCTCGCCTTGCCGCCCCGATTATCCACCCAGCCCACCATGATCTTGTCGCCCGGTTTCGCTCCGCGCACGCGAAAGTGCAGGAACGGATTTTTGGATACCGCCATGCTCCACTGCGCCTCGAGCACGGTCCTGCCATTATGCATGGCGGTAAGTGTCTGGATGAAATGCATGGGCACGATCTGACCAGTGACGCCGTCCTTGCGCAGGCCGGTCTCCATTGGATGGAATATCAGTATCTTCACGTCCGCCAGGTCTCCCTGCAGCTGCGCGCGAATTTTCATCGGATCGGCCATCTGGCGTTTCCCTTTGCTGTTCCGGCAATCAGGCGCCGCACCCGCCGATCGTGACCTTGACGTCACGCATCGTGGCGTAGAACTTGCCGCCCGCCCTGGCCACGACGCGTACGCCGGATGATTCGGCCATCTTTATCCGGGTGGCCACGAACGCTTCCGCGCCGTCGGCAAACTCAAATACAGCGGTAAGAGGCTGCGGATTCTTGTCGACCAAAATGTAAATCGCCTGAGTGCCCGGTATGTGGCTGGCGATCTCCAGCGGGACGATGGCCCCGTTCTCGGCGATTTCCGGTGCCTTGAAAACGATCTTGTCGCCGCTTTCTGTTGCGGTGACGCCTATTCCCCTGAGCGCGTCGGCGACTGCCCTGGCGTCGAACGCGGCCTTGTTCCACCCGCCGGCCAGCAATTGCAGCGGCCGCAGCATCGCCGCTGCCATCGCCGCCGCGACGGCACGCAGCGCAGATCTGCGCATTGTTCGGATACTCATGTCCTCCATAGGGTGTTTCACTGCGTATACAGGTAATCGATGATCAGTTCGATTTCGTCTCTGCTCAGGATATTGTGCTTGCCGTACGGAGGCATGACCGTGTTCGGGTTGGTCTGCATCGGATCCCAGAGGCGACTGCGCAGCTGTGCGCGGTCCGGAAATCTGGAGCGGATCGACAGCAGAGGCGGGCCGATGTTTGCCAGCGTGTTCGCCCTCGAGTCCCCCGGAAACATGTGGCACGCGAGGCAGTTGCCTTTGGCGATCTCGAAAGCGAGTTGCCTTCCGGCCGCGACATTCGGCGTCTCATCTGCCCGGGCCGGCAACATCAAAGGTAGAAACGCACTTCCGAAGAGCAGAACGGCAACCAACCCTGGATTCAACGCCCCGCGGCCGCGCTCCAATCCTGAGACCGATCCGGCGCACGCCGGTTCTTGCAAATTCACGCCCCGTCGGTCCCGGCAACCCAGTGCCCGGATTTACCGCCGCGCTTTTCGCGCAGCCCGACGCCTTCGATGCGCATGCCCCGATCGACGGCCTTGCACATGTCGTAGACCGTGAGCAATCCTATGCTGACCGCAGTGAGCGCCTCCATTTCCACGCCCGTGCGGCCGACGGTCTCGGCAACCGCGATGCATTCCACCGAGTTCTCGTCGCGATGGACTTCAAAATCGACGCTCACCCTGGTGAGCGCTATCGGGTGGCACAGCGGGATCAACTCCGATGTGCGCTTCGAACCCTGAATCGCCGCGATCCGCGCCACGCCGAGCACATCACCTTTTGCCGCATCGCCCTGAACGATTATCCGCAGCGTCTCGGCACGCATGATGATCCTGCCCCCGGCAATCGCGACCCTGCGCGTTTCCTGCTTTTCCGCCACGTCGACCATGTGTGCCTGACCGCGGGAATCGAAATGTGTAAGCTCGCCCAAGCTTGAGATCCGGTTGATTTGTGCGCCGTCGTGACGCGGCCAAGGAACTTGATGAAAGGTGGCGCTATCATAGCACCATGAAAATCCGATCTGTGATCGCGGTCGTCCTGCTCGTACCCTCGCTTGGTCTTGCCGACGAATTGCCCGACCTCGGCGATATTTCGCAAGGCGCGCTGTCACCCGCCCAGGAGCGGAAACTTGGCGAGGGCATCATGAGCCAGATCCGCGCCAGTTCTGTCTATATTGACGATCCGGAAATTACCGATTATCTGAACGCCGTTGGCTACCGACTGGTTGGCAACAGCCTGGATGCGGCTGGCCCGTTCGAGTTCTTCGGGATCGCCGACAACTCCGTCAACGCATTCGCCTTGCCGGGCGGATTTATCGGTGTGCATTCGGGCTTGTTGCTCAGCGCGCAAAGCGAGTCTGAACTCGCCAGCGTGCTCTCCCATGAAATCGCCCACGTCACGCAGCGCCACCTTGCCCGCATGGTCGCGGCACAGCAGCGCGCCGGACTTGCGTCGATGGCGGCGCTGGCTGTGGCGATTCTCGCCGCGCGCTCAAATCCCGAGGTTTCCGCGGCGGCAATCGCGGCGGCGCAGGCCGGCACCATCCAGTCGGCGCTCAACTTCACCCGCGAGCATGAACGCGAAGCCGACCGCATCGGTTTACAAATCATGGAAAAGTCGGGTTTCGATGTGCACGCGATGCCGGTATTCTTCGAGCGCCTGCAGAAAGCCACGCGCGTTTACGAAACCGGCGCACCGGCCTATCTGCGCACGCATCCGCTTACATTCGAGCGGATCGCTGACGTGCAGAGCCGCATTCAAGGCGTTCCGTTCAGGCAGGTGCCCGACAGCCTGGAATTTCATCTGGTGCGTGCGCGACTGTCTGCGATTGAGGGCAATGCGCGCGTGGCGGTAACGAATTTCGACGACATGCTGTCCGGCCGAAAATTTACCAGCGAGGCGGGGATGCGCTACGGCCTGGTCGTTGCGCTGTTGCGCGCGGGCGATTTTCCGCGTGCCAGAAAGGAGGCCGCGCTTTTGCAAGGCCTGAAGGCGAAAAGCCCCATGATCGACGCTTTGACCGCGCAAACACTCATTGGCAGCGGCGAACTCGAGAAAGGGCTGGCGACCTATCGCGATGGACTGCGTGCCCATCCCAGCCGCCGCGCCCTGGTTTACGGTTACGCCACGGCCCTGCTCGACGCGACGCGCGCGGCGGAAGCGGTGGATTTCCTTTCGGGCAGGCTGGAGACCCGGACTCCCGACGCTCGTCTTTACGAGCTGCAATCGCGCGGATATACCGTGCTGGGAAAGCGCTTACTGCTGCACCGCGCGCAGGCCGAAGCCTATGTGCTTCGCGGAAACGTTCCCGCTGCGATCGAACAGCTGCAACTCGCGCAGCACGCCGGAGACGGCGATTTCTATCAGAAATCCAGCGTCGAGGCGCGACTCAAGGAACTGGTGGCAATCGACATGGAGGGTCGGCGCCGTCCCTGAGACATCGGTTTTTGGGGTGCCTGCCGGGGCGGCTTGAGCGCCTTCTCCAAATCCTCCGCAATCGCATACTGCGCGGGTGATCGCCTTGAATTGACCCAAAAACCTCGCCTTATGGCTTTGAATTTCCTATCATATCGACATATGCCCGGTTGGCTGCGAGGGGTTCCGATACTGCGATCATGGAAAAGATCGGCAAATACAAAATCATCAGGGAGCTCGGCAGAGGCGCGACGAGCGAGGTCTACCTGGCCAACGACGCATTCGCCAATCGACAGGTCGCGATCAAGCTGGTGCGCGCGGACGCCCTCGGCGACAAGGACCACGGCAAGCGCTTTCACAAGCTGTTTTTGACCGAGGCATCGCTCGCGGGGAAGCTATCCCATCCGCATATCGTTTCAATCTTCGATGCGGTCGCCGACGACGAAGGCAGTTACCTGGTAATGGAGTATGTCGAGGGCGGCACCCTCGAGCCTTTTACCGAGCCCGAATCGCTGCTGCCGGTCGGTCGCGTGATCGAGGTCATATTCAAGTGCTGCAAGGCGCTCGATTACGCTCATCGGCACGGCATCATTCACCGCGACATCAAGCCGGCGAATGTCCTCCTGACCGGCGAAACCGACATCAAGATATCCGACTTCGGCGCCGCGCTCACGATCGCGGCGGAAACCACGCAGGTGTCCGGAATCGGTTCCCCCGCGTACATGTCGCCGGAGCAACTTCAGGAATTGACGCTCAATCACCAGACCGACATTTTTTCGCTGGGCGTGGTGATGTACCAAATGCTCACCGGGGCGCTGCCGTTCAAGGCCACCAACAACTACAGCATGGTCTATCAGATCATTCACGTCGATGTGCCCCCGGCGAGCATGCTGCGCCCGGAGATTCCGGCCGCCGTCGACGCCATCGTGCGGCGCGCGCTGGAGAAGGAGATCGCCAGGCGATTCCAGACATGGGAAGAATTTGCCCAGGCACTCGCCGACACCTTCAACAACCTTCAGAAACCGGAGGAAGTCGTTCCAGAGGCGGAAAAATTCAATACGCTGCGCCGCCTGGAATTTTTCAAGACTTTTTCCGACGTCGATCTGTGGCAGGTGTTGCGGATCTCCAACTGGGCACGCTATTCCCCCAACAGTTCGGTGATCAAGGAGGGCGATGTCGGCACCGCGTTCTATGTAATCGCCGCGGGCGAGGTTAAGGTCACAAAGCAGGGCAAACTGCTCAACATCCTGCGCACGGGCGAGTGTTTCGGGGAAATGGCCTACCTCGGCAAGCGCCTGTTCCAGCGCACTGCGAGCGTTATTTCGGTCAACGACATCACCCTCATCGAGATCGGCGCCGACTCGCTGGCACAGGCAACGGAGAGCTGCAAGCACGCCTTCAATGCGGCCTTCCTTGAACTCCTGGTGGGACGGCTGGAAGCGGCGAATACGCGTCTGTCAAAATTGCTGCTTGACCGCAACATCAGCATCTTCTGAGGATTGCGGCAAAGCGGTATCATTCCGGGCGTTCCCGCCGTTTCGCCGAATGAGCAACTTTGCGGCCAGTGACCCACTGCGCTTGCAGGGCTTGAAACGGCACGGCGATGTCGTGCTGGTGGACGTGCGCACGGACCAGGACGTCAGCCGCGGTGTCATTCCCGGCAAGTTGCGCATCGTGTTGCACCTCCCGCCCGGTTCGAGGAGATCGGCCGCGCGAGCAGTAGTGTTCTACCGCCAGTCGGGGGCGCGTTCCGCGCAGGCAAGCGCTTTTTTGAGCGGCAGGGGATGGCAGGAAGTCTATGACCTGGCCGGCGGCGTGAATGCATGGGTCGGCAATGGCATGCCGATTGCCGCACCGGACTGAACGGCAGAAACGAAAATGCAGGGACCGGAAATGGAAACCGATATTCACTTCGATCGCGAACTCGACGCGCGCGGGCTCAACTGCCCGCTACCGATCCTGCGCACCAAGAAATCGCTTAACGACATGAGCTCAGGCCAGGTGCTCAAGGTTCTCGCCACCGACCCGGGTTCGGTTCGCGATTTCCAGGCGTTCTCGAAACAGACCGGAAACCAGTTGCTGTCCTCGACCGAAACCGGCGGATTGTTCCTGTTCTTCATGCGTAAGAAATGAGCGGCTCGTGATACTAGACATCGACCGGCTGATCATCGGGTTCGACCGTGCGTTGCGCACCTTGTGGGGGCCCGCCGTTTCTCTGCGGCCGGTTCCCGGAGAGGATCTGCCCAACGTAGATCTGAGCGCGGCCGAAAAACGCCATGCCGCGGCGTTGATGCGGGTGAACCACAGCGGCGAGGTATGCGCGCAGGCGCTGTATCAGGGACAGGCGCTGACCGCGCGCGACGATGCCGCCAGGGGAATCCTTGAACGCGCCGCGACCGAAGAGACTGAGCATCTGGCCTGGACCGCGCAACGCATTGACGAACTGGGCGGGCGAGTGAGCGTACTTAACCCGGTTTTCTACGCCGGCTCGTTTGCCATCGGCGCGCTCTCGGGTTTGCTCGGGGACAAGTGGAACATGGGATTCCTGGCCGAAACCGAGCGCCAGGTTGAAGGCCATCTCGACGGCCATCTCGAGCAGTTGCCGGTCCAGGACGAAAAAAGCCGCGCCATCGTCGCGCAAATGAAGGAAGACGAGGCACGCCATGCCAATTCGGCGCTCGCCCACGGCGCCGCGGAGTTGCCTGAGCCGGTCAAGCAGGCTATGCGGATCTCCTCGCGCCTGATGACGGTGTCGACCTATCGGATTTGATCTCCGGCCTCAGACTTCGACGATCTCGAAATCGTGGGTGACCTCGGCAGTCTTGCCGAGCATGATCGAGGCCGAGCAATATTTTTCTGCTGAGAGGCGAATGGCGCGCTCGACATGTTCGCGCCTGACGTTGCGCCCGCTGATCACGAAGTGAAAGTGGATGCGCGTGAAAACCTTTGGATCCGCGGGAGCGCGCTCGGCGTCGACCTCAAGAACGCAGTCGCTGATGTCCTGGCGTGCCTTCTTCAGGATTGTGACCACGTCATAAGCAGTACAACCACCGGTTCCTGCCAGCACTGTTTCCATCGGCCGCGGCCCGAGGTTGCGGCCGCCGCCCTCCGGCGCGCCATCCATCACCAGCGCATGGCCGCTCTCGGTCTCACCCAGGAATGCGACGTTCTCGATCCATTTCACCCTGACTTTCATCATCGTCCTCGACGCCGATTGCCACCCATTTGCGTCGTCATCGACTGCCACTGAGCGCGAGGCGCAGATGGTACCAGCCGGAGGCAGGCCGGCGCGCGCAAACAAACTCGCGCGGTCCGATGGTCCGGAGGACTAGCAGCAAATTCTGACCAGAGTTCCAGGGGGCGATTTCACGATAATTTACATTGACTTAAGCATCGTGGGGTGTAATTTGCCCAGGCTCCTACGGTAAAATGCAACCCTTTTTGAATCCTGACCGACCGGAACATGGCTGACAGCAACATCAATCGCGGCAAGCGGCGCTTTCTTTTAGTCGCCACCAGCGTAGTCGGTGGCGTGGCGGGTGTCGCTGCCGCCGTGCCCTTCGTCGCGAGCATGAACCCGAGCGCGCGGGCGCGGGCTGCCGGCGCACCGGTCGAAGTGGACCTGTCCAGGGTCGAGCCGGGAATGATGGTAACGGTCGAATGGCGCGGCCAGCCGGTGTGGATCGTCCACCGCACCAGCGAGATGATCGACAGCCTGCCCAGGCTTGACGGGATGGTGGCTGATCCCAAGTCCTCCATGCCGATGCAGCCGAGTTACGCGAAGAATGAAGCCCGTTCGATCAAACCCGAATATCTGGTGCTTGTGGGCATCTGCACTCACTTGGGCTGTTCGCCGTCGCAGAAGCTCGCTCCCGGAGCCGAAAGCGGTCTCGGCGAGGCTTGGCTCGGCGGATTCTTCTGCCCCTGTCACGGCTCCAAGTTCGACCTCGCCGGACGCGTCTACAAGGGCGTGCCGGCCCCCACGAATCTAAAGGTTCCTCCGTATACCTACCTGAGCGACACGCGTCTGCTCATCGGTGAAGACAGCAAAGGGGCATGACGCGATGGGCAAGATGATGGCGTTGCTCCACTGGATCGACGCGCGCTTTCCGCTGACGGCGACCTGGAAGACGCACCTTTCCGAGTATTACGCGCCGAAGAACTTCAACTTCTGGTACTACTTCGGCTCGTTGGCGATGCTGGTGCTGGTGATGCAGATCGTCACCGGCATTTTCCTCACCATGCACTACAAGCCCGATGCCGCGCAGGCCTTTGCATCGGTCGAGTACATCATGCGCGACGTCGACTGGGGATGGGCGATACGCTACATGCATTCCACCGGCTCATCGTTGTTCTTCGTAGTGGTATATCTGCACATGTTTCGCGGCCTGATCTACGGCTCCTACCGCAAGCCGCGCGAGTTGCTGTGGCTTCTGGGCGTGCTGATCTACCTGTGCCTGATGGCGGAGGCCTTCTTCGGTTATTTGTTGCCCTGGGGCCAGATGTCCTACTGGGGCGCGCAGGTGATCGTCAATCTGTTCGCGGCCATCCCCTTCGTCGGTCCGGACCTGGCGTTGTGGATCCGTGGCGACTACGTGATTTCCGACGCGACGCTGAACCGTTTCTTCGCCTTCCACGTCATCGCGGTTCCGCTGGTGCTGTTGGGCCTGGTCGCGGCGCACCTGGTGGCGCTGCACGAAGTCGGCTCGAACAATCCGGACGGCATCGAGATCAAGAAAAAGAAGGATCCGAAGACCGGCATTCCGCTCGACGGTATTCCCTTCTTTCCCTATTACGTGGTGAAGGACATCTTTGGCGTGGTGGTTTTCCTGATGGTGTTCAGCGTCATCGTATTCTTTGCGCCGGAGATGGGCGGCTACTTCCTCGAGCACAACAATTTCGTGCCCGCGGATCCGCTCAAGACCCCGGAACACATCGCCCCGGTGTGGTACTTCACTCCGTTCTATTCGATCCTGCGCGCGGTGCCGCCGTTGTTCGGCTCGCAGTTTCCAGGCGTGCTGGCAATGGGGCTCGCGGTGCTGATCTTTTTCTTCCTGCCGTGGCTGGATCGCGGCGTGGTCAAATCGATCCGTTACCGCGGGGCAGTCTACAAAACCGCACTCGCACTGTTCGTAATCTCCTTCGTGGTGTTGGGCTATCTCGGCACTGTACCGACCAACGTGTGGGGCCAGTTCGGCGCCTGGTTGGGCGTTGCTGAACGCGCGACGGTGGTGGCGCGCATTTTCACGATCATTTACTTCCTGTTCTTCCTGCTGATGCCCTGGTATACGAGGATCGACAGGACCAGGCCGGAGCCTGAGCGGGTGACACCGTGAGAAGATTCTTTCTCGTGTTGCTGTTCGCGCCTGCCGCGGTCCTTGCCGCCGGCGGTGACATCCGTCTCGATCGCGCCAACATCGATTCCGGCGACGTG
This sequence comes from Betaproteobacteria bacterium, assembly GCA_031406075.1. Lineage (GTDB taxonomy): Bacteria > Pseudomonadota > Gammaproteobacteria > Burkholderiales > JACQAP01 > JACQAP01. The sequence continues at coordinate 32,140 of JANOGP010000085.1, forward strand.
CTCTCGATCCAGCGCGGAGCAAAGGTTTTCGTCAACTATTGCCTGAACTGCCACTCCGCGACCGCGATGCGCTACAACCGCCTCATGGACCTCGGGCTAACGGAGCAGCAGATCAAAGACAACCTGCTGTTCACGGGCGACAAGGTCGGTGACGCGATGCGCATCGCAGCAGGCAAAAAAGATCAGCAGGAATGGTTCGGTGTGGCGCCGCCGGATCTTTCCGTGATCGCGCGCGCGCGCGGGGTGGACTGGCTATACACCTACATGCGCAGCTTCTATCGCGACCCGGCGCGCGAGACCGGCTGGAACAACCTGGCGTTTCCGAATGTCGGCATGCCGCACGTGCTGTGGCAGCTGCAGGGAACCCAGGTCCTGAAATCGGAGACCGAGGACCGCGGCGGGCACGAGGTCGAGCACATGAAGCTCGTGCTGGAATCGCCCGGTACCCTGCAGCCGCTGGAGTACGACAAGCTCGCGCGCGATCTGGTGAACTACCTTTCCTACATGGGCGAACCGGCCAAGACCCGGCGCGTCCAGATCGGCATCGTCGTCCTCTTCCTCCTGTCGCTTCTGCTTGTGCTCAGTTGGCTGCTCAAGACCGAGTATTGGAAAGACGTGCACGGACCAACAACAACTAGGTAACGGCCCATGATGACCCTTTATTCGGGCACCACCTGCCCATTCAGCCAACGCTGCCGAATCGTCCTCTACGAAAAGGGGATGGATTTCCAGATCATCGACGTGGACCTCTACAACAAGCCGGAGGACCTGGCGGTGATGAATCCGTACAACCGCACCCCGGTGTTGGTGGAACGCGACCTGATCCTGTACGAGTCGAACATCATCAATGAATACATCGATGACCGCTTTCCGCATCCGCAACTGATGCCGGCCGATCCGGTGATGCGGGCGCGGGCACGGCTGTTTCTGTTCCGGTTCGAGAACGAGCTGTTCTCCAACGTCGATGCGATCGAGGGTGGCACCCAGAAACAGGCCGAAAAGGCGCGCCAGATCATCCGCGACAACCTCACGCAGATCGCGCCGGTGTTCGTCAAGCAGAAGTACATGCTGGGCGAAGAATTCTCGATGCTCGATGTGGCGATCGCGCCGCTGCTGTGGCGACTGGATTTCTACGGTATCCAGCCGCCCAAGCAGGCCGCACCCCTGATGAAGTACGCCGAACGGCTGTTCAGCCGCCCCGCTTTCATCGAGGCGCTCACGGCTTCCGAAAAGGTGATGCGCAAGTGAAGGAAACCGCGACCACCCCCTACCTGATCCGCGCGATCTACGAGTGGTGCTGCGACAATGGCCTGACTCCGTTTATCGCAGTCAAGGTGGACGAGACCACCAAGGTCCCGACCGAATACGTCAAGAACGGGGAAATCGTGCTCAACTTGAGCGCCGACGCCACTCGCAACCTGAAGATCGGCAACGACCTGATCCAGTTCTCGGCGCGTTTTGGCGGCACCTCGCGCGAGATCTCGGTGCCAATCGCCGCGGTGGCGGGAATCTTTGCAAAGGAAACGGGGCATGGCCTTGCGTTCCAGACTTCGCCTTCGCTGCCCGCCCCGGTGGTTGCGCCGCCGAAGACCCACACCGGATCTCCGGACGACCACCGTCCCAGGCCGCCGGCGGGCCGCCGGCCGCGACTGCAGGTAATCAAATAGGGCGGGCGGGCGCGGTTTCGTGGCTGCGATGCCAGGCCTATAATGCGGCGCAAGCCGGCATAGCTCAGTTGGTAGAGCAGTTGATTTGTAATCAAAAGGTCGCGGGTTCGATTCCTGCTGCCGGCACCAGAGATAGCCCTGCATTCCTTGATTAGCGCCGAAACAGCGGGCGCCGGAGAAAAAATGTTGAGATCTCTTCCAGCAGGCGCATTGATGCTCGTCGCGGTTTCGGCATTCGCGCAGACGGCCGACCCGCCCATATTGACGATCGAGCAGGCGCAGCAGCGTGCGCAGTACGCGCGCCAACAGGTGACGGTCGTCGAGCGCAAGGTGCGCACCGCGGAAAAAAAGGAACAGGCCGCTTACAAGGACCTGGAGTCCGCGCAAAAACACATGGAAGATTCGCAGCGCGCCTACGAGGAGGCCAAGGTGCGCGCCGAACAGGCAACCCAGGCTTCGCGCGCGGTTCAGGCCGAGTTTGACCAGGCGCGCGCACGGCATCAACAGGAATACCAGAATCTCAAGCGCGCCTACGATGCCGCCGAAGCGGCGCGCAAAGCGCCTCGCTAGACACTAGTCCCGGCCCGGTTTTTTTCCCGGTATTCTTGATAATTTGCGCCGGCGCATCCCGAGCGCACGGTGGCGGAGTTATTACCGCGGTTTTCGGCGAGTATTTTTTGGATGCCGTCCCGCTCTTTCCAGCCGCACGACCGACCACAAATTGCGCTTGATCGGGTCCGTGGTGGCGGGGCTTGCGACCCGTTTTCGACCGTTGCCGCGCGGCGGCGGCGCGCACCTTTGCGGTATACTTCCCGCGCTTTCCCGCGGGTCGGCTTGTTCTGCGACCTTCCAGCTGGCGATCCCTTGGTTTTTTTCCGGCGTGCGCCACATGCACGCGGGAATCCGGCGTGCCAGCCCGCCGCGGGTCCGATTCAGGCAAAGGCCGCCGATGAAAATCCACGAATACCAAGCGAAAGAAATCCTCAGGAAGTACGGTGTCCCTACGCCCCGCGGCACGCCCTGCTTCAGCGTAGAGGAAGCGGTGAGCGCGGCGAAAAATCTCGGCGGCAAGGTATGGGTGGTCAAGGCGCAGATCCACGCCGGCGGTCGCGGCAAGGGCGGTGGCGTGAAAGTGGCAAAATCCGTCGACGAAGTTCGCGACTGGGCCGGAAAAATATTCGGCATGCAACTCGTAACCCATCAAACCGGACCGCAGGGCCAGAAGGTGCGGCGGCTGCTGATCGAGGAAGGCGCGGACATCAGCAGGGAACTTTACATCGGTATGGTGGTGGACCGCGGCACGCAGACGGTGTGCGTGATGGCGTCCTCGGAAGGCGGCATGGACATCGAGGAAGTCGCCGTGCACGCGCCTGAGAAGATCCACAAGGTGTTCGTCGATCCGGGGCGGGGCCTGCTCGATGCCGAGGCCGATGATCTGGCCCGCAGGATCGGCATTCCTGCCGCCAGCATCGCCAAGGCGCGCGCAGTGCTGAAAAACCTGTATCGGGCGTTCTGGGATACCGACGCCTCGCTCGCCGAAATCAACCCCATGATCCTGACCGGTGGCGGCGACGTGGTCGCGCTCGACGCCAAGATGAACTTCGACGACAACGCGCTCTACCGGCACGAGGACATTGTCGCCATGCGCGACCTCGACGAGGAAGACCCCGCCGAAGTCGAAGCGTCCCGGCACGGGCTCTCCTATATTTCGCTCGACGGCAACATCGGCTGCCTGGTGAACGGCGCCGGCCTGGCGATGGCCACCATGGACAGCATCAAGTTGTTCGGCGGCGAGCCGGCCAACTTCCTCGACGTCGGCGGCGGCGCCACCACGGAGAAAGTGACCGAAGCGTTCAAGCTGATGCTGCGCAACCCCAACCTCAAGGCCATTCTGGTCAACATTTTCGGCGGCATCATGAAATGCGACGTGATCGCCACCGGGGTGGTCGAGGCGGCTCGTCAAGTGAAACTCGGGGTGCCGCTGGTGGTGCGCATGAAGGGTACCAACGAGGACCTGGGAAGAAAGATCCTGGCGGATTCCGGTTTGCCGATCATATCCGCTGACAACATGGCCGAAGCCGCACAAAAGGCGGTCGCGTCGGCCAGGGGCAAAAACTGATCGTGGCAATCCTGATCGACAAGAACACCAGAGTTCTCACCCAGGGCATCACCGGCAAGACCGGACAGTTTCACACCCGCGCCTGCCGCGAATACGCGAATGGAAAGCACTGCTTTGTGGCTGGGGTCAACCCGAACAAGGCCGGACAGGATTTTGAAGGCATTCCGATTTTCGCTTCGGTACGCGAGGCGAAACGGCAGACCGGGACCAACGCATCAGTCATTTACGTGCCGCCGCCGGGCGCGGCGGCGGCGATCTGGGAAGCGGTCGAGGCCGATCTCGACCTGGTGATCTGCATCACCGAGGGTATCCCGGTGCGCGACATGATCGAAGTGCGCGATCGCATGCGCAAGCAGAAACGCAGGACCGTCCTGGTCGGGCCGAACTGCCCGGGAGTGATCACGCCGGAAGAAATCAAGATCGGCATCATGCCCGGACATATTCATCGCAAGGGACCGGTCGGCGTGGTGTCGCGTTCCGGCACGCTCACCTACGAAGCGGTGGGGCAGTTGACGGAACTGGGACTGGGCCAATCTACCGCGGTCGGGATCGGCGGCGATCCGGTCAACGGGCTCAAGCATCTCGATGTGCTCAAGCTATTCAACGACGATCCGGCCACCGAAGCGGTGGTGATGATCGGCGAGATCGGCGGCACGGACGAGGAAACCGCGGCGCTGTGGGCCAGGGACAACATGAAGAAACCGATCGTCGGTTTCATAGCCGGTGTGACCGCGCCTCCCGGCAAGCGCATGGGTCATGCCGGCGCGATCATTTCGGGTGGCAAGGGCACGGCGGCAGAGAAACTTGCGGTCATGGAAGAATGCGGGATCAAGGTGACCCGCAATCCCGCCGAGATGGGCAAGCTGCTCAAGTCGGTATTGCGCTGAAAACTCGAATTTTTTGCAACGAATCCACTCGAACCCTCCATGGATCTGACCAGTCCGCAGTTCTGGATCGCCGTTCTGCAGATCATCCTGATCGACATCCTGCTTTCCGGCGACAACGCGGTGGTGATCGCGCTGGCCTGCCGCAATCTTCCTCCGCGCCAGCGCAGGCTTGGCATCTTCTGGGGCGTGTCCGGCGCCATCATCCTGCGGGTGACGCTCACATTCTTTGCGGTGAGCCTGCTGGCCATTCCTTATCTGAAGATTATCGGGGCGGCCTTGCTGCTCTGGATCGGGGTCAAGCTGGTCCAGCCCCAGGACGACGGCGAGGGGCACGCGATCAAGGCTGCCGGAAACCTGCTCGGCGCAATTCGTACCATCATCATTGCCGACTTCGTGATGAGCCTGGACAACGTGATCGCGGTGGCGGCCGCGGCGCGCGACAGTCTGTTTCTGCTGATCTTCGGCCTGGCGTTGAGCATTCCGCTGATGGTATGGGCGAGCCAGTTGATCCTGCGCCTGATGGATCGCTTCCCGTTCATAATCGTACTCGGCGGCGCTTTGCTGGGGTGGGTGGGGCTGTCGATGGCGGTGCACGACCCTGTCGTGAAAGAGTGGGTGTCGGCACAGGCCGCGTGGCTGAATTGGGTGGCGCCGGTGGGGGGCGCGGCTCTGGTGGTGGCGGTCGGCAAGTTGCTGTCGCTGCGGGCCGTCCCCGTCCCCGCACGGCCTGAAGGCGTGGTGGACCTCGCCGAACAGGACCGCCCTGCGCCGCCGCAATCCCGAATGAGAGAGGGAAATTGAAGATTTTGTTGCCGGTAGACGGCTCGGAAAACTCGTTGCACGCGGTGCGCCAGCTCATCGCAATGAAAGAGCAATTCCGCGACCCGATCGAGGTGCACCTGCTCAACGTACAGCTTCCGGTCGCCTCCGGCGCGGTTAAAATGTTCATCAGCCAGCAGCAACTGAACGACTTCTACCGTGACGAAGGCGTGGCGGCGCTGAAGGATGCCCGCGCGCTGCTGGATCAGGCCGGCGTTTCCTACCAGCACCACATCGGCGTGGGCGATCTGGCTGGCACCATCGTGACTTACGCCAAAGAGAAGCAGTGCTGGCAGATCGTGATCGGAACGCGTGGGCGCGGCAGTTTTGCCGGTGCGCTGCTCGGCTCGGTGACCGCCAAGGTCATCCATCTCGCCGACATGCCGGTTCTGCTGATCAAATAAGGAGTTTGCGCGCGGCCTCCTGCCGCACATCGATCCGCTTTCCCAGGCATTCCCGGCAGAAGCAGCCGGCCGCGGTTTCCGTCAGCGGCATCAGTGCCGGAAACTCGGTTGCGCACCAGCACGGCGCGTCATCCGCGAGACCGCAATGGAACACCCGGCCACAGTCCAGGCAACGCCGGCTATCCACGGGATTTTGCGTCAGCGCCATACCGAAACCGACGTGCTGCACAGCGTGAGCAGGCCGACCAGGATGAACAGCGCCGCAACAAACTGCTGCGCAGCGTGTTGTCGCCGATCCTGGCGACCGCCATCAGAAAACTCGATGCAAGAAAACGCATTCCGCAGGGCTAACTCCTTGCCGAGAGCCGGCTGTTCGCCCAGGTCAGCCGGTCGATGAGGATGCGCAGAAAGGCCTGATTGAACTGTTTCTGGCAGGCGTCGGTGGCTTTTTGCAACGCCGCGGCCTTGATCTCGATCAGGGCGAGAGGCGTGGTAGAGGAGATGGTGGTGATCCGGCGTGCGCGCGTTTCCTCGAAGTAGAGGATTTCGCCGAAGCAATCGCCGGCGCGCAACGTATCGAGCAAATTACCTGCCTTGACTACGCGCGCTTCGCCGGACGCGATGATATAAAAACTTTCGCCGACATCGCCCTCGCGAATCACGGTCTTGCCGGGCTGGACGCGGCGGAAGGAGGCAATGCGCACCGTCTCCCAGATTTCCACATCGCGGAAGTCGCGGAAGAAGGGCAGCGCCTTGATGGCGTTAAACTTCTCGGTGTCGGGAGTCGACTCCGGCGGCAATTCCAGGTGACGATAAGTCTGGGTAAGGTCGCGGCTGTAATCACCCCAGGTCTGGTAACGGTTTTTTACGTCCTTGTTGAGCGCGCGCATGACCACGCGGTCGAGGTCGGGTGAGATATCGGTGCGATGCGTGGAAGGCGGCAGCGGTTCGATGTTAATGATCTGGTAGAGCAGGCTCGCCTTGTTGGCGGCGATGAACGGCAGTTTGCCGGTCAGCAACTGATACATCACCACGCCCAGCGAATAGATGTCGGTCTGGTGCGACAAGTCCTTGTCCTGCACCTGCTCGGGAGACATGTACGACGGTGATCCGACGCCCTGGAGGTGAGTGTGCTCCGCTTCCGCCTGCAGTGCCACGCCGAAGTCGCTGATCTTGATGTCTCCCTGCGCGCTGATGAGGATGTTCGCTGGCTTGATATCGCGGTGTATCACGCCGCGCCGGTGCGCGAATTCCAAAGCCAGGCTGCACTTGAACGCGATTTCCACCACCCGCTCCACCGGCAGCAGGCTGGACACGTCGCAGTACTGCTCCAGGGTCGGACCATCCACGTACTCCATGACGATATAGTTGTAAGCGTCCGCAACATCGGCATCGTAAATGGCCATGATGTGCGGATGGATCAGTTTGCCGACCAGGGAGGCCTCGTTCATGAAAACCTTGCGGAAGCGCCGCCGCAAATCCGTTTCCGCGCCTGCCTCGTGGTTCACCAGCTTGATGGCAACATTGCGGTCGGCAAACGGATCACGGCCAAGATAAACGCGGCTGGTCGCGCCGCGCCCGATCTCGCGGACTACCGGATATTTGCCTATCTTGGACGGAATCCCGTCTTTCACGGATTCATGGCCGGGTCATGTCAGCGCGGTGCCGGGACCTTCATGCCGCGCTGCACCGCTGGGCGCGCCCCAATTGTGTCGAACCAGCGTTTGACGTTCGGAAAATCGGCCAAGTCGACCTTGTGCCAGTCAAAACGTGCGACCCATGGATAGGTCGCGATATCGGCGACGGAATAATCCTCTGCCAGCCAGTGGCGGCCGGCCAGACGCCGGTCCAGTACTGCATACAGCCTGCGAGTTTCCTTGCTGTAGCGCGCGATGGCATAAGGGACCGGTTCCGGCGCGGCGCGCAGGAAGTGATGGGTCTGCCCGAACATTGGTCCGACTCCGCCCATCTGGAACATCAGCCACTGAATGGTGTCGAAACGGCCGGTCGTTGGCGTGGGCAGGAAACGGCGGGTCTTTTCCGCCAGATAGAGCAGGATCGCTCCCGACTCGAAGAGTGCATAGGGCTTGCCCTCCGGACCCTCGCTGTCCAGAATCGCCGGTATCTTGCTGTTCGGGCTGACGGCCACGAAGTCCGGCTTGAACTGATCGCCCTTGCCGATATTGATCGCGTGCACCGCATAGGGCAATTCGAGTTCTTCGAGCATGATAGAAACCTTGCGGCCGTTTGGCGTGCTCCACGTGTACAAATCGATCAACGCGCTCTCCTGATGGGGGGAAGTGTGCCGAATTCTAAATGAAAGCAGGAATTGCGCCCGTATAATGGGCAAAATCGAATTGCCCACCACGAAGGCACGAAGGACACGAAGAAAGTCAAAGAAGAGCGAGAAAGAATATCTCGGGTCGGCTGTTATTCGGATTTGTGAATACTTTTCCGCCGAAATATTCGGCTTGCTCAAAATCCACTGCCGCCTCTCTTCAAACGTCTTCCTCGCGTAACTTCTTCGTGATCCTTCGCACCCCTCAAGGGGGTACTGAACTGAGTGTTCTTCGTGTCTTCGCGGTGGGATTTGGCGTTTTCCACGCCGAACGGAGAAAGACATGCTGAAATGGCTGCTGACGCTGGTCATTGCGCTGTTGTTGCTGGGCGCGTTGTCTCCGTGGCTGCGTAAAGTCGGATTCGGGCGTCTGCCTGGCGACATCGATATCCAGCGAAACGGGAAGCGCTATTCGTTTCCCATAGGCTCGACGGTAATGCTGTCGCTGCTGGCCAGCCTGATCTACTGGATGATGAGATAGAAAACGGACAGGCGAACCTGTCCGTTTTTCGTTTTGCTGTCGCCGTGTTCACTTCTTCTTGCGTTCCTCGCGGTGCGCCATCATGAAGTCGTGAATTTTTTCTCGGTGACCGTGCCGCTCTTGTCGGCGTCGATGGCATCGAAGTTCTTCGCCACTCTGGGCATGGCCTTGGCTTCGTCCCGAGTCAGGCTGCCATCGTTGTCCTTGTCCGCCACCTTGAAGTGTGCCTGCATGCGGGAATCGTGTTCTTCCGCGGATACGGCAAGAAGGGGAATGAAATTCGCAATTGCAGCTGCGGGCGCGCTCGCCAGTTTGGATGTGGTCAGGTAAATCTCCGGTGGGGTTGATGACCCCGCAACAAGAACTCGCACCGGTTCAGCGTTGACGCGCAGCCGCCAGCGCGTCAGTGACGGCCTTCAGGCGTGCGGCTTCGATTGCAGCGGGAATCCGGCCCGGGTCTCCAACTTCAAGGGCAATGGCGCCAGCGTCCACCGCGCGCGCGGCAGCGGCGGCGCAGCGCAGAATATCCGCGGGCGGATACGCGCGCTGCTCATAGCCGGTTCGGCCATGAAAGTCGCAGGCGCAGGCGTCGATAAATTCCCCGAATCGCTCCGGTTTGCGGAAAACGTCGATCGCGGCAAGCAGCTTCAATATCGTTCCCGGGCGCAACTCTTCGGCACGGTGCGCGTCGCCGTGGTAGCGCGCAACTAATACAGACAGTTCGCGGCATTCGTTGGGCGCTCGCAGACGCTGGCAAAGCTTCTCGACCAGTTCAACGCTTTCATGCTCGTGGCCATGGTGCTTCGGCCACAGTGCCTTCGCAGTCACGCCCTTGCCCAGATCGTGGGTGAGCGCCGAAAAACGCACTGGCAGCGATAAGTTCCGCGTGGCGGCGTAATCCACCACCAGCATGATGTGCAGTCCGGTGTCCACTTCCGGGTGATGCTCCGGCGGTTGCGGCACGCCGAACAGCGCATCGACTTCGGGAAGGACTCGCGCCAGCGCCCCGCAATCGCGCAACGTCAGGAACATGCGCGAGGGCGCGGCTTCCATCAATCCGCGGGAAAGCTCCTGCCAGGCGCGTTCCGCAACCAGGTGATCCACCTCGCCGTTGCGGACCATCCCCCGCATCAGTTCCAGCGTCTCGGGGGCGACGGTAAATCCGAAGCGGGCGGCAAAACGCGCCGCCCGCAGCACCCGTACCGGGTCCTCGGCGAAGGCCGGACTGACGTGGCGCAGTATTCCGGCCCTGAGGTCGGCCACGCCGTGAAAGGGATCGATGATGTTGCCGTGTTGGTCCCGGGCGATCGCGTTGATGGTGAGGTCGCGGCGCGCCAGATCCTGCTCCAGTGTCACCTCCGGCGCAGCGTACACATCGAAGCCCTTATAGCCGCGCGCGATCTTCCTTTCGGTTCGGGCCAGCGCGTATTCCTCGTGGGTCTGCGGATGCAGGAATACCGGGAAATCCTTGCCCACCGGCCGGTAGCCCAGCCGCTCCATCTCTTCGGGGGTGGCGCCGACCACGACGTAATCCTGGTCCGCCACCTCGCGCCCGAGCAGGCGGTCCCTCACCGCACCACCGACGGCGTAGATCTTCATGGTTCGTATTCGGAGATGACCTCGGTCTCCGCGTTTGCCCCGGCTATCCATTCCCGTATTGCCGCAAGCGCGTACACGAACCCGGCATACTCGCGCGCGCCGCCTTCCAGTTCCACTTCGTAAGTGTGAAAGCGCGACACGATCGGCGCATACATGGCGTCGGCCACCGAAAACTCGCCGTAGAGAAACGGTCCGTAGGCGCCGAAGCGTGCGCGGCAGTCGTTCCACATCGCCTGAATGCGCGAAATTTCCGCCAGCACCTCGGGGGTTCTGCCGCGCCCCGGCATCTGGCGCCGCACGTTCATCGCCATCTGGCTGCGCAGGTTGACGAATCCGGAATGCATTTCGGCGCTGATCGAGCGCGCATTGGCCCGTGCCCGGGTGTCGGCCGGCCAGAGCTTCTTCTCCGGATGCTTTTCCGCGAGATATTCGCAGATCGCCAGCGAGTCCCACACCGTCAGGCTGCCGTCCACCAGCACGGGCACGCGGCCGGCAGGCGAGTAACGCAGGATTGTCTCCTTGCTGTCCTTGCGATACAGCGGAACGCGAACTTCGTCGAAGGCAATTCCGGCGTGCTTCATCAACAGCCACGGACGAAGCGACCAGGAGGAATAGGCCTTGTTGCCGATTACCAGGCTGGGATTGGACATCGAACAGCTCCTGACAGACGCGCGTTTTGGAAACGCGCGGTTAGAAAATCAGCGGCGGGCGCGGAAACGGAACCGCCGGTACCGCGCCCTCGGGGTATTCTCGGCGAGATAAAGTGGTACCACCGCGTCGAGCGGTGTCGGCTCGAAACCGAACACGTCCGGAAACGGGCAGGCGCAAACGCTGTCCACTTTCATCGAATAATAATTGTCCCGCGTCATCAACTTCACGGGCAGCCACTCCATAATCCAGGCCTGCAGGTAGGAAAGCGGATCGTTGAGCGGGATGACCGGCCGCTCAAGTCCGAGCACGCGGCAGACGTACTCGACCAACTCCTGCAAGGTGTAGATCCCGGGGCCGCACAGTTCATAGCTTTGGTCGGCGGTGCGCGCTTCCTCAAGACTCACCACCACGGCACGCGCCACGTCCTCGACGAACACGGGCTGGAAGCGCGCCTGCGGGCTTGCCAGCACGATCACCGGCAGGCTCCGCGCCAGCCGCGCGAACAGATTGAGAAAGCTGTCCTGGCGCCCGAAAATCACGGAGGGGCGGAAGATCGTCGTGCGGATACCGGCCACCTGCGCCACGCGGATCTGCTGTTCACCACCGGCCTTCGAGCGCAGGTACTCGCTGGGGGCATCGTGCGCCGCCGCGAGCGCCGAAATGTGCAGCAGCCGGCGCACGCCCCTCTCGCGGCAGGCGTCCACGATTTTCCGCGGAAGTTCGATATGGGTGCGGGCAAAGTCGCCTTTGCGCCTCTTATGCAGGATGCCGGCCAGGTTGATCACCGCATCGGCGCCTGCGACCAGGCGCGAAAGCGTCGCCGGATCGTTGACGTCGGCCGTGATCACGTCCGCCGTGGGCAGAACGATGAGTTGTTTGGCGCGTTCGCGATGGCGCGTCGGTACCCGAACCTGAATTCCCTGCGTGGCAAGGAGATGGACGATGTGGCTGCCCACAAAACCTGAGCCGCCGATTACGCAAACCGAGCTGATTTTCATGTCGTCGACGCGACGGAATTGCGCGGCGGGAATCCGCGGGGAGCAATTATAAGTCGGCGATTGCCGTCTGCGATCAGTTGTTCTGCAGCGTTCTGGCGGGCACTGTGCCGAGCCTCTCGCGCAGTCCGGGTCCAGACTGCCGCAGCAGTCGCGCATAGTACAGCGTATTGTTCATGACCCGCTTGACGTACTCGCGCGTTTCCGTGAACGGGATGGTCTCGATATAGACCGCGCCCTCGAGAGGGCGACCGGCTATCCATTCGCGCGCCCGGCGCGGGCCGGCGTTGTAACCGGCGGAGGCGAGCACCATCTGGTTATCCAGGGAGTCCATCATCTGGCGCAGATAATAGGTGCCCAATACGATGTTGGATTCAGCCTCCGCGGTAAGCGTAGAGTGGTGGCCGTGCATGCCCAGGCGCTTTGCCACCCAGCGCGCGGTGGACGGCATCAGCTGCATCAATCCGCTGGCGCCGGCGGTGGATCGGGCGGTGTGCACAAAGCGGCTCTCCTGGCGCACCAGGCCGTAGACCCAGGCTTCGTCCAGGTCGAGCTGGCTGGCGTAATCCTGCACCACCTCCCGATACGGCGTGGGATAGCGCAACCCGAAGTCGTGCAGCAACACGGTGCGCTCAGCGGTGTCGATGGCACGCTCGTACCATTGGTTGCGTGACGCCACTTCGGCGGCGGCAAGCAACTGCTTGTCTTCATAGTCCTTGACGGCCCACTGCCATTCCAGCGCCCCTTCGTAACGCAGGCCAACGCCGTACAGCGTCAGTGCGCGCACGATGCCGGGCTCTTTGGCGATCGCCTCGATTTCGTCCTCGTCCGGCCGGTAGGTCTGCGGCACCGCGCTGATCGAGGTGCCAAGTTCTTCCGCGGCGAGCTGGCCGTAGAAGTTGAACTGGTTGGAAAGCGGCGCCAGCAGCGCGTTGGCTTCCGCTTGGCGGCCCAGCGCCGACAATGCGCGCGCTTTCCAGTAGTGCCACTGCGGCCATTTGTACTCTGCCGGCGACATCCCCTCGATGGCGGCGAGCACCTCTTTCCAGTTGCCGTCGCGCAGCGCGGCGCGGGCACGCCAGGTGAGCTGGCGATCGTTCATAGCGTTGCCCGCGTTCCTGAACAAGGCAAGCGCGTCCGGATGAAGATTGCGCGCGGCGACCGAGGCGATTTGCGCCCACGCGTACTCGCGCTCGGCGTCCGGCAGCTCCTTGGCGACTTTGTTCAGCCGGTCGGCGGCGGTCTGTGGCATTGCCTCCGCGGTTTTGTACAGCGCGTAGATCGCCAGCTCGCGCTGTGCGCGGGTCTTCAATGGCAGCGGGGCGCGGTCCAGATAAGGCCGCGGCCGGCGCACTATCGAATCCAGCGTTTTCCGATCCGGGCGTTGCGCCACCGGCAGATAACCTAACAACATCCCGGCGCCGCTCAGGTTGCCGATTTCAAGCGCAAGCCGGATGCGGGCCCAGCTGTCCTCCTCGGAGAGCATGTCTTTCTTGAACATCTGTTCGAACAATGGCAGGCAGCTCTCAGGAAGGACCTGCGCGGTGAACCACAGCGGCCTTGCCTGCGTCAGTATCCCGGACTCGCCCCGCGCCAGGCGCGCCTGATAGGAAAAGCAGACCAGTTCGGGATCTTCAGTGGTGAGCCGCGGGTATTCGCGCAGAAAACCCGGCCAGTCGCGATCTTTCGCCAGTTGCCGCAGCCAGTCCGCGCGCAACCTGTCGGAAACCAGGCTGTTGTTGTAACGTGCCAGGAAGTTCTGGATTTCGCCCTGAGACAGGTCGGCAAGACGCGAACGCAGTTGCCAGTACTGAACATACGGGGCAAGCGAATAGTCGTCGTCGAGCTGCTTGGCAAGCCGGTCCAGCCGCGCGATGTCACCGCGCTGAAACGATTCGCGTGCGTCGAGAAAAACTTCGTCGTCCGGCGCGGCCGCTGCGGCGCAGGATACGAAAAGCAATATGGCAAGGCTTCTTTTCACGGCGTCAATCTATGCGCGACAAGGATGATTCGGTCATCTTGCAATTATAAAAGGATGCCCGGAGAAATTGAGCACGAATCAGGCCAGAAACAAAGAATATGCAGGGTTTCTGGTCTCGTCCCAGTGCGCGTAGCCGAGTTGCGAGAGAAACCTGCGGAACGCCGCCTGATCGCGCCGCGGCACCTGCATTCCCACCAGCACGCGCCCGTAGTCGGCGCCGTGGTTGCGGTAGTGGAAAAGGCTGATGTTCCAGTCGTGACTCATGCTGTCGAGGAAATTCATCAACGCTCCCGGGCGCTCCGGGAACTCGAAACGGTACAGCCTCTCGTTCTCGACCGAGGGCGCGCGGCCGCCCACCAGGTGGCGCACGTGCAGCTTGGCCATTTCGTTGTCGCTGAAATCGAGCGCCGGCAATCCCTTGCGGCGCAGACGAGCGATGAGCTTGCGGGTTTCATCGCGATCGCGCACCTGAACGCCGACGAACACGTGCGCCTGCCCTGGGTCGGAGTAGCGGTAATTGAATTCGGTGACATTGCGTGCGCCGAGCAGCGAGCAGAACTGCTTGAAGCTGCCGGGGCGCTCGGGAATCGTCACTGCCAGAATGGCTTCGCGCTTCTCGCCCAGTTCAGCGCGCTCCGCGACAAAGCGCAGGCGGTCAAAGTTCATGTTGGCACCGCAGGCGACCGCGACATAGGTCTGCCCTTTAAGCCCGCTGCGCTCGGCGTAAGACTTTGCGCCGGCGATCGCGAGCGCGCCCGCCGGCTCCAGGATGGAGCGGGTGTCCTCGAATACGTCCTTGATCGCGGCGCAAATGGCATCGTTGTCCACCAGGATCATTTCGTCCACCAGCTTCCGGCACACACGGAAGGTTTCGGCGCCGACCTGCTTGACCGCCACGCCGTCGGCAAAAAGCCCGACCTGCGCCAGCCGCACCCTGTGTCCGGCCGCAAGAGAACGCGTCATCGCGTCGGCGTCGACCGGCTCCACGCCGATGATCCGGATTTCCGGACGCAGGCGTTTGACGTAAGCCGCGATGCCGGCGATCAGCCCGCCGCCACCCACGGCGACAAATATCGCGTCGATCGGGCCGCTGTGCTGGCGCAGGATCTCCATGCCGATGGTGCCCTGCCCGGCGATCACGTCCGGGTCGTCGTAGGGATGAACGAAAGTGAGCTTTTCGCGCTTGGCGATGGCCAGTGAGTGCGCGTATGCCTCGTCGTAGGAGTCGCCGAACAGCACCACCCGCGCGCCGCGCGCCGCCACGGCCGCAATTTTTATCTGCGGCGTGGTGGCGGGCATGACGATGGTGGCGCGGCAGCGCAGCCGGTTTGCCGCCAAGGCCACGCCTTGCGCGTGATTGCCCGCCGAGGCGGCGATCACGCCGCGTCTGCGCTGGCCCGCACTCAGGTTCGCCATCTTGTTGTAGGCGCCGCGCAGCTTGAAGGAGAACACCGGCTGCATGTCCTCGCGCTTGAGCAGCAGGGTATTGCCCAGCCGGCGGGACAGCGCCGGCGCCAGCTCCAGCGGAGATTCGATCGCAACGTCATAGACGCGCGCAGTCAGTATTCTTTCCAGGTAATCGGTCTTCATCGCTTCTCCCAGGTAACGTTGGAGCGTAGCAGCCGGCAACGAGCGGGCGCAACCGCGAAGCGTATTTGTGCCGCTCAGGCGTTGACGCTATGCTTGCAGGAAGTTCCAGACGCAGCAGGACCATGACTCAGGACGAACTGAAGAAGGCGGTCGCGAAAGCGGCGATCGCGCACGTGCCGGACGACTGCATCGTCGGCGTCGGCACCGGCTCGACCGCGAATTTCTTCATCGGGGAACTGGCCGGAATCAAGGGACGGCTGGAAGGGGCGGTGGCCAGCTCGGAGGCGACCGCCGCCCGGCTGAAGGCCGTGGGGATCCGCGTGTTTGACCTGAACTCGGTGGACGAATTGCCGGTATATGTGGACGGCGCCGACGAGGTCACGCGGCACCTGCACATGATCAAGGGCGGAGGCGGCGCGCTCACCCGGGAAAAAATCGTGGCGGCGGTGGCAAGCAAGCTCATCTGCATTGCCGACGAAGCCAAGCTGAAGGACCTGCTGGGCGCGTTTCCACTGCCCGTGGAAGTGATTCCCATGGCGCGTTCTTATGTCGCCCGCGAGCTGGTCAGGCTGGGCGGGCACCCGGAATTGCGCCAGGGTTTCACGACGGACAACGGCAACATCATCCTGGACGTGCGCGGACTGGCAATCGTCAATCCGGTGGCACTGGAGGGCGAAATCAACCAGATCGTCGGGGTGGTGGCGAACGGCCTGTTTGCCCGCCGCGGCGCCGATGTGCTGCTGCTTGGCACCCGGGACGGGGTGAAGACGCTGACCCGGTGAAACTTTTTTGTAACGTAACGGACGTACACTGCGGCATTTGCCGGCGCGCGGTACGGAAGGGAGTTCGAGGTGATGACCAATTCTGAGCACACATCCAAGCAGTTCGATGCCGAACTGGAGGCAGTGCGCGCCCGCGTGCTGCACATGGGCGGACTGGTGGAAGAGCAGATCAAGCTGGCGCTGGACGCCCTGATCTCGGGCGACATGGAGCTCTGCACCAAAGTCGAGAACAACGACCACCTGGTCAACGGCCTCGAAGTCGGCATCGACGAGGACTGCAGCACCATCATTGCCCGCCGCCAGCCAGCCGCCGGCGATCTGCGCATGTTGATGACGGTGGTGAAGACTATTACCGACCTGGAGCGCATCGGCGACGAAGCGGCGAAGATCGCGCGCATGGCCAAGCTGATCTATTCCGCCGACCGGCTGCAGCAGCCGCGCACCGCGGAAATCCGCCGCATGTCGCAGATCGCGCTGGAAATGCTGCGCAAGTCGCTGGACGCGTTCGCCAGGCTGGATCTGGCCGCCTCCGCCGAAGTGGTGCGCCGCGACCAGCACGTGGACGAGGAATTCCGCGGCGTGCTGCGCCAGCTCATCACCTTCATGATGGAAGATCCGCGCACCATCTCGGTTTCCATCGAAATCCTTTTCATCGCCAAGGCGATCGAACGCATCGGCGACCACGCCAAGAACATCTCCGAGTACGTGATCTACATGGTCAAGGGCAAGGATGTCCGCCACGTCACGCTCGAGGAAATCGAACGCGAAGTCATGGGCTGACCGGCTAGACCCTTTGACTCTCACCGCAGAGGACGCGGAGGACGCAGAGGAAGTTCAAGGTCAAGGAGAGGGAAAGACAACTCCCTGCGAGCCAGTAGCTGCAGGAATTGGACTTCCCCCCGGGGTCTTGTCCCTCTCCGATTTTCGTCCTCGTCCTCCGCGCCTCTGCGGTAGAGGTTTGTCGAGCCAAGGGTGTTTTGAGGCAAAATGGCCGTGATGGAAACGCCTCCAACCATTGCGGCGATCGACCTCGGATCGAACTCGTTTCGGCTCCAGGTCGGAAACGTCGTCGATGACCAGATCTATCCCCTCGATTCCATGCGTGAGCCGGTGCGGCTCGCCGCCGGCCTGACCGCCGACAAACACCTCGATGACGCCGCGCAGGCGCGCGCAATCGAATGCCTGAAGCGTTTCGGCGAGCGCCTGCGCGGATTACCGCCCGGCGCGGTGCGGGCGGTTGGAACAAATACCCTGCGGGTGGCAAAAAATGCCGGCGAATTCATGCCCCGGTTCGAGGCTGCCCTCGGTTTCCCGATCGAAGTGGTGGCCGGACGCGAAGAAGCGCGGCTGATTTACCTGGGCGTTGTCCGCAGCCTGCCGGCGACGCCGGAAAAACGGCTGGTGGTCGACATCGGCGGCGGCTCCACCGAATTCATCATCGGCGCCGGCTACCAGCCGCACAAACTCGAAAGCCTGTATATGGGCTGCGTCAGCTACAGCCTCAGGTTCTTTCCAGGTGGCAGGATCAGCAAGTCCAGCATGAAACAGGCGGAACTGG
Source organism: Betaproteobacteria bacterium (assembly GCA_031406075.1). GTDB lineage: Bacteria > Pseudomonadota > Gammaproteobacteria > Burkholderiales > JACQAP01 > JACQAP01. Next base: position 50,011 of record JANOGP010000085.1, read on the forward strand.
CCGCCCGCATTGAAGTGGAAACGATCAGGAAGCAATTCTCGCGCAAGCATTGGCAGCAGGCGGTCGGCTCCTCAGGCACCGCGCGCTCAATTGCCGACATTCTCGAAGCCAACGGCTGGAGCGAATCGGGCATCACCGGCGACGGTATGGGCCGTCTGCGCGCTGCATTGCTCAAGGCGGGCGACGCGGCCAAGGCGGCGCTGCCGGGATTGCGGGAAGACCGCATTACGGTGCTGCCCGGAGGCTTCGCGATCATGAGCGCGATTGTTGCCGAACTCGGCGTCGAACACATGGCTCTTGCCAACGGCGCGATGCGCCAGGGCATTCTCTGGGACATGGTCGGCCGGGCGCATCACCGCGACATGCGCGAACTCACGGTGCGCCAATTCATGAAGCGCTACCATGTCGAGTCGAACCATGCGCATCGGGTCGAACGCCTGGCGCTGGCGCTGTTCGAACAGCTGGCGGGCGGCGACAAGGCGCAACGCCAGTACCCGTCGCTGATGCTGTCCTGGGCGGCGCGCCTGCACGAAATCGGGTTCACAGTGGCGCATACCGGCTACCACAAACATTCCGCTTACATCATCGGCCACGCCGACATGCCCGGCTTCTCCAGGATGGAACAGGGGCAACTGTCGTTGCTGGTGCTGGCGCACCGCGGCTCGCTGGACAAGTTGCGCGGCATGGTCGCGAAGGACATCGACTGGACGCCGCTGCTCGCTCTGCGGCTGGCGGCGCTGTTGCACCGCAGCCACTCGGAAGTACGGCTGCCGGCAATGCATGCGTCGAAGAAAAAGAGCACATTCACTGTCGAGCTCGATGTGCGCTGGCTCGCCGCCAATCCGCTCACCGCGGCCGAACTGCGCGACGAGATCAAGGCCTGGAACAAGCTCGGCATCGAACTATCGGTACCGCAGCTCACCGAACTCGAAGCCGAGGTAATCGCCGCGGACTGAGCCCGCGATGTGCGTCTGGCGGCGCCAACCCGCCACACCCGGCTCTTCTTCTTGCGTTGTCCCGCCTTTATCCAGGCACTGCTTCCCGGTTATCTACAGCCATCCCCGGCCCTTGCGGGCGTTCTGTCTGTGGAAGTCGCCGGCGGCGCTCGCGCCCTCGCGCATTACGCGGCTTCATGGCCCGCTATTTTCTTGGCCAGATGCACAACACGCAGACCGCGTGGCCGGCGTATGAGCAGATACACCGCTGGAATCACGAACATCGACAGCAGCGGCGCGGTGATCATGCCGCCCACCATCGGTGCGGCGATGCGTTGCATGACCTCCGAGCCTGTCCCCGTGCCGTACATTATCGGCAGCAGGCCGGCGATGATCACCGCTACGGTCATGGCCTTTGGACGCACGCGCAGCACCGCGCCTTCACGGATGGCGTCGAGCAGATCGGCCTCACTGACTTTGTCCTTGGCCAGACGCGCATCCCAGGCATGCCTCAGGTACAGCAGCATGATTACGCCGAATTCGGCCGCCACACCGGCGAGTGCGATGAAACCCACCGCACTGGCCACGGAGAGGTTGTGCCCGAGTATCCACAGCAGCCAGATGCCCCCGGCAAGGGCGAACGGCAGTGTGGCCATGATTAGCAAGGCTTCATCGAAGCGCTGAAATGTCAGGTACAGCAGCACGAAAATGATGAGCAGTGTGGCCGGCACGACGATTTTCAGTTTTGCCGTCGCACGTTCCAGGAATTCGAATTGGCCGGACCAGGAGATCGAATAGCCGGCGGGTAGCCGCACCTCTTGCGTCACCGCGTGCTGCATGTCGCGCACCGCGGAGCTGAGATCGCGCCCCCGAATATCGATGTACACCCAGCCTGACAAACGGGCGTTCTCGCTCTTCAGCATGGGCGGGCCGTCGTTGATCTGGATCGCTGCGACATCGCCGAGCCGGATCTGCGCTCCGCGTTCCGTCAGAACCGACAACTGACGCAGTTTCTCGACCGAATCGCGCACTTCGCGCGGATAGCGCACGTTTATGGGGAAGCGTTGCAGTCCCTCGACCGTCTCCCCGATGTTGTCGCCTCCGATAGCCGCGGAGATGATGCTCTGCACGTCGGCGATATTCATGCCGTAGCGGGCGGCGGCGTCGCGATCGATCTTTACGTCCACGTAACGGCCGCCGGTGAGTCGTTCAGCAAGCGCGGACGAGACACCCGGCACTCGCTTTACGACACGCTCGACCTCGGCAGTGATGCGGTCGATCTCCGCCAGGTTCATTCCTGCCACCTTCACGCCCACGGGGCTCTTGATGCCGGTGGCCAGCATGTCGATACGATTGCGGATCGGCGGTACCCAGATGTTCGATAGTCCGGGCACGCTTACGATGCGGTCCAGTTCCTCGACCAGCTTGTCCGTCGTCATGCCAGCCCGCCACTGATCGCGGGGCTTGAACTGGATGGTTGTTTCGAACATTTCCAGCGGCGCCGGGTCGGTCGCGGTCTCCGCGCGGCCGGCCTTGCCGAACACACTTGCCACCTCCGGTACGGTCTTGATCAACCGGTCGGTCTGCTGCAGCAGCTCCGATACCTTGCCCGCGGAACTACCCGGTAGCGCCGACGGCATGTAGAGCAGGTCGCCTTCATCCAGTGGCGGCATAAACTCGCCGCCCAGTTTCCCGGCCGGCCAGAGCGTGGCGACGGCCACCAGCGCGGCGGCGGCAACGGTGATTTTCGGGAAACGCAGTACGGTGTCGAGCATCGGCCGGTAGAGCACGATCAGGAAGCGGTTGAGCGGGTTTTTCTGTTCCGCCGGGATGCGCCCGCGGATCAGATAACCCATCAACACCGGGATCAGCGTCACCGCGAGGCCCGCCGCTGCGGCCATGGCGTAGGTCTTGGTAAATGCGAGCGGAGAGAAAAGGCGGCCCTCCTGCGCCTCCAAGGTAAACACAGGAATAAACGACAACACGATGATCAGAAGGGAGAAGAAAAGCGCCGGCCCCACCTCGGCCGCGGCATCCGCGATCACCCGCCAATGGGCCTCTCCCTTCAGGGTTGCGCCGGGATGCTGGTGGTTCCAGGCCTCGATGTGCTTATGGGCATTTTCGATCATCACCACGGCCGCATCGACCATGGCGCCGACGGCGATTGCAATGCCGCCCAGCGACATGATGTTCGCGTTCACGCCCTGGTAGACCATTACGATGAAGGCGGCCAGGATACCCAGGGGCAAAGAAACGATTGCTACAAAGGCAGAGCGAAAGTGAAACAGGAAAACGATGCAAACGAGCGCGACGACGATGAATTCCTCGACCAGTTTCTCGGCGAGATTTTGCACCGCGCGTTTGATCAGATTTGAGCGGTCGTAGGTCGGGATGATCTCGACCCCCGGCGGCAGGCCGGGCTTCAGTTGCTCCAGCTTCTTCTTCACTGCGTCAATGGTCTCCAGCGCGTTCTTGCCTGAGCGCATAACGATGACACCGCCGGCGACTTCGCCTTCACCGTTGAGTTCTGCAATGCCGCGCCGCATTTCCGGACCTATCTGGATGCGCGCCACGTCACCCAGCCGCACCGACACGCCGGCATCGGTAGACGTAAGCGGAATCTTGCGGAAGTCGTCGAGCGATTTGAGATAACCCGAAGCACGCACCATGTATTCGGCTTCACCCAGTTCCAGCACCGAGCCGCCGGTTTCCTGGTTGGACTTGCGTACCGCCTCGATCACCTTGCCATGAGGGATGTTGTAAGCGCGCAGCTTGTCCGGGTCGAG
>JANOGP010000111.1:0-12071 GCA_031406075.1 Betaproteobacteria bacterium
ACTCCGAGCACGCGCTCTCCACCGAGGAGCGCAGCCGCGGCATCGTGCTCGCCTGCCGGTCGCAGATGTGGAGCGATGTGGTGGTACGGCGCCTCGATTCCGAGGACTTTGTCGTGCACCCGTCCAGGGTCATGCGCTGCAGGGTCACCGAGCTCGCCAACCTGACCCATGACATCCTCGGGCTGAAGCTGGAAATCGACGCGGGCGGGCCCTTCACCTTTTCGGCGGGGCAGTATGCGCAGCTCGAATTGCCGGTGGCGCCCGGGGTCAGCCGTGATTACTCGATGGCGAATCGTCCGGACCAGCCGTTGCTCGAGTTCCACGTGCGGGTGATGCCAGGCGGATCGGTGAGCCATCGCATCGCCACCGCGCTCAATGTCGGCGACATGGTCAAGGTATCCGGTCCTATGGGCACGTCGTATCTGCGGGCGCAGCATTCCGGGCCGATGCTGTGCATCGCCGGCGGCAGCGGCCTGGCGCCGGTCAAATCGGTCGTAGAGACGGCGCTCGCTTCCGGCTTCGCGCAGCCGGTGCATTTGTATTTCGGGGTTCGCGCCGAGCGCGACGTCTACTTCGAGCCCGAACTGGCCGGATTGCTGGAACGCCATGACAATTTATTTGCGCACATCGTTCTTTCCGAATCCGGCGCAACGTCGTCCCAAGCAACGCTTCTGCCTCGCAGGCACGGGCTTGTGACCGATGCTGTTGCGAAGGATTTCGAGAGCCTCGCAGGCTTCAAGGCGTATTGCGCCGGCCCGCCGCCGATGGTAGACGCGGCGACTGAATTGGCGAAGGCGCGCGGGATCGGTCCGCGCAACATACACGCCGATGCGTTTTTCCCGGCGAAGGTCGAGGCACCGAAAGCGGCGGTGGCGAGGTGATTCCGGAACCCGCTTTAACGGGCAGGGTCGCGATCGTCACTGGAGGGGCGCGCGGCATCGGTCTGGCGATCGTTGAGGAATTGCATCGCCTCGGCGCGGCCATTGTGATCGCCGACAGCGGGGTGTCCATTTCCGGAGGTGAACCGGATCCTTCGGTGGCACAAAGCGCTGCCGAGAAGATTGGCGGCAATGCCGCAGCGTTTGCCGAGAACATCGCTGCAACTGGCGCGGCGGACCGGGCAGTGAAGCACGCGGTAGACAGATTCGGCACGCTGGATATCGTGGTGAACAACGCAGCGATCCTGCGCGACGCTTTCATTTTCAAGGCCAGTCGCGAGAACTGGGAACAGGTCATTGCCAACACCCTGACGGCACCTTTCGCGCTGCTGGCAGCGGCGACGCCGTTTATGCGTGAACAGCAGAAAAACGGCCGGGCGCCGGGGCGCATCGTCAACATCGTCTCGAGTGCCGGACTATTCGGGAACTTCGGCCAGTCGGCCTATGCGTCGGCCAAGGCCGGGCTGGTGGGATTGACCCGCGTAGTGGCGATGGACATGGCGCGCTCGAAAGTTTCGTGCAATGCGATCGCGCCGTTTGCCGCGACCCGCGTGACCGCAACTATTCAGCCTGTCAACGAGGCGCAGGCTGCGTACAAGGAAAGGGCGCTCAGGATCCCGGCGCATTATGTTGCGCGCCTCACCGCACTGCTGTGCTCGGACGCGCACGACATCACCGGGCAGTTGTTCGGCGTGCGCGGCCGCGAGTTGTTCCTGTTTTCCCAGCCACGGCCGGTGGCGCGAATGCTGATGAACCCGGGAACTTCGTGGAATCTCGAGGACCTCGCGAATACCCTGGAAAACGAATTTGCCGGGAAACAGACCGATCTGGGCACCGACCTGGAATTTTTCAATACCGAACCGCTCGTTTGAGGCGTACCCAATGACAGCCACCGCCAAAATCGAAGTGAAGACCGCAGCGGAACTGGCGCACCAGCCTGAGGAGTACCGCACGGCGGTCAGGAAGATCGTGATCAGTCACGCGGTCAACGAACTATACGGCGCGCAGGTGTTCGACGAACCCGCCATCGCGCTGGCCCCCACGCCTTATGCCAAGTGGCTGACCTGCAGGGTGGCGATGGAGGAGTACCATCACCATGTGCGGTTCAGGGGGCTGGCCGAGGAAATCGGCGTTACGGCGGCAATGCTCGATCCGAAAGTGAAGAAGCCGCTGACCATCTTCAATTTCGAGCTCAGGACCTGGCCGGAGTTCTGCGTAATCAAGGCGATCGCAGACTACGCCGAGATCCTGCAGGTGGAAGACCTGCTTCACTGCAGTTTCCATCCGTTGCGCAACCTGGCGCGCATCACAATGCCGGAGGAGAAGTTCCACGCCAAGTTCGGGAAGGACTTCTGCATGGAACTGATCCGTAGCGGCGAAGGCAGGACGGTACAGGATGCGATCAACCGCTATTTTCCGATCACGCCGGGATTCTTCGGCGCCAGCAAGTCGAAGAATAACGAGATGTACCTGCGCTGGGGGCTGAAGAGTCGTACCAACGACGAAATGCGCGCCGACTTCGTGGGGCGCGTGACCGAACTGGTGGAGGAGGATTTCGGTTTGTCTTTACCAAAAATCTGAAAACCTTTCGCACCGCAAAGACGCAAAGAACGCAAAGAAAAGCAGAAGAAATAGCCGGCAAAAAAACCTGCTATGTTCGGAACCCGTTTTTGTCGCGACTATCGGCGATCCAGATTTCGAACGACATGAACTGCTTTCTGTTGTTGTCCGGGTTTCCTTTGCGTTCTTTGCGTCTTTGCGGTGAGAACGCTCTTTGGGGTGAGGGTTTAAATAGTAGGCAGGAGGGAAAATGGGACAGCCGATGAAGGATGCCCGCGCAGAGCGGGAGGCGTACTACCGCCGCATCGGGCGGGCGCATCTGACGCCGCTGTGGGAGTCGATGAGTGCGCTGGTGCCGAAACAGCCGGCCTCGCCATGCGTTCCGGCGCTGTGGAAGTATGGTGAAGTGCGCCCGTGGCTGATGGAATCGGGCAGCCTGATAACCGCGAAAGAAGCGGTGCGCCGCGTGCTTATCCTCGAGAACCCCGGCTTGCCCGGCCAGTCCTCGATCACCCATACCCTCTATGCCGGCTGGCAACTCATTCTTCCGGGTGAAGTAGCGCCGAGCCACCGCCATACCCAGACTGCGTTGCGGCTGATCGTCGAAGGTTCCGGCGCATATACCGCAGTGGACGGCGAGCGCGTCACCATGCATCCGGGAGATTTCATCATCACGCCGTCGTGGACCTGGCACGACCATGGCAACCCGGCCGAAGAACCGGTTGTATGGCTGGACGGTCTCGATATCCCGCTGGTTCGCTTTCTCGACGCCGGGTTTGCCGAGGAAAATCCGCGCGAGGAACAGGAAGTGGTGCGGCCGGAGGGCGATGCGTGGCTGCGTTATGGCAATAATCTCCTGCCGATCGAATTCCGGTTGCAGGGTTCGTCATCGCCGGTGTTCGCGTATCCGTATGTGCGCTCGCGCGAGAGCCTGCGTCAACTGGCCCGGGTCGACAAGCCGCATGCCTGCCACGGGCACAAGATGGAATTCGTCAATCCCGCGAGCGGTGGTCCGGCGATGCCGAGCATGAGTTCATTCATCCAACTGCTGCCCAGGGGTTTCAGCGGCCGGCCCTGCCGCAGCACCGACGGCACCGTGTTCTCGGTGATCGAAGGCAACGGCCGTGCTGTGATCGGCGGCGAGACCTTCGAATTCACTGCGCGCGACACTTTCGTCGTGCCGTCCTGGAACGCCTACGCGCTGTACGCTGAAGACGACGCTGTGTTGTTCAGTTATTCCGACCGGCCGGTGCAACGGGCGCTCGGATTATTCCGCGAGGAACTGCTGAATTAGGCCTGGAAATCGTGTGCCCCCGGGCAGGCGCGCATCCAAAACATCACTATTCTGACCATGAACGAAAACCAACTGCTGTTCGAAATCGGGCCGGTCGCGACTGTGCCGGTCATTGGCCGCAAGGAAAGATTTCCGGTCCACCGCATTTACTGCGTCGGCCGAAACTACGCCGCGCACGCGCGCGAGATGGGCAAGGACCCGGAAAAGGAACCGCCGTTTTTCTTCATGAAGCCGGCGGATGCGGTGGTGCCCGGCGGCGGGCAGATGCGCTACCCGCCAGGTACCGAGAATCTCCATCACGAGATCGAACTGGTGGTGGCGATCCAGCGCGAGGGGCGCAACATCGCGGCGGCAAAGGCGCTGGATCATATCTACGGCTATGCCGTCGGCCTCGACATGACGCGCCGTGACCTGCAGATGAAGGCGCGCGACATGGGCCGGCCCTGGGATTTCGGCAAGGCCTTCGACGAGTCCGCCCCGATCACGCCTATTCATCCTGTTGCGAGCCACGGGCACCATTCGACCGGGAACATCTGGCTCAAGGTCAACGGCGAAATGCGCCAGCAGGCGGACTTGGCCGATATGATCTGGAACATTCCCGATACCATCGCGTTTCTTTCCGAGTATTACCTCCTCAAGCCCGGCGACCTTATTTTCACCGGAACACCGGCGGGAGTCGGCGCGGTGAAACGTGGCGATCAGATGATTGGCGGCGTGGAAGGCTTGGGCGAGCTGGTCGTCAAGGTGGTTTGAGTCTTTCCGGCGGAGAAGAACAAGAACATGGTGGGTGCGCTCGCGCAGAAAACCTGGCTGGAAGTGGCTCTGAACGGACCCTGGACCCGGAGCCGCCAACCCGGCATTCCGGTCACGGTGAAAGACATCGTCGAGCAGGGCATCGCCTGCGTGAAAGCCGGTGCCGCCATCGTGCATCTGCATGCATACGACGAGGCGAGCGGGCGGCAGATTGAAGATGCGGACGTGTACACGCGCATCATCGAAGGCATCCGCACCAAGGTGGACGCGATCGTCTATCCGACCATCCCGACGACCGGGCTCAAGGGCCAGGCCGGCGAACAGACGCCTCAGCAGCGCTTTGCCCACGTCGAGGAACTCGCGCGCCGCAGGCTGATCGAGTGGGCTGCGGTGGACCCGGGATCGACCAATTTCGCGCATTACGACGAACTGCGTGAGGACCGGATTGGTTTCGTTTACCTCAATTCCGAGGACCACATCCGCCATGGGCTGAATCTGGCGATGCGCTACGGCTTTCATCCGGCGTACGCGGTTTACGAACCCGGTTTCCTGCGCCTCGGCGCGACGCTGCATTGGCGCAGCAGTTGCCCGCGCCCGATTTACCGTTTCATGTTCTCGCGCGGATTCACGTTTGGCTTCCCGCCTGAAGACTACGGCGTCACGGCTTATCTCAATCTGCTCGACCAGGTGGCGCCGGGTGCGAACTGGATGATTGCGGGGCTGGACGTGGACGTGCTCCCGATGATTCCACGTGCGGTGATGGAAGGCGGACATGTGCGCGTGGGCCTGGAAGACGCGCCGTTTGGCTCGGACAAGAGCAACCTGCAGTGGGTTGAGGAGGCGGCGCAGCGCATCGGCAATGTTGGCGGGGAACTGGCGACGGCGAGGGATGTGCGCGCCGCGCTGGCGCCCGAGGACCAGGAAACGCCCTAGGGATAGCCCCATACAACGCTCTATAATCTCGCCCTCATAACTGGCAGTACCACGAGGACCGTATGAGATCCAGGATCGGCATCACCATGGGCGACCCGTCGGGTATCGGGCCGGAAATAATCGTCAAGACGCTGGCCGAGATGGATCCGAAGACGCGCGCGATTTCCGCCGTGATCGGCAACATGGACATCCTGCGGCGCGCGGACAAACTGCTCGGCACCGGACTCAAGTTTGTCGACGGCCTGGATGCGAAAAGCGGGGAAGTGCCGGTCGCCAACGTGCCAACCAAAGACCAAGACAAGATTCGCGACGGCCAGGTCGGGCCGGCCGGCGGCGAGGCAGCTTACCGATACGTGGAAGCAGCGGTGAAACTTGCGCTGGATAAAAAGATCACCGTGATCGTGACCGCGCCGCTCAACAAGGCGGCCATGCACGCGGCGGGTCATCACTTCGACGGACACACCGAGCTGCTCGCGCAACTAACCGGCGCAAAATCCTCGTTCATGCTGCTCGCCGGGGACAAATTGAACGCCGTCCACGTCACTACCCACACATCGCTCAGGAATGCGGCCGAGAAGCCTACCGTGGAGCGCGTGATCGCCACCATTCGCGCAGGGCACCAGCATTTCCGCGAACTCGGCATCGCCAATCCGCGCATTGCGGTGGCCGGGTTGAACCCGCACTGCGGCGAAGGCGGCATTTTCGGCCGCGAAGAGATCGACCGCATCCAGCCCGCCGTCGAAGCGGCACAAAAGGAAGGCATCGACGTCAAGGGGCCGATCTCGGGCGACACCGTGTTTTACCGCGCGCTGAATGGCGAATTCGACCTCGTTGTGGCGCAATACCACGACCAGGGGCATATCCCCACCAAGCTGATCGCGTTCGATACCACGGTTAACGTGAGTCTCGGCCTGCCGATTCGCCGCACCTCGGTTGACCACGGCACTGCGCATGACATTGCATGGACCGGCAAGGCAAGCAACGTGAACATGAAGGCCGCCATCGCCTACGCGCGCAAGATGGCCGATCGCGTCGCTGCTTAGCAGCCTGTAGAAAAACGAAGTCAAGACCTCACCACCAAGGCACCAAGACACCAAGAAACCGGAGTAATTGTGCTGGTTCACCACAAGGTTGTTGCGTGTCCAGAATGCCGAGATATGACCGCCCTCTTACATTTCATGTTTCCCTTGGTGTCTTGGTGCCTTGGTGGTGATGGGTGAATGACAGAAGGTCCGAGGGTACTGATCGTTGCTGACGACCTGACCGGGGCGATGGACAGCGCCGGGCCATTCGCCGAAATCGGCGTCGAAACCTGGGTCGTGGCGGCGCCGCTGCAATGCGATCCGGCGACGATCGCCCGCGCACGCGTGGTCTCGGTCAATACCGACAGCCGTCATTTGCCGGCGTCGCAGGCAGCAGTCCGGGTGCGCGAGATCGTGCGTCGCTTCGGACCCGGGGCCTTCGATGTTGTCGTCAAGAAAATTGATTCCACGCTGCGCGGCAACGTGGTGGCCGAGACCCTCGCATTGCTGGAGATCAGCGGCCGCCGCGGGGCGGTCATCGCGCCGGCTTTTCCAGCGCAGGGGCGCACCGTGAAAAATGGCGTGGTCCACGTCAATGGTGTGCCGCTCGCAGAGACTGCTTTTGCCAGGGACGCGCTGTCGCCTCCGCCGATTGCGCCGCTCCAGCAGGTCTTTGCCGAAGCCCGGCCCGGGCTCGAAGTTGCCATAGCAGGAGCCGCGGACGATTTCAGCAGTGGGCCGACCATCCGTATCTGGATCGCGGACGGCGCTACCGATGCGGACCTGGCGGAAACGGTAAGCGCGGTTCAAAGCCATCTCGGCGAAGTCCTGCTGGCGGGTTCCGCCGGAATAACCAAACCGCTGGCCCGCGCATGTTTCGGCGCTGCGGCATCGCAGTCTGCGCCCGCGAAACTGGACGGCACCATAGTCTTTGCGGTCGGCTCGCGTGCGGTACAAAGCGCCGAGCAGGTCGAGTCGCTGATGCAGGAACCGGATACCCGGATGCTGCGCGCACCCAATGGACGGCTTGCGCAAAGGGAATTTCCTGCCGCGCGCAATCTGGTCCTTAAGGCCACCGTCGACGATGCGGGCGGGGAAGGCGATGCACTTCAGGTGGCTGCCGACATGGCAAGGAACGCCGTTGACGCAGCCCGGCACACGCACGCGCAGGCACTGGTCGCTACCGGCGGCGACACCGCGATCGCCATCCTCGCGGCGACCGGCAATCCGGCGCTGCAGGTGCTCGGCGATTTGATGCCGGGAATACCGTACGCGCGAATCTGCGTGGACGGCGCACCGCTGTGGCTGGTGACCAAAGCCGGCGGATTCGGCGGTCGCGACACGTTTCGGCAGATCGCGCGCAGGCTCCGCGCCGAAACGGCGCCATTCGCATTATTGGAACAGAAGGGGTAATGCGGGTGCGACGCTTGATAGCGGCGATCCTGGCCGCGACGATCATGAATGCCGGGGTGACGCGCGCGGACGACAACACCGTCGTCATGGGGCAGATCAATATTTCCTTCTACGCGGTCACGGCCGCGGTGGTGCAGGAAGTGCTCGAACGCCTGGGGCACAGCGTCGAAGTCAGGACCGGCAGCCACGGCGAGATGTTTCCGGTCCTCGGCAGGGGCGAAATCGACATCCTCGTGGCGGCCTGGCTGCCCAGCGCTCACGCTGTGTACTGGGAGCAATACGGCAAGGATTCCGTTCAACTGGGCACGCTGTACCGGGATGCGCGGCTTTACTGGTCCGTGCCCCCTTACGTGCCTTCATCGCAGGTTTCCAGTGTTGCGGACTTGAAGAAAGCGGACGTGGCGCAAAGGATGGTCAAGCTGATTCGCGGCACCGCGCCCGACTCCGGACTGGTGATCGGCTCGCGCAAAATCATGGAAAACTACCAGCTCGATCGCGAAGGTTACGAACTCGTCCCGGGCAAGCGCGACGCCTGGATCGCGCATCTGGAGGAAAATCTCGTCGCGCGGCGCTGGTTCGTCATGCCCTTCTTTCGCCCCAACTACCTTAACCTGATTGCCGACATGCGCATGCTCGAGGAGCCTTTAAACCTGCTCGGCGAGGCCAGCGATGGCGCGCTGGTTGCGCACAGTAATTTTGTGGCCCGGGCACCGCGGCGAACCGCGCAAGTGCTTGCCCGTGTTTACCTCGGCCTCGATGCCGTGGCGCAGATGGACCGGATGGTGAACGTCGACAAGATGTCCACTCGCGATGCCGCCCGTGCCTGGATGGAAAGTAACCGCTCGATTGTGGATGGCTGGTTCGGCTCCTGATTCGAAACCTTTTTGCCACAGAGGGCACAGAGATCACAGAGAGAAAGTCGGAGAAGTGATTCGAAGCCCGTTGGGAAGAATGTGTGGGCAATACGCGCCTAATATGTTCGGTGAGATTTTGTTTCCAAATCTCGCTTTTCTCTGTGTGCTCTGTGTCCTCTGTGGCTAACATTCTTAGATGACAAACGAAGCGATCAAGAGTTTTTTGAATCCGGCAAGCATCGCAGTAGTGGGCGCGGGTGAGCGGCCGACCAGTTCTGGCGGCGCCGTGCTGCGCAACCTGCTGGCGTCTGGCTACAAGGGGCGCATCGTTCCGATCAATCCGAAGGGCGGCGAAATCCTCGGGCTGGCCGCGAAGGCATCGCTGAAGGACCTCGAAATGCCGGTGGACCTCGTCACCGTTCTGGTGAAACCGGACAGCATTCTTGAAGTGGTCAGCGAGGCCGCGCAGACGGGGCACAGGAATATCCTGGTACTTCCTGGTGGTTTCGTCGAGGCGGGGGAGGCGGGGCGCAAACGCAACGACGAGCTTCGCAAGCTTGCAGCGGAGAAAGGTCTGACGATCGGCGGTCCAAATTGCGCCGGCGTGATTAACCTTCTTGATCCGAAGGCGCCGTTCGCCGCGACGTTTTTCCGCGACATGCCCAAGGGCGGTGGCGTGGCGATGATCTCGCAGTCGGGCGCGATCATCGAGGAGGCGATCGCGGCAAGCCACTCGCTCAGCATTCCGCTGGGAGCGGTCGTATCGGTGGGCAACAGCATGCACCTCGGTGTCATCGAGTACCTGGTCCAACTCGGCCGCGAAGACAAGTGCAAGGCAATCCTGCTTTATCTCGAATCCTTTGGCGATGCGGTGCGGTTTGCCCAGGCCGCACGCGAAGTCGTGAAGATCAAACCGGTCGTGGCGCTGATCGGCGGGCGGACGGCACCGGGGCGAGAGGCGGCGTTCCGCCATACCGGCTCACGGCCCGCCGACGAACAAGCGACCGAGGACTTCTGCAACAAGAACGGCATCGTCCGGGCAAAGAGCCTGCGGCGCCTGCTGCTCGCGGGCAAGGCATTCGGCGCCTTTCCGCAGGGCATCGGCCGGCGCGTCCTGCTGCTGTCGAATTCCGGCGGCCCCGGCGTACTCGCCGCCGATCAGGCCACGGACGAGGGATTGACCTTGCCGGAACTGCCGGCAGATATGGCCGGCAAGCTGCGCGGCTTTCTTCCGGCGGAAGCCACGGTGGCGAATCCGCTCGATCTGCTGGCGGACGCGAGAGAGGACCGGTTCTCGGGCACGCTTGCCGCCGCCCTCGAATTCGGACGTGGGCAATTCGACGCCATACTGATGATTCACGTGATTCCGTTCATGGTGGACGGCGGGGCGGTGGTCGAAGCGCTGGCCGCTCTTTGCGTTGAAGCGAAAACGCCGATCCTGCATTCGATGATGGGAACGCTGGCGCAGAAGGCAGAGTGGTTCGCGCGCATGGAGGATGCGCGCGTGCCGGTATTCAACGACTCGGAAGACATGTGCATCGCCGCTGGTGCGCTGGCGCGCCATCGCGAACTGAACGCGGTCCGCTGAAGTCGGCCGCCACCCAGCGCCGCCGGGCAATCAAATGGGGAGGGGGAATGAAACTCTACGGTTACTTCAGGAGCTCGGCCTCGTACCGGGTGCGGATCGCGCTCAACATGAAGGGGCTCGAGTATGAGCAGGTGAGCGTACATCTGGCGAAGGGAAAACAGTTCGAACCGGAGTTCTCGGCAATCAGTCCGCAGAACCTGGTGCCGGTACTGGAGCACGATGGCCAGTTGTTGTACCAGTCCCTGGCAATCATCCAGTACCTGGATGAGACGTTTCCCGAGCCGCGATTTTTGCCAAAGGATTCTCCGGGCCGGAACCGCGTGCGTTCGCTGGCGCTGATCAGCGCTTGCGAAATTCATCCACTCAACAACGTTCGCGTGCTCAACTACCTTACCGGTACGCTGAAGCTGACAGACGTACAAAAAAACACCTGGTACCACCATTGGGTGAGCGTGGGTTTTACCGCGCTGGAACAGCGGCTGGCCGGCGAAAAGGAAACCGGGCGTTATTGCCACGGGGACGAACCGGGCTTCGCCGACATTTCTTTGGTGCCGCAGGTGGCAAACGCCGACCGCTTCAAGGTGGACCTGACGCCGTTTCCGACCATCCGGCGCATAAACGACGAGTGCCTCAATCTCGAGCCGTTCCGAAAAGCGATGCCGGCCAACCAGCCCGACGCGGAATAAGGCCAGCCGGTCAGCGGATCCGCGATACAAGCGTTGACGCAAAGGGCGCAAAGAACTGCAAGAAAGGACGCAAAGAAAGGCGAGGCCAACCAGACTTCTTGCCGAGCACCGAGCACCGAGCACCGAGCACCGAGCACCGAGCACCGAGCAACGATTTCCGCCTGTGCTATTCTCGAACGCAAAGCGGTTTGAAGAAGGTTAGGTAAATGAAGAAAATTCATTACGTAGTTGCGGGCTTGCTCATTGCGCTGGGCTCACTGCCGGTGCACGCAGATGATGCGGAGCCGCCGAAAGTGCACAAGCAGGGCGGCAGCAGTTATGTGAGCGGTGGAGTGGACGAGCCGCGGCGCAAGGCAATGGTCAAGGTCGCGCCCAAGTATCCGATCCAGCTCATATTCGAAGTCCACGGAGAAGTGAATGGCGTTTCCGGAGTGAAAGTCACGTTGCGCGATATCAAGGGTGAGGCGATCCTGGAAGCCGTATCCGAAGGCCCTTATTTCTACATCAATCCGCCCGCCGGCGGGCGCTATACCATCGAGGCCGAATTCAACGGCGAGAAGAAGAGCATGACCAAGGATCTGGTCGGCCGCCGTTACCTGATCCTCGAGTACAAATTCGCGGCCGGGTAAGACGTGGCTTTCGAAGCACTCGCCAAGCCGGTCATCGACGCTTTGATGAAAGCGCTGGACCGGGCCAAGGATGCGCATCTGAAAGACAACGCGCGCAAGGCGGTTGCAGAGGCGATCAGCGAGTTGATCCGCATCCACCCTGATGTAGGCAAGGCCGAAGCCAGAATCGCAATTGCGAAGGCGGCGGGCATCCTCGATCAGGACCTGTTTACCGCCGAACGCATGCTGAAGAAAGTGAAAAAAGCCGCGCGGAAGTCGGCGCAACCGCGCAAGCGGAAAAAGCCCGCGGCACGCCGAGTGGCCAATCGTGCAAAGCAGAGGCAGGGAGGGCGGATATGATCGTCCAATCGATGCAGTCGCGACGCAGCTTCCTGACCTTGCTGGCCACCGGACCCGCGGGG
>JANOGP010000127.1:0-17522 GCA_031406075.1 Betaproteobacteria bacterium
CGTCAAGCCCGGCGACAAACTGGCGCTGCATCATTCGCGGTCCGAACACCTCGAGCATCCGGCTGCCCGCAAAGCCTTTGGTGAGCGCCTCCCACACCGGCTTGAAATCCACGCCGTTGGCACGGGCGAAAGTCATCGCCTCGGCGATGCCCTGGATCGAAACCACCAGAACCAACTGGTTCGCCGCCTGCGCAACCTGGCCCGCGCCAGACTCGCCGACATGGACCAGCGTCTTTCCGAGCAGTCCGAGCAGCGGCTTCATTCGCTCGAACACCTCTGCGCGGCCGCCGATCATGATCGACAGGGTGCCCGCCTGTGCCCCCGCTTCGCCGCCGGAGACCGGAGCATCGAGCATGTCCATGCCCCTGCCTGCCAGTTCCGCGGCCAACTTGCGCGCGGTGGCCGGGGCGGTAGTGCTGCAATCGATCAGCACCGATCCGGCCCTGGTGCCGTGGATCACGCCGTCCTTGCCGAGCACGACCTGTTCGACGTCGGTGCCGGTGGTGACGATAGTGAAAATCACCTCGGAATTGGCGCCAACTTCCTGCGGCGACGCGCACAGCTTTGCTCCTTTGCCGGTCAGTGGCCGCGCGGCTTCCGCGCGGCGCGCCCACACGAAAAGCTCATGACCGCCCTTGAGCAGGTTTTCTGCCATCGGCACGCCCATTGCACCCAGCCCTATGAATCCCACTTTCATTCTCTCTCTCCTGACTTACTGCCTAGACCTTCACCGCAGAGGCGCCGCGGAAACGCAGAGAAAACAAAACGAAGCGTGTCAAAAAGCGAGGGATTCCGATTTGCCCCACCGCGTCTATGAATCACCGTTGTCGCGACTATCCACTTGTATTTCTGTCTTTCCATCCAATTTTTCTTTGCTTTCCTCTGCGTTTCCTCTGCGCCTTTGCGCCTCTGCGGTGAGGTTGAGTGCAGTAAGGTTGATTGCACTAAGGTTGAGTCAGCGAAGCTCGCCGGCGGCGCGCTCGATGATTTTCACCACGGCCGCGGAGTCTTCGTCGCCACAACCCAAACCGACCAGCGCATTCAGATGCGAGGCGATCAGGCTCGCCTGCGGCAGCGTGAGCCCCAGGTGGGCGGCGGTGTCGGTGACGATCTTCAGGTCTTTCCTGTGGAGTTTGGCCTTGAATCCGGGTTTGAAGTCGCGTTCCAGGATGCGCCTGCCGTGGATCTCCAGGACTTTGCTGTAGGCAAATCCGCCCATCAGCGCATCCCGCACCTTGGCCGGATCCACGCCGTTGCGGCGCGCCAGTGTCAGTCCTTCGGACACGGCTTCCAGAGTCACCGCGCCGACGATCTGGTTGCAAGCCTTGGCCACCTGCCCGGCACCGTTGGCGCCAATGTGCACGATGTTCCTGCCCATGCATTCGAACAGCGGCTTGACCCTGGAAAATACTTCGGGCTTTCCGCCCACCATGATCGAGAGCGTGCCGTTGATCGCGCCGACTTCGCCGCCCGAAACCGGTGCGTCCAGCATTTCGACGCCTTTTTCTGCGAGTCTCTTCGCCATGTCACGGGTGGCCACCGGCGAGATGGTGCTCATGTCCACGACCACGGTGCCGGGTGTGGCGCCTTCGATGATGCCCTTCGGTCCGAAGATCACCTGTTCCACGTCGGGGGTGTCGGACACCATCACGAACACCACGTCTGCGAGCGCCGCCGCTTCGCTGGCGCTGGCGCACGCAGTCGCGCCCGCATCGGCCAGCGGCTGCATCGACTCCTTGCGTCGCGCCCACACCGCCATCGCATGGCCTGCCTTCATGACGTTCAGTGCCTGCGGCCGGCCCATGATTCCCAGCCCTACGAATCCCACCTTCACGCTTTGCTCCTTCCTGAAAACATCCAAAACGATTTAGCCACAGAGGACACAGAGAAAAACCGAAAAAGAGAGTGAGAACAGAAGATCGAGGCGGTGTTCGGCCAGCCATTCCCCGCGATCGTAGTCGCCTGTCGTGTTCGTAAGTCATCTACTCAGGCAGTTCTTTGCGTGCCTTTCTTTTCCCCTTTGCGTACCCCTCAAGGGGGTATAGAAAAGAATCCTTTGCGTCAACGCCCTTGAATTTTTCTCTCTGTGATCTCTGTGTCCTCTGTGGCAAACAAGTTATATTTAGACCAGACCGCGGAAAGGCGAATGCCGCTCGCACCAGGCAGCAGTGGCGAGCAGATAGTTCTCTTCCTCGGAAGCGCCGACGATCTGCAATCCCAGCGGCATGCCGTTCGGTCCCATGCCGGTGGGAATGGTAATGGCCGGCGCGCCGACCAGCGTCCAGATCGTGCAGAAACTCGGATCGCCGGTAACGGTGAGTGTGGCCGGCGCCTCGCCCGCAGCCGGCGGAGTGATGATCGCTGCATAGCCGCGGTCGAAAAACTGCGCCAGGCTCTGCTGCAGTTGCGCCAGGGTTTTCAATGCGTCGCGGTAATCGGGCTCGCGCATATTCTCGCCCTCGTCCAGCGCCGCATTGAGAAAATCGGAAAACTTGTCGCGATACGCCGCGCGCACCTTCTTCGCCGCGCGTGCCGCCTCGAACAGCATGATGGTGCGATGGACTTTGTGCGCGCCGTCGAACTCGCCAGGGATCTCCAGCACGTCCACGGATGCGCCGGCTTCGCGCAGCCGCGCAATATCGGCCTCGAACTGCGCGCGCTGTTCAGGCAATGCAAGGTGCCACACCGGCGAGCGCACCGCCGCCATGCGCGGAACGGTTCTCAGCGGCTTGACGTCCGGCGTGATCGCGGTACGGCGCACCGTCAGGCAGGAAGCAAGGAACGCGGCGTCGGCGACGTTGCGCGCGAACACGCCGGGCTGGTCCAGTGTAGGAGAGAACGGCATGATGCCCCGCGCCGACATCTGCCCGGAACTGGGCTTGTAGCCGACGATGCCGCAAAAGGCCGCGGGACGGATCACCGAGCCATTGGTCTGGGTGCCGAGCGCGCCGGCCACGTATCCCGCGGCGACCGCCGCCGCTGAACCGCTGGAGGAGCCGCCGGGGCTATGCGCGTTGTTCCACGGGTTGCGGGTCTTGGCCGGAACCATGAACGCCGCTTCCGTGGTCACCGTCTTGCCGAGCATGATTGCGCCTGATGCTTCGAGGCGCTTCACTACGTCGGCGGTTTCGTCCGGAACATAACCTGAGTAGGCGCGGCAGCCCATTTCGGTGGGGATCCCGGCGGTATAAAAGTTGTCCTTTACCGCGATCGGAATGCCGTGCAACGGATGCGCCACGCGCAGCGGACGGTCAGCCCGGTCGGCCTTCTCCGCCAATGTCATGGCGCGATCGAGGCTCAGCCATTGCCAGGCCTGGACGTTCTTCTCCAGAGCCACGATGCGCGCCAGCAAACTTTTCATGTAACTGGCGCTGGCCAACCGCCCCGAGCGGATGCGCTGTGCGGCTTCACGCAGGCTGAGTTTGTATAGGTCTGTCATTATTCAAATCTTCACCGCAAAGGCGCAAAGGCGCAAAGGGAACGCAAAGTAAATCAAGAAAAACATGAATGGGAGAAAGAACATTAAGGTCTGGACTTTTCGTTGATCAATGGTCCGTACGCTTCAGTGTCCCCTTCTGCCCTGATCAGATTTTTGCCCAGTCAAGTTCTTCTTTGCGTTCCCTTTGCGTCTTTGCGTACCCCTCAAGGGGGTATTGAAAAGAATCTTTGCGGTGAAAAGGTTTACGCCTTGGTGTACTTGCGGTAGTCCGGGTTGAGCAGGTTGGGTGGCGCGCCGCCGGTGAGCGCTGCAACGCAGTTCTGCGCGGCGAGCATTGCCATGGCCTGCCGAGTAGTTTCGGTGGCGCTGGCGATGTGCGGCGTGAGCACGACATTGGTCAGTTCAAACAGCGCCGGATTTACCACTGGCTCGTTTTCGTAGACATCCAGGCCTGCGGACCAGATGCGCCCTGCTTTCAGAGCATCTGCCAGCGCCGCGTCGTCGACGATTCCACCTCGCGCCATGTTGATCAGCACCGCGGAAACTTTCATCTTTGCGAGCTCCGCCTTGCTGATGTAGTGATGCGTCTCGGGCGTGTAAGGCAGAATCAGGATGACGATGTCCGCCTGCCGCAGCAGATCGTCCTTACTGGCGTAGGTGGCCTGGAGCGCATCCTCGATCTTCCGGTCGGCACGGCTGATGTCCGTGTAGAGCACTTTGGTGTCGAATCCGCGCAGGCGTTTGGCGATCGCCTGGCCGATCCTGCCAAAACCGCATACCCCTACCGTGGCGTGGTGCAGGTCGTGTCCCAGGAGCTGCTTGAGGTGCGAGCCCTTCCACTGTTTCGCCCGCACCATCCGCTCACCTTCGCTCAGCCGGCGCACTGTCGCGAGCGTCAGGCAAAGCGCCATGTCGGCAACGCTGTCGGTGAGCACGCCCGGCGTATTGGTGGCAATCACCCCACGCCGTGTGCAGGCGTCCAGGTCGATGTGATTGAAGCCCACGCTCACGCTGCACACCGCTTTCAAGCCCGGGCAGCGTGACAGAAACTCGTCGTCGATGCGATCCGAGGTGGTAATGACCGCGGCATCCATGCCCTGGAGCCGCTCGATCATCGCTTCCCGGCTGAAGTCCACCTTCGCCTGGTTTGAGGTCACATCGAAAGTTCTGGCGAGGAATTCGATGGTCTCGTCGAACACCTCCCGGGTAACCAGAACCTTGGGTTTCATCATTCTCCCCGCTTGTTTTTCACGCCGAAGTCGTCAATTTTACTGGTAAAGCACACGCGGCAGCCACATGCCGATCTGCGGGAACGCGTACAGCAGCACCATCGCCAGGATCTGGATGGCCATGAACGGCATCATGCCTTGGAAGATCTGGCCCAGCGTTACGTGCGGCGGCGCCACGCCTTTCAGATAGAAAGCCGCCATGGCCACCGGCGGCGACAGGAAGGCAGCCTGCAGGTTCAGCGCCACCAGCAGTCCAAAAAACAGCGGGTCGATGCCGAAGTGTCCCAGCAACGGCAGGAATATGGGCACGAAGATAACGATGATCTCGGTCCACTCCAGTGGCCAGCCCAGCAGGAAGATCACCAGTTGCGACAGGATCAGGAATTGGATCGGCGACAAATCCAGCGCTGTGACCCAGCTTTCCAGAATGCCCTGCCCACCCAGCAGGGCGAACGTGGACGAGAACAACTGCGAGCCCACGAACAGCCAGCACACCATTGCGGTGGTGCGGGCGGTGAGGAACACCGACTCCCTGAGGCGCGCCCAATTCAGCCGCCGGTAGGCAGCCGCCAGCATGATGGCCCCGAACGCCCCCACCGCCGCCGCCTCGGTCGGCGTGGCGACACCGCCGACGATGCTGCCGAGTACGGTAACGACCAGCACCGCGAGCGGCAGGAAGGAGCCGGCCAGCATTTTCAGGAGCTCAAGCGTCGGGACGTTGCGCTCCTCCTCGGGAAGTCGTGGCGCCAGTGCCGGATTAAGCATCGCACGGCCGATCACGTAGAGGATGTACAGCAGGGCGAGCAACAGTCCGGGGAAGAGCGCGCCGGCATAAAGCTGAACCACGGAGACCTGTGCGGTGGCGCCGTAAAGAATCAGCATGACGCTTGGGGGAATGAGGATTCCGAGACAGCCTCCAGCGGTGATCACGCCAGCCGAAAGCTTGACGTCGTAGCCTGCTCGCAACATCGGGGGAAGCGCCAACAGCCCCATCAGCGTAACCGTAGCCCCGATGATCCCCGTGGCGGTGGCGAAAATTGTGCACGTGATGATTGTGGCCACAGCCAGGCTGCCCGGCAGCCGCCCCAGGGCGAGTTGGAGACTCCGGAACAGCCGATCGATGATGTTGGTGCGCTCAATGACGTAGCCCATGAACACGAACAGCGGCACCGACATGATCACGTCGTTGGTCATCACTCCGAAGGTGCGCAGCACCATCTGGTCGAAAATCGGGCTGGAGAAGAAGGTTTGCCCGGGACGATGGAACGCGATGAAGCCAAACACCATGCCCAGCCCCATCAGAGTAAAGGCGGTGGGGAAGCCCAGCAGAATCGCCACCACGATCAAGCCCAGCATGAGCAGTCCGAGGTGCGGGCGGGTGATCTGCTCGGGGACGAGCAGTAGAAGCAGGATGACGACGATGCTGAGGGCGAGAAACCCCAGTCCGAAGCGAGCCGCCCTCATCTGCCGTCCTTCTGATGTTCGGCGGCAAGCCCCGCCTTGAGTTCCTCGACGTCAATTTCCTCCACGTCTTGCAACCGCTGGGGCCATTGCCCCCTCTTGAGGCAGATCACACAACGCGCGATCTCCGCCGCACCCTGCAGCAGCAACAGTGCGCCCGCGAGCGGGATCACGAGCTTGAGCGGATAGATCGGTATGCTGCTGCTCGAGATCTGCGACTTTTCGGAGAATCCCCAGGACTCCCAGAAGAACCCGACGCCAAACCAGGCGAGCGCCGCGATGCCCGGAATGAAGAACAGTAAATAAAGGCCAAGGTCCAGTCCGGCCTGCAGCCGTGCGGGAAGAAAGCGATACAGCACGTCGCCGCGCACATGACCGTTGCGGGAAAGCGTGTACGCGCCCGCCATCATGAACAGCGCGCCGTAGAGCATGAGGCTCACGTCCCCGCCCCATTGAGTGGGCGCGTTGAACAAGTAACGCGCGGCCACGTCGAAACAGACCACTGCGGTCAGGCCGACGATGCACCACGCGAACGCCTTTCCCGCCCACGCACTTATTCGGTCAATTCTCAAAAGGTAGCCGTTCACGGCACCTCCTCACGACGCACCTTGTCCTTCACATCCGGCCAACCGGACGCGACGCAGGAATCAGGCCTTCCCAAAGAAATGCTGGTAGGCGAGATCGGCGGGAACGTCGAATTTGATCTGGTAGCCCACCACACGCCGCATGTACGCCTTCTGTGAATCGAGAACCTTGGCGAAGAACGGGTTCTCCTGGCTCTTCTGGGCAATCACCTTGTCCCAGGCGTCGAGCTGGGCCTGGAGAATGTCGCGCGGCGTCTCGATGAACTTGATTGCGCGCTTGTCGCGCAGGTCGAGGTAAGCCTGGGAGTAGACGTCCAGTATCTTCCAGGTCATCTCCGCGCTAGCAACCTTGGGCGCATAGCGCAGCACCGTCTTGTACTGCTCCGGCAGACCGTCGAATACTTTCTTGTTGACCAGCACCTCGAAGCACTCGGCAGGCTGATGGTAACTCTGCACCATGCAGATCTTGGCCACGTCGGGCAGGCCCAGGCCGGCGTCCACCGCCGGGTTGTTGAACTCCGCCGCATCGATCACACCGCGGTCAAGGGCCGGCACGATATCACCGCCCGGCATGGACACCACCGAGGCGCCCATGTTGGTAAACACGTCGATGGACAAGCCCACGGTGCGGTACTTGAGCCCCTTGAAGTCCGCCGCACTCTTCACTTCCTTGCGGAACCAGCCGAGCGGCTGGACGCCCATCGGTCCGAACAGAAAGGGCGTCACTTCGAGCTTGAGGACGTCACGGTACAGCTCCTCGTAAAGGGCCTTGCCACCGCCGTGCTCGTACCAAGACAGGAAGGTGTTGGCGTCATGGCCCAGCGCCGGGCCGGTACCGAATAGCGATAGCGCCGAGTTCTTGTTGTACCAGAATGCCGGCACCGCGTAACAGGCGTCCAACGTTCCCTTGTGCACGGCGTCGGCCATGTCGAAGGCCTTCACCACCGCGCCCGCCGGCAGCACGTCGATTTTCAATCCGCCACCCGAGAGATCGGACACGATGCGCGCGTAGTCCTTCACCAGAGCGAAGAAGAAATCCCCGGAAGGATTAGCCGCCTGCATGCGCAGCGTCACCGAGGGGCCGGCGGTAGCACCCGGTGCGGAAACAGCGTTCGATGAAGGCGGATCGGAGCCCCGGCAGCCGGGAAGCGCGGCGAGCGCGGCCGCACCGCCCACGACTGCAGCACCGCTCAGAAAACGGCGCCGTGAGCCCGATGCGGCGCCGGCAGGTTTGATGGTACGTCTGGTCTTTGCCATGAGAGTCTCCTCCGCTTTTTTTTGAATCGACCAATCCGCGCTATACGGTCCGCATGCCGCGCGAACACATAGAGCTTCGGACGCGAACATTACTGCTGCCGCCGGTACCCCGAAAGCGTTCCCGCGACACGCAGGGGCGAGTGTAGCCGCTGCGGGTACATGCGTCGATGTCGATCTTGTTGTAGCCCACCGCGGCGTTGCGGATCGCCTTGACCCCCGGTGCATTTGTCGAGGAATTTACCGGTGACCAGAGCTTGCGGCTTCTTCTGTACTATGTCACCGGAATCCACCGCAACATCAGGCAGCACGAGGAACCTCAGGTCATCCGGGGGACGTGGGAGCGAGTAAGGACTTCCGGCATTCCGGCGCGCGATCTGCGATACGGACCCCGGGGACGCAATCGCTCGATCGGGCGCGCACGCCCGAAGATGCGGGAGCCGGTGCGTCGCGAGTGGCGCCGGGTTGCCAACCGACCACAGCCAGGAGAACAAAGAAGCCCAGTACATACGCCACGGCGACATGCCAGCCGTGGCGCACCCACGCGCCGACCGACCTCGCCTCGGGGAACGAGTTTGAAATCGCGACGCCGGCCGAGGAACCGAACCAGATCATTGACCCGCCAAAACCGACCGCGTAGGCGAGCATCCCCCAGTCGTAGCCGCCCTGTTTGAGAGCCAGCGCGGTAAGCGGAATGTTGTCGAACACGGCCGAGAGGAAACCCAGTCCGAACGCAGTCTGCCAGGAGGCGGCGGGCAGTTTTTCGACCGGCATCATCGAGGCCGTGAGTACCAGCGACAACAAAAAAACACTGCCCTTCAGCGCGCCCGGTACCAGAGACCATGCCGGCCGTCGAAGCGGCGCCGCACACAGGATCGCCACCCAGACCGAGGCGCCGATGAACGGGAAGCGATCGGCAAGCTGCGGGATGCCGACGTTGACGGCAACGTTGGTGACAATGGCGGCAAGCAGAATGAACAGCACAATGCCGATCCTGATCCAGTCCATGCGGATGCCGGCAGGCGCTTCGCGCTGGATTGGCGCATAGCGCTGTTGCTGGCGAGCGGCCGCAACACCGAAAAAAATTACCGCTGCGAACGCCGCGACGTAGGCATGTAGCACCTCGATCGGACTCACCCCGGCTATCCACATCATGGTGGTAGTGGTGTCGCCGACCACGCTGCCTGAGCCACCGGCATTGGACGCCGCGACAATGGCGGCAATGTAGCCGAGGTGCACTTTGCCGCGGAACACCGCCGAAGCCATGGTGCCGCCGATCACCGCCGCGGCGATGTTGTCGAGAAAGCTCGACAGCACGAAAATGATCAGCAACAGAAAGAACCCGCCCTTCCAGTCGTCAGGCAGGAAGTTGGGCAGCAACTCGGGCGCGCGGCTGTCGTGGAAGTGCTGCGCCAGCAGCGCGAACCCGACCAGCAACCCCAGCAAATTACCCAGAATCACCCACTCGTGTCCAAGATGCGCTACCAGCCCCGCGATGCCCGGCCCCGTTTTGAAGCCTGTGACCAGAAGCTTGTACAAGGTGACCGACACGAGTCCGACCACGGCAACTGTCAGGGTGTGCCTGTGGAATAGTGCCACGCCCACCAGGGTGAGCGCGAACAGGACGAATTCGAGCGGAATGTCCGGAATCGACACGGCGACTCTAGTCCGCAGAACGGGCTGCCGTTGCCCTGATCAGAAGCGTCAACATCAACGGGGTGATCAGCGTGGTCAGGATCACCAGTAGAACGATGGCGGAAAATTCCTCGTCGCCGATGTTGCCCAGCACAATGCCGACAATGAGTCCGCCCAGCATCATGGGTTGGCCGACCCGCTCATGCCGATACAATCACGACGTGAACCCTGAACGGCCCGTGCGCGCCGAGTACCATTGTCATCTCGATGTCCGCGGTGCGCGATGGTCCGGAGACGAAGTTCACCTGCCTCGGCAGGCTGCCGCGCTCGCGCCGCAACAGGTCCCAGCCGTCTTCCATGGCGCGCACGATGCGCGGTGCCGGAACGATGGCGATATGGTTGTCTGGCAACAGGCTGGTGGTGGCGTGCGTGTCTTTGCCCGACAGCAGCATCAGCGTGCCGTTCTCCGCCAGCGCGCAATATGTTCCGGTGATCCCGACCTTGTCGTCGCCGTTGGCGGGACGCGCCGCGATCTGCAGACCCGCGCCCGCCCAATCGAGGTTCGCGAACTCCGGCCAGCACACCCCATGCAGCGGCAGCTTGTTCTCCGTCAGGTACTTCGCCACTGCCTGCGGCACGTCCGCCACCGAATTGACTTCGGCAACGCTGGACATCATGGCGACACAGCGTTCCTTGAAGCGCGGCAGCAACTCCCAGCTCATGTTGGGAAGCGGGCCGCGCGGATGCGCACGCAACGTCGCCAGCGCCGCGTCCCGCTCTGCTGCGGCCAGCGCCCCGGTCCGGCCATTGGCTGCGCGGATGCGCTGCAGGATGTTTTCTCTCGCACTCATCGTGTTCTCCGTCAGCGGCGTTTTTGCTGAGCGTGCAATTCGCGGAAGGTCCTGCCTTTTGGGGCAGGCAGATCGCGGCCTTTGGTCCACTCGCCTCCTGCCGCCGGCAGTTTGTGCAGCATCCCGGCCCTTCCGCCGATCATCCTGCCCAGGCGCGCCGCGAATCGCGTCATCAGCGCGTAAACCGCCGGGCGTGTGGCCGCCCAGGCCCACAGCTTCAGCCCCAGGCGCTCGGTCCACGGGCGCAGATTGCGCTCGACCTGCTTCTCGCGCAGCTTGCGCATCAATTCCGGCAACGGGATCTTGACCGGGCATACCACGCCGCACTGGTTGCACAGTGTCGCCGCGTTCGGCAGATCGAGCGCATTCTCGAGGCCGATGTAGGCCGGCGTCAGGATCGAGCCGATCGGCCCCGGATAAACCCAGCCGTAGGCGTGGCCGCCGATGTTCTGGTACACCGGGCAGTGGTTCATGCAGGCACCACAGCGGATGCAGCGCAGCGCCTCTCGGATCTCGGAGGCGAGTATCCTGGTGCGCCCGGCGTCGACGATGATGACGTGGAATTCGCCGGGACCATCCTTGTCGCCCGGCCGCTTCGGCCCGGTGGTGAACGACAGGTAATTGCTGATCGACTGTCCGGTTGCCGAGCGGGTCAGCAGCCGCAGCATCAGCGACACATCCTCCAGCGTGGCGGCGATCTTCTCGATCCCCGCGATTGCGACGTGGACTCTGGGCATGGTGGTGGTCATGCGGCCGTTGCCCTCGTTGGTCACGATCATTGTGGAGCCGGTTTCGGCCACCAGAAAGTTGGCGCCGCTGATGCCCATATCCGCGTCCAGGAAGTGCGGTCGCAGGATCTCGCGTGCTTCGTGGGTCAGCGCCGCGATATCTGTGAGCCGTGGGCGCTTGTGCTTCTCGGTGAACAGATCCGCGATGTCATCCATGGACTTGTGCACCGCCGGCGCGATGATGTGCGACGGCGTTTCTCCGAACTGCTGGATGATGTATTCGCCGAGGTCGGTCTCGCGAACGTCCAGGCCGGCCGCCTCCAGGACATGGTTGAGATTGGTTTCCTCCCCAAGCATTGACTTCGACTTGATGATCTTGCGAACCTGGTGCCTGTGCGCGATCTCAATGACCAGCCGGTTGACGTCCTGCGGCGTTTCGGCCCAGTGGACGATCGTTCCGGCAGCGATCGCGTTCTTCTCCCACTCCTCAAGCAGCGCGTCCAGGCTCAGCAGAGCGCAGTCGCGGATGCGCGCCGCCGCTTCGCGGATCTCCTCGAAATTGTCGAGTTCGAGTATGGATTTTGCGCGCGCGACCACCAGCTTGCCTTTGGCGTTTTGCAGCGCTTTCTGCACCTTCGGGTCGACAAGCTTTTTACTGGCGACTCGCTTGAATTCTTGGGACGTTACTTGCATGGCTCGAACTGATGATCGGTTAGCGATGGTGGGACAAGTATGAAGGCGGAAGGATGAATGACAAGGATGAAGGCGGAAGGCGGAAGGATGATGGAAGGGAAAAAGGCGCGAAACACGACACCTCATCCCTCATCCTTCATCCTTGTCCATACCCGCCAGCACTTCGGCAACATGCAGCACCCTGGTCCGGTTGTCGCCGCGCCGCCGCAGCCGGCCTTCGATATTCAGCATGCAGCCCAGGTCGCCCAGTACCAGGGCGTCGGCGCCGCTGGATTGCACGTCCTCGCACTTGAGATCGGCGATGCGCGTGGAGATGTCGCCATACTTCACGGCGAAAGTACCGCCGAATCCGCAGCACTGCTCGGGTTGCTGCATTTCCGTGATGCTGAGACCCGGCACTTTCGACAGCAGTGCCCGCGGCTGCGATTTCACGCCCATCTCTCGCAGGCCGGAACACGAATCGTGTTAGGTGACGGTACCGCTGAAACTGCCTGGCACGCGCTCGAGCCGCGCGATGCTCACCAGGAAATCGGTGAGTTCGAAGGCCTTGCGTGCGAAGGCCTCGACCTCTTCCCGCAATTCGGGAAATTCGGACAACAGTTCGGGGTAGTGCGCGCGGATCATGCCGCCGCAGGATCCGGAAGGAACGACGACATAATCGCAATCGGAGAATTCCCGGATCAGTTTCTGTGCCAGGGATTGCGCCGCCTTTCGGTCGCCGGAGTTGTAACCCGGTTGCCCACAACAGGTCTGCGTAGCCGGCACGACCACTTCGCATCCGGCTGTTTCGAGCAGCCTGAGCGCCGCAAAACCGATGTTCGGCCGCATCAGGTCTACCAGGCAGGTAACGAACAAGCCGACTTTCATCTTTTCTCTCTTGCTCTTTCTAGATAGTCACCGCAAAGGCGCAAAGGAAACGCAAAGGAAGGCAAATTCGTGTGGACGACAAATCCATGAAGCCGGGACCAGGACCAATGATTGTCGAATCGTATTCGCATTTCTTTGCGTGATCTTCTTCGCGCCTTTGCGCACCCCTCAAGGGGGTATCAAAAAGAATCTTTGCGGTGAGGTTGAGTCCATTAAGGTTAAAGTGCGGTGAGATTTGGATCGGCAGGCGGGAACGCAGTCTACACGACGAGGCAGGGGCTTGAGGCGCAGTGCAACACGGCGCGAATCATAGCATAGAGGGTATCGGACCCTTCGTAGCGGGGTTGTTCTACCCGGTTTCGCCATGTAAAATTGCCGCACTGCACAACAACGGTGAAAAGCGAGGGAAATCGTGTCTGAAGGCAATGGCAAAACTTCGATCCAGGTCATCGAGCGCATGATGGATCTGCTCGATGCGCTGGCCCGCAATCACGAACCGGTGAATCTGAAGCGGCTGGCAAATTCCACCGGACTGCATCCATCCACCGCTCACCGCATCCTCAACATGATGGTGGAATTCCGTATGGTGGATCGCGTCGAGCCCGGCACCTACCGTCTGGGCATCAAACTTCTTGAACTCGGCAACCTGGTGAAATCGCGCATCAATCTGCGGCAGGAGGCGCTGCCTTTCATGCAGCGGCTGCATCAGGAACTGCACGAAACGGTCAATCTTTCGGTGCGCCAAGACGACGAAATGATCTACGTCGAGCGCCTGCTTTCCGACCGCACCGCTATGCGCGTAGTGCATCTGATCGGCGCGCGGGCGCCTCTGCACATCACCGCCGTAGGCAAGCTGTTCCTGCTTGAGGACGGCCCGGACAAGTGCCGCGAGTATGCACAACGTTCGGGCCTGACGATGTACACCAAGAATACCTTGCAGGATCTCGGCACGCTCAATCGGGAACTGGAGCGCGTGCGCAAGCTCGGCTATGCATTCGACAACGAGGAGGCTGAAAAAGGTGTTTCCTGCATCGGTTCCGGCATACACGACGACGAGGGCCGGCTGGTCGCGGGACTTTCTCTGTCGGCACCGTCGAACCGCATGGACAAGGCGTGGGGACCGCGGGTAAAGGCAGTCGCGGATGAAATTTCCCGCGCGCTGGGATACCGCGTTGGAGTAAAAGCCGCCTGACCTAGCCGCGAATGTTCAGTGCGTCGGTTTCGATCCAGCGCTTGATGCGATTGGCGTCGCCGATGCGGGAGAGTTTTCCCCAGGAGTCGAGCAATATGATGATCATGGGCTTGTCCCCGATCACCGCCTGCATGACCAGGCAGCGACCGGCTTCACTGATGTAGCCGGTCTTGGACAGGCCGATTTCCCACTGGCGGCTTTTCAGCAGGCGGTTGGAATTGACGAAAGCCAGCGCGTGCCGGCGGCGCTTTCCTTCGGACTCGACACGGAAATAATCGGCAGTGGTGTATTCGCGGATCACCGCGTAGTGATGCGCCGCATCCGCCAGTTTGGCAAGATCTTCCGCAGTAGAGACGTTGCCGGGGTGCAAGCCCGTGGCATCGACGAATCGTGAATTGGACATTCCAAGTTCGGCGCTTTTCTGGTTCATTGCGGCAACAAACGCGCGCGTGCCGCCAGGGTAATTGCGCGCCAGTGCCGCTGCCGCACGATTCTCGGATGCCATGAGCGCGAGCTTCAGAAAATCAGTGCGCATCAGCGTGGTGCCTACGGAAAGCTTCGAGCGCGACCCTTTCATGCGGTCCACGTCTGCCTTTTCGATGCTGATGGACTCCAGCAATGGCAATCCCGAGTCGAGGACGACCATCGCGGTCATGAGCTTGGTAATCGAAGCGATCGGCAATACCTGGTCGGTATTCTTGGCAAGCAACGACTCGCCGGTCTCCTGATCCAACACCAGCACGGCGCCGGAGCGCAGCGCCAGTCCGGCTGGTCTGGCCGAGAATCGCGAATCTTTGGCCGCCGTCTTTTGCAGTTCGCCGGCCGCCCACGCATCCAGGCTCGCGGCGGCGAGACAAAAAAACAGCGTGCCGATGACTACCTTCATCTTTGGAAAACGCGACAGAGCGCCCTTAAAGTATTGTTTTTAAAACTTGAATGCTTATCGTCATGACACCAGAGTCGCCGCGATGGGCGCAGATCATGGCAAAGCTTCCCTGACCACCCCGCTTCGCCAGGCAATAACATAACAAAAATCAAAGACTAAGGCAAGACTCTCAATAAACTTTTTAAGGTTGTGGCTCCGCGTTCGTCATATGGCTGGAAATTCAAGGCCAAGGACGCCGGATCGTGCCAGCGCGAGCAGCCTGCCGTACCTCCACGCAGATGTCGCCGCCCGCCTCAGGCAAGTTTTACCTGCGGCGAAACCAGTTCCGCTGCCTCGACCCTCGCCTTTTCCTGCTGCAGGGCCCACATGTGAGCGTACACCCCGCCCCTGGCGAGCAATTCCCGATGGCTGCCGCGCTCGACGATGCGCCCGCCTTCCATGACCAGAATCTGATCGGCATCGATCACGGTGGACAACCGGTGCGCGATCGTGAGCGTGGTGCGGCTGGCTGAAATGCGTCCCAGCTCGGCCTGAATGGCCTTCTCCGATTTGGAATCGAGCGCGGATGTCGCCTCGTCGAAAATCAGGATCCTGGGGTCCTTAAGCAGCGCCCGCGCGATCGCCACCCTCTGTTTCTCACCCCCGGAGAGCTTCAGGCCGCGCTCGCCCACCATCGCTTCGTACTTGTCGGGCAGGCTCTCGATGAGGTCGTGGATGTGCGCCGACTGGGCCGCTGCGATCACCTCTTCCCGGCTGGCATCCGGATCGCCGTATGCGATGTTGTAATAGATCGTGTCGTTGAACAGCACGGTGTCCTGCGGCACGATTCCAATCGCCGCGCGCAGGCTTTTCTGCGTGACCCCGCGAATGTCGAGTCCATCGATGGTGATGCTGCCGCCGCTGACGTCGTAGAAGCGGAACAGCAAGCGCGCCAGAGTGGACTTGCCAGATCCGCTCACGCCCACCACCGCGACCGTGTGCCCTGCCGGGATCTCGAAGCTCGCCTGATGCAGGATCTGGCGCCGCGGATCGTAGCCGAAGTCCACGTTTTCGAAGCGCACCGCCGGATGCGCCGCCGCCAGGTGCACCGCGTCCGGCCGGTCTTCGATCTCCCGGTTCTCGGAAAGCAGGCGGAACATCTTGTCCATGTCGGTGAGCGCCTGCTTGATTTCCCGGTACACCATGCCGAGGAAATTGAGCGGAATGTAGAGCTGGATCAGCAGGCCGTTGACCAGAACCAGGTCGCCCAGCGTCAGCGCGCGCGTCACCACTCCCTGCGCCGCCAGGATCATCAAAAGCGTCACCGCGATCGCGATGACCAGGCTCTGGCCGATGTTGAGCAGGCCGAGCGAGGCCTCGTTCCTCACGTCGGCCGACTCAAAATTCTGCAGATTCTCGTCGTAGCGTCGCGCCTCGAACTCCTCGTTGTTGAAATACTTCACCGTCTCGTAGTTCAACAGGCTGTCGATCGCGCGGGTGTTGGCCTTCGAATCGAGCTCGTTGGCACGGCGGCGGATGTCCATGCGCCACTCGGTCACCGTGAATGTGAACCCTAGGTAGATCACCACCGCGACCATGGTCACCGCCATGAAGCGCCAGTCGAACTTGGTCAGCAACACCGCCGCCACCAGGCTGAATTCCAGCACCACCGGGATTATCGAGAACAGCATGTAGCTCAGCAGCGTGGAAATGCCGCGCGTGCCGCGCTCGATGTCGCGCGACACCCCGCCGGTCTGGCGTTCCAGGTGAAACCGCAGAGACAGCGCGTGCAGGTGGCGGAACACCTGCAGCGCGACCCGCCGGATTGCGCGCTTGCCGACGCGCACGAATACGATGTCGCGCAGCTCGGCAAACATTGTGTTGGAAAGCCGCAGCACGCCGTAGATCACCAGCAGCGCGAACGGCAGCGCCAGCACCGCCTGCGTGGAATCCAGCGAGTCCACGATTTCCTTCATCACCAGCGGCACGCCCACGTTGGCGACCTTCGCGGCGGCAAGGAAAGCGAGTGCAGCGGCCACCCGTCCCTTGTATTCCAGCAGGTACGGCAAAAGCCTGCGAATGGTGTGCCAGTCCTTGCGGCTCGACGAGGGCGTGCCGGATGGCCGGAATGCGTGGTCTCTCAAGAAAACTGGTGATCGTGCATGATGTAGTGCAATTCTAATCCTGGATCGACCTGCGCTCTAAGCTAATCGCCTGCCTGGTGCCTAAGAGGAAAATCGAAAAATCACGTTTGATAGCGGAAAGAATGGACGGCAGCTGTCGCCGCGGCCCGACACTACGGTGATGTATATTGATGCGTCGCAGGCGCACCTCGTTGAGGCGGAAAAGTGAAAGAACACCTCCCTGCGGAACAGGATTTTCCTGCGTCCGCTGCACCCGGCTCTTTGCCGCCTCAGGTGCACGTGATCGTCCGCGACTGGCTGAACGCCAACCACAACCTGCTCACCGGCCGCGATCGCACGGTGCTGGTTGACAGCGGCCATGGCGGGGACACGCGCATCACGCTTGCAAAGGTTTCCGCGAAACTTGGAGGCAGGCCTCTGGACTGGCTGGTCAATACCTACTGCCATTCCGATCACATGGGCGGCAACGCCGTGCTGCGCAGGACGCATGAGTGCCGCCTGAGTATTCCCGTTGGCGAGGCGCCGCTGGTCGAAGCCTGGGACGAGCAGAACCTCTGGCTTTCCTACGCCGACCAGCGCT
>JANOGP010000147.1:0-1945 GCA_031406075.1 Betaproteobacteria bacterium
CTGGACACGAGTCGTAGGACACTGGGGCATGCGGATCGTCGTCCTCCTCGTCCTGTCGGGACTGGTTGCGACCGGACTCAGCGTCGGTCTAGCGGACAGCGGTCCGCCGGCTGACCGGGCGCGAGTTGGGCGTGCGTACCCTGTTCAATATCCTCGGGCCGCTCACCAATCCGGCGGGAGCCAGGAATCAGGTCATGGGCGTGTTCCACCCCGATCTGGTCGGCATTCAGGCGCGGGTATTGCAGCGCTTGGGCAGCCGCCATGTCCTGGTGGTTTACGGCATGGAGGGGTTGGACGAGATTTCCATCGCTGGCGAAACGCTGGTCGCCGAGCTCAAGGACGACCAAGTGCGTGAATACACGATTCAGCCTCGACAATTCGGAATGCAATCCAGTGAACTTTCCGCGATTCAGGTCAAGGACGGCGCTGAGTCCAGGGAGATGCTGCTGTCGGCCCTGTCGAACGAAGCAGGCCCGGCACGCGACATCGTGGTGCTCAATGCCGGCGCGGCAATCTATGCAGCAGGTATTGCGGACAGCCACGAAGCGGGTGTGAAGCGGGCGCTCGAAGTCATCTCCAGCGGCGCGGCGAAGGGGAAGCTTGATGAATTCATCGCGTTTACTCAAAAGATGAAGAACTGAGGCATTAACCGCCAAGGACGCCAAGGACGCGAGGTAGAACCAGTGGACGAGGACGGAATCGGAAAGTTAATCGTTCCCGCGACGATGCAGGTACATACAGCGCTTGGCGCCGGTCTTCTGGAGAGCGCGTACGAAGCTTGCCTTGCGTACGAATTGGCAAAACACGGCCTTATCGTCGAACGGCAAGTCTCGATGCCGGTGGTCTATGAGTCTGTTCGGTTGGATATAGGTTATCGAATTGACCTGCTGCTGGAGCGGAAAGTGGTCGTGGAAATCAAAGCGGTAGACCGAGTAATCCCGGCGCATCTGGCTCAGATACTCACATACCTCAAACTTGGCGGCTTTAAACTCGGTTTTCTGCTTAATTTCAATGTGGCCCACATGAGGGACGGAATAAAACGCGTGGTGAACGGTCTTTGAACTTGCAAATTTTGACCCTTCGGAGATCTTCCATGGAAGGTTTACCTTGCGTCCCTTGCGGTTGGCGCTTCGCAGTAGGGGTTTGGCACGTAACACTCGACGGAAGACCTAAAAGCTTTCACCGCGAGGGACGCCAAGTACGCCAAGGAAAATCCAGTATAAGAGGCCCGCTGCTAAAACACGGACCAATGTTCATGCCGCGACGGGTCCACAGTGCTTGCGTGGCTATCGACTTCCAGTTCCTGTTCCTCCCTTGCGTCCTTGGCGTCCTTGGCGGTTAAATTTAAATGACGGATATCCTGCGGCAAATTCTTTCAGTCAAACGCGAGGAGATTGCCGCCGCCAAGCGCAGCAAACCGCTCGCGTTGATGCGCGCGGAAGCGGAGCGCGCCGGAAAGCCGCGTGACTTTACTGGGGCACTGCGAAAAAAGATTGAGGCCGGTTTTCCCGCTGTAATCGCCGAAGTCAAGAAGGCCAGCCCGAGCAAGGGTGTGCTCCGGCCCGAGTTCGATCCGGTGGCCATCGCGAAGTCGTATGCGCGGCACGGGGCGGCCTGCCTTTCGGTGCTTACCGACGTTCAGTTCTTCATGGGCGATCCGGCGTATCTGGTGCAGGCGCGTGACGCTAGCGGTCTGCCGGTCCTGCGCAAGGATTTTCTGGTCGAGCCGTACCAGGTGTACGAGGCGCGGGCGATGGGTGCCGACTGCATTCTGCTCATCGTTGCCGCACTCGATGATGGCGCAATGCGGGATCTGGAACAGACGGCATCGGAACTCGGCATGGCGACGCTTGTAGAGGTCCATGATGGCGAGGAACTGGATCGCGCGTTGCGCCTGAAGACCCCGTTGCTCGGCGTCAACAACCGCAATCTGCGCACCTTCGAG
>JANOGP010000005.1:0-3823 GCA_031406075.1 Betaproteobacteria bacterium
GCCCAGGCCGTCGAGCATGTAAAGCACGTCTTCGCTGGCGACGTTGCCGGTCGCGCCCTTCGCATACGGGCAGCCGCCCAGTCCCGCCACCGAACTGTCGAACGTGGCCACCCCCATTTCCATCACCGCCAGGATGTTGGCGAGCGCTTGTCCGTAAGTGTCGTGGAAATGACCGGCGAGCTTCCCGACCGGAATTTTCTTCGCCACCGTTTCGATCATGCGTTGCGCCTTGGCCGGCGTGCCGGTGCCGATGGTGTCGCCGAGCGAGATCTCGTAACAACCCATGTCATAGAGCCGCTGCGACACGGTGGCAACGGCTTCCGGCTTGACCTCGCCTTCATAGGGACAGCCGAGCACGACCGAAATGTAACCGCGCACTCGCAGGCCGGCACTGAGGGCCGCCTTGCATACTTCGGCCTGGCGTTGCATCGACTCGGCAATCGTGCAGTTGGTATTGCGTTTCGAAAAGGCCTCGGTGGCGGCCGCGAAGCCCGCCACTTCCGTCGCCTTGGCGGCGATCGCGGCCTCAAGGCCCTTCATGTTCGGCACCAGCACGGGATAGGCGACTCCCGGCTTGCGGCGGATGCGCGCCATGACTTCTGCAGTATCCGCCATCTGCGGAACCCACTTGGGCGAAACGAAACTGCCCACTTCGACCGCGGGCAACCCCGCATCCGAGAGGCGATCGATCAGCGCCACCTTGATTTCGGCGGGAACGCTGACCGGCTCGTTCTGCAAGCCGTCTCGCGGACCGACTTCGACCATCTTGACGCGTTTCGGGTATTTCATGCCTTGTTCGCTTCCTCGAAATCGAGCAATTGCGCGCCTTCGGAAACCTGCTCGCCAGCCGCAAAGTATATCCGCTTGACCGTCCCGCTCTGCGGCGCCGAGATGGTGTGCTCCATTTTCATCGCCTCGATGATCATCAGCGCCTGGCCTTTCTGTACCGCTTCGCCGTCCTTGATCAGCACCTGGATCACGGCTCCAGGCAGCGGCGAGACCAGCCCGCCGGACGGATCCTCTTCCTCGACGGTGGCAGGAACCTCGAATTCGAGCCTATGGCTGCCGCCGAAGGCAAACACCGTCAGTTCGTTGACCCGGCGGACCACCGTGGCGCGGGTACGATTGCCGGCGAGATCGGCATCGATGGTCCGGTCGCCGGCGACTTCTCCCGAGGCCAGCATCTTTCCGCCGGGCAGTTCCAGCAGGTATCCCCGGTTTCGGTAGTGCGCCACCACTTCCACGCGTTTGCCGGCGTCGATGAACAGGAAGGTGTGATGATTGTCCTCGTTCAGGCGCCAGCCATCGCGCGCATTCCAGGGCGAGAACGGGTCCGCCGAGCGCTTCGCGGCCTGCGCCGCTTCGCGATCCATTCGCAGCAGTTCGCTCAATACCGCGATCGCCAGGATCGGGTCGGATGCCGGCGCGGCGGTCGGAAACAGTTCAGTCTGGTAGCGCTCGATCAGGCCGGTATCGAGCAATTCCGGCTCGCGATGCGCGTCGGCGAACGCGCGATGCGCGGTAACGGCGGAAAGAAACGCCAGATTGCTGGTCGGCCCGACAATCTGAAACTCGCCCAGCGCGGCGCGCAACCGGCGCAGTGCGGAAGGGCGGTCCAAATCCCAGGCAATCAGCTTGGCGATCATCGGATCGTAGTGCACGCCGACTTCGTCGCCCGACTGCACGCCGCTGTCCACGCGCACATGCGCCGATTCTTCCGGCTGGCGCAAGTGTTCGATGCGCCCGGCGGCTGGAAGAAATCCACGCGCGGGATCTTCCGCGTACACGCGCGCCTCGATCGCGTGGCCCTTGATCGCCAACTGCTCCTGCGTCAGCGGCAGGGGTTCCCCGGAAGCAACCAGCAACTGCCATTCAACCAGATCGAGCCCCGTGATCATCTCGGTCACCGGGTGCTCGACCTGCAGCCGGGTGTTCATTTCCATGAAGTAAAAGCGGCCATCCTTATCGGCGATGAATTCCACCGTGCCGGCGTTCACGTAGCCGACCGCCCGCGCCGCCGAAACTGCCGCGTTGCCCATTTCGCGGCGCCGCTCAGCGGTCATTCCCGGTGCCGGCGCTTCCTCGAGGATCTTCTGATGGCGGCGCTGCACCGAGCAGTCGCGCTCGAACAGGTACACACAATGTCCCTGCGTGTCCGCGAACACCTGCACCTCGATATGCCGTGGTCGGGTGAGATACTTCTCGATCAGCACCCGGTCATCGCCGAACGAGGAAGCCGCCTCGCGCTTCGCCGCGGCGAGCGCGTCGGCAAAGTCGGCCGCCTTTTCGACCACTCGCATGCCCTTTCCGCCGCCGCCCGCGGACGCCTTGATCAGCACCGGGTAGCCGATGCGATCGGCTTCCTTCCTGAGTAAAGCGGCGTCCTGCGCGTCGCCGTGATAACCGGGTACCAGCGGCACGCCGGCCCTTTCCATCAGCGCCTTTGCGGCGCTCTTCAAACCCATCGCTTCAATCGCACCGACCGGCGGGCCGATGAAAACCACTCCGGCCTGCCCGCAAGCCTTCGCAAACTCCGCGTTTTCGGACAGGAAACCGTACCCGGGATGGATCGCCTGCGCCCCGCTTTTCTTCGCGGCCTCGAGGATGCGGTCAACGCGCAAATATGAATCACGCGGATGCGCCGGCCCGATCAGGTGAGCCTCGTCGCAGCTCGCCACATGCAGCGCGGCTGCGTCAGCCTCCGAATAAACGGCGACAGTGCGTATGCCGAGCCGCTTCGCCGTGCGCGCGACACGGCAGGCGATCTCGCCCCTGTTGGCTATGAGAATCTTCTCGAACATCTAATTCAAGAACTCAGCCACAGAGAACACGGAGGACACAGAGAAAAGCAAAAAGAATGCATCCACATTAAAGGCAAATGGCGGATACCGGGATGAAAACGGACACAAATCATGGTTTCTTTGTGTGCTCTCTAGTTTCTTTGCGCACTTTGCGTCAAGGTTCTTGATTTTGTTCTCCTCTTTGTTCTCTGTGACCTCTGTGGCGAAAAGGTTTGTCTGGTAAGCGCGATTCAAGATTTCTTCGTCCAGGCAGGCGGGCGTTTCTCCAGAAAAGCACTCAAACCTTCACGCCCTTCCGGACTGACGCGGATCGACGCGATGCGCCGCGCGGTTTCTTCCATCAGTGCGTCGTCCAGCGAATGGCGGGCAACGTCTGCAATTAGCTTCTTTGCCGCCGCCAGCGCATTCGGCCCCCCCTTGAGGAGATAGTCGGCGAAGTTTTTCACTGCCTCATCGAGCTGGTCGCCGGTGGTGACTTCGTGCACCAGGCCGATGCGCCTGGCCTCCTCGGCGCCGAAGCGTTCGGCCGTAAGGAAATAACGCCGCGCCTCGCGCTCGCCGATTGCAGCGATGACGTAGGGGCTGATCACCGAAGGGATCAGTCCCAGCCGCACTTCAGACAATGAGAACGACGCTTCAGCGGCAGCCACCGCAATGTCGCAGCACGCAACCAGCCCGACGCCGCCGCCAAACGCCGCGCCCTGCACCCGCGCAATCGTCGGTTTGTGCATGCCGTGCAGCGCGCGCATCAGCCCGGCCATCGCCACCGCGTCGCGCAGGTTCTCGGCCTCGGAATATTTCGCCATGCGCTGCATCCAGTTGAGGTCAGCACCCGCGGAGAAGCTCTTGCCGTTGGCGGCGAGCACGACGACGCGCATTTCCGGCGCCTGTTCGAGCCGGCGCAGTTCCGTGGTCAGCTCCGCAATCAGATTTGCGTCGAAGGCGTTGTGCACGTCCGGACGGTTCATCCGCACCACGGCCAGTCCCTGTGTGGTCTCGGTTTCCAGGGTGTCGTATTTCAT
>JANOGP010000289.1:0-7025 GCA_031406075.1 Betaproteobacteria bacterium
AAGGATGACTTCCGGGACTTCTCCGCGCTTGAGTTCCAGCACCACGCGCATTCCGGACTTGTCGGATTCGTCGCGGAGTTCGGAGAGCCCGTCGAGGCGCTTGTCGCGTACCAGTTCGCCGATTTTGATAAGGAGCGCCGACTTGTTGAGCTGGTAAGGCAGCTCGTCGATGACGATGGCCTGGCGATTGCCCTTTTCCAGCTCCTCGACGTGGGTACGGGCGCGGATGACCACGCGGCCGCGGCCGGTGCGGTAACCCTCCTTGACTCCCGCGGTGCCGTAAATGATTCCACGGGTCGGAAAGTCCGGTCCCGGTATGATTTCCATCAGTTCGTCGACGCTGGTTTCGGGGCGCTCAAGGATTGCCAGGCAGGCATCGACGACTTCGCGCAGGCTGTGCGGTGGGACGTTGGTGGCCATCCCCACCGCGATACCGGCGGAGCCGTTGATGAGCAGGTTGGGAATCCGGGTGGGCAGTACACCGGGTTCCTGCTCCTTGCCGTCGTAGTTCGGGACGAAATCGACGGTTTCCTTGTCGATATCGGCCAGCAACTCCGAGGCAATCTTCTCCAGACGGCACTCTGTATAGCGGTATGCCGCCGCCGAATCGCCGTCCACCGAACCGAAATTGCCCTGTCCGTCGACCAGCGTGTAGCGCATCGAGAAGTCCTGCGCCATGCGCACCAGCGCTTCGTAGGTGGCGCTATCTCCGTGTGGATGATATTTGCCGAGAACATCGCCGACCACGCGCGCACATTTGACATAAGGCCGGTTCCAGACGTTGTTGGCCTCGTGCATCGCAAACAGGATGCGACGATGAACCGGCTTCAGGCCGTCTCTTACGTCCGGTAGCGCGCGCCCCACGATCACGCTCATCGCGTAATCGAGGTAGGAGCGCCGCATCTCCTCTTCGAGGCTGATGGGGAGGGTTTCTTTGGCGAATTGATCCATCAGGAAAGGTCAGTTTTCTTGTTGCAAACAGTCACGGTTCAGTCCCGCTCGACCCGATAGACTTGCCAGGACGTTTGGAGTGAATGGCTCGCCTGGAAGCCCTTAGATTCGCTCCAGCGCAAGCCTCGCATTTTATCATGGCGCTTCTTCCCGAGACATTGTCCGGCGCGTCTTTTTGCGTGACATTGAAGGTGTTTCAATTCACGGCAATACGGGGATCTTGCGTCCGCCACCGCCGCGCCGCTGCGAAGCGCTACGCGCCGATGCGTTTTAAGCGTTGTGAACTGACCCGGTATTGGGCAATAATGCCGGGGTCCTTGACCAGCGTGATCAGGAGAACCCCAAAATGCGACCCAAGACCAATCGGCTGTTGATGTTGTTAATCGGCGCAATGCTTGCGGGCTGCGCCAGTCAGACGGAGCGTGGCAGTTCTGGCGGCTGTGCGGAACAGGCACAGGCCCCGGTACCCACCCCGGCTCCGGCTCCGGAATATGAACCGAAGAAGGAAAGCGTGCAGTTTGTCGATCGCCCGCTCGAGGAAACACCGCCTCCGCCACCGGCGCCTGTTGCAAAAGCGCCCGAGCAACCCCTTCCTGATTTTCCGGTAACCACGTACGAGATCGAACCCGAAAAAGAAATCGGGGACCTCGGCACGCAACCGGATGAGTCGGGCACCCTCCAGTACCCGGAACGGGACCTCGGCCCCAGCGAGGCCGTAGTGAGCGGGCCGACCGAAGTTGCCGAAGAAGAGGAAGAAGAAGTCGGCGATCTGGGCACGCAACCGGACAACTCCGGCACGATGCAGTACCCGGAAGAAGACCTCGCGGCGATGGACAGTTTGGTCGCCGATCCGACGGAGGTGGCTGACGAACCAGAAGAGGAAGTCGGCGATCTCGGGACGCAGCCGGACGAGTCGGGCACCATGAGTTACCAGGAGCAGCAACTTGCCTCCGAGAAAGTCATTGGCGATCCGAAAACGTATGCCGACGAGCCTGTGGCCAGGGTCCCGGTGAGTGTCAGCTTCGAAGCAGAACCGCTGTTCAGTTTTGACAAGTCCGTCATTCGCAGCGATCAGCGCGGCAAACTCGACGATTTTGTCGCCGGCCTGAAGGGAACGCAATACGACTCGATTAGCGTGATCGGTTTTGCCGACCGCATCGGTACCGATGATTACAACCAGAAACTTTCGGAACGCCGCGCCAACGCGGTGAGGGCCTATCTGGTACGCCAGGGCGTGCCCGCCGGCAAAATCAATGCCGAGGGACGCGGGGAATCGGAACCAGTCACCGGAGATGCCTGCAACGGCACTCGCGGCAAGGCGTTGATTGCCTGCCTTGAGCCGGACCGCCGCGTGGATGTCAGCGTCACCGGTACCAAGGCTGCCAACTAACGCCGCGGATCAGCGACGAGCGAGTGAAAGCCCTGCGAACGCAGGGCTTTTTTTTGGAGCATCGATGCAGCAAACGAACGCTCTTCTTTCTGCCGACACCGTGATCGAGGCGCGCTGGATCATTCCCGTCGAGCCGCACGGGACCGTGCTGAACGACCACAGCGTGGCCATCGCCGGCGAGCGCATCGTCGCAATTCTGCCGCGAGATGAAATGCGCCGGCAGTGCAAGGCCGGCCGAATCCTCGATCTTTCCACCCACGTACTGATTCCCGGGCTGGTGAATCTTCATACACACGCGGCCATGACGCTGATGCGGGGACTGGCTGATGACCTGAGGCTCATGGATTGGCTGGAAAAACACATCTGGCCTACCGAGGCCAAGCACGTCTCGGCGCAGTTCGTGTACGACGGTACCCTACTCGCCTGTGCCGAAATGCTGCGCGGCGGCGTGACCTGTTTCAACGACATGTATTTTTTCCCGGAGATGTCCGGACGCGCGGCACTGGAGGCTGGGATGCGGGCCGCTTTGGGAATCGTACTGATCGAATTTCCGACGGCATACGCCAGCGACGCACAGGATTATCTGCGCAAGGGGCTGGCGATGCGTGATGAGCTCAAGAGCGAGGCCTTGTTGTCCTTCTGCATGGCGCCGCATGCTCCCTATACCGTGAGCGACAAAAGCTTCGAGCAGATCCTCACGCTTTCCGAGCAACTGCAGATCCCAATCAATACCCACCTGCACGAAACGGATGATGAAATCCGGGAGAGCAAGAGCAAGTTCGGAATGCGGCCGATTGCCCGGTTGGAAAAGCTGGGCCTGCTGGGACCGAACTTCATCGCCGTTCATGCTGTCCACCTTGATCCGGCCGAGATCGCGCTGCTGGCACGGCTTGGCGCCACGGTGGCGCATTGCCCTTCGTCGAATCTCAAACTTGCCAGCGGTATCGCTCCGGTGGGAGCCATGCTGTCGGCGGGAATAAACGTAGGCATCGGCACCGATGGTGCGGCAAGCAACAACCGGCTCGATGTGCTTGCCGAAATGCGGCTTGCGGCGCTGCTGGCCAAGGCGGCGAGCAACGACGCGGAAACGCTGCCCGCGCATGTCGCGCTGCGCATGGCGACGCTCAACGCCGCCAAAGCGCTGGGCCTGGAAAATA
Source organism: Betaproteobacteria bacterium (assembly GCA_031406075.1). Lineage (GTDB taxonomy): Bacteria > Pseudomonadota > Gammaproteobacteria > Burkholderiales > JACQAP01 > JACQAP01. Next base: position 3,499 of record JANOGP010000289.1, read on the forward strand.
AAATCGGCTCGGTCGAACCGGGCAAGTGCGCGGATCTGTGCGCGTTGAACTTGGCGTCGATCGAACTGTCTCCCTGTTATGACCCGGCATCACACTTGGTTTATACTGCCGGTCGGGAGAACGTCAGCCATGTCTGGGTCGGCGGCAAACTGCTGGTCGAGGAAGGCCGTTTGCTGCAAGTTGACGATGCGGCCATTGCGCGCAAGGCCCGCGAATGGCAATTGCGAATCGCGGCGTCAAATTAGGCAGAGCGCCAGCCTGAGATGATCAACGTCGATCCGCTCGAACTCGAAAAATTCAGCCAGCTTGCCCACCGCTGGTGGGATCCGAACAGCGAGTTCAAGCCGCTCCACGACATCAATCCACTGCGACTGGACTATATCGATCGCATCGCCGATCTACCGGGAAAGAAAGTACTCGACGTCGGCTGCGGCGGAGGCCTGCTGTCCGAGGCAATGGCGGCCCGCGGAGCGAAGGTGACCGGCATAGACATGGGCGACAAGCCCTTGAAAGTGGCGCAACTGCACCTGTTGGAGAGCAAGCTCGACGTGGAATACCGCAAGGTGGAGGTTGAGCAACTCGCCAGGGAACAGCCGCATCACTATGAGGTGGTAACCTGCATGGAGATGCTGGAGCATCTGCCCGACCCGGCGAGCGCAGTCAAAGCGTGCGCAGAGCTGATTGCGCCCGGCGGCTGGTGTTTTTTTTCCACCATCAACCGCAACCCGAAGGCTTACCTGTTCGCGATCCTCGGTGCCGAGTACATCCTGAAGTTGCTGCCGCGGGGCACGCACGACTATTCCAGGTTTATCACCCCGGCGGAACTGGGGCGTTATTGCCGCGGCGGCGGACTGACACCGCACCGTGTAACTGGGATGACCTACAACCCGTTCACCCGGACTTATGCGCTTGGCACCGACAGTTCGGTAAATTACATCCTCAGCGCGCAGCCAGTCTGATCCTGGCACGACGACACTCGTGCCGCGTTATTGTTTGTTCGCGGCGATTTCAATGTTGGCAAGATATTTGAAGAGGATCACATCATGAAGACAAAAATCTGGTTCGTACTGGCGGCATTCGGCACGGTGGCCGCGATTCACGGCTGTGCGCTGAAGCCACAGAATCTGCGTATAGACCCGCCGGTGAAAGTGACTGAGGCCGCCATCGGCAACGGCAGGATCATCGGCGTCGGGGTATCTGACGCACGCGCGGACAAAAAGCTCGGCGAAATCGGCGATCCGAATACCACGATGGTGGACGTCTCGGTGGAAGAGGACCCGAGTGCGGCTGTGTATGAACGCCTGAAGGAAGCGCTGACCAAACTCGGTTTCTCTGTGGTTCCCTACAGCGACGCGATGGAACGTAAGCTGCAGGTGGAGATCCGCAGTCTGGATCTGAAGTCGGTCAAGACGGCGTTTACATTCGAAACCGAGTTACGTGCGGCGGTTGGCGCCCGCGTGGCCAATGGGCTCCAATTCTACGACCGCCAGTTCAACGTCCGGACCCGCAAGGACGGTGCTGCGCCACCCTTCGAAAAAGACAGCACGATGCTGGTGAATACCGCGGTTTCACAGGCTCTGGAGGACATGCTGTCCGACGAGCAGTTGCTGGAAACGCTCGCCAAATAGGAATCCATAAAACTTGATGGCGGTACTCGTGAACCTGCCGGTCCGTGGCGTGCTCTTCGACCTCGACGGCACGCTGGCGGATACCGCTCCGGACCTGGGCTTTGCGCTGAATCAACAGCGTCTCGCCCGCGGCATGCCTGAATTGCCGATCGAGGCGGTCAGGTCGCAGGCCTCTTCCGGCGCGCGTGGGCTGTTGAAAATCGGCTTCGGCATCGAACCGGGACATAGCGGCTACGAGGCCATGCGCGACGAATTTCTGAACATTTACGAGGAGAATCTTGCCCGCAGCTGCCGGCTGTTCCCGGGCATTGCCGCGCTGTTGGAGCAGATCGAACGGCGCCGTTTGCGCTGGGGCATTGTCACCAACAAGGCAGAACGATTCACTTTCCCCCTGCTGCGTGCGCTGACCCTGTTCGAGCGGGCGGCATGCGTGATCTGCGGCGACACGACGCCGAACCCGAAGCCGCATCCGGCGCCCATGTTTGCAGCGGCGGAAAAGCTCGGCGTTCCCGCACGGCAATGCGTTTATGTCGGCGACGACGAACGCGACGTGCAGGCCGGACACGCAGCGGGAATGCCTGTCGTTGTGGCGCGCTACGGCTATCTCGGCAACGGCACGCCGCCGGAACAATGGGGCGCGGACGGCTTTATCGATACCCCGTCGGACTTGCTGGGTGTACTTTTCGACGGGTCAGCGCTGGCAATCTGATAGAATGGCGCTGTCTCCGGGTAAAATTTTCCGGAGCCGGCACCATCTAGGTTTCACATGGGGGCGACCTGGTTTCGACGCGGGTTGCGAAGCAGTGCAGGGCATACCGAGGACCAGTCACCTCGTAAATCCATCTGGAAAAAACGTATAGTCGCCAACGACGAACGTTACGCTCTAGCCGCCTAAACCCGGCTGGACTCTGCACCGGCGGGCCTCAACACCGGGTCTAGCAATAGACAGCAGAGCCATTAGCGAGGATCGCGTCCTGCAGGGTTACTTTGCAGGGCGTTAAAAAGTAGGTAACTCGCCTGTCATCAGCCCGTCGGCTGGCGTATGCCGGGTCAAATCAAATAGCCTGACTAAGTATGTAGAACTGCCTGTAGAGTGCTTGCGGACGGCGGTTCGATTCCGCCCGCCTCCACCAATCAAACAAAAGGCCACCTGCAATGGTGGTCTTTTTGTTTGTGGGGCGGGCGGGTGAGAACCGCCTTGGTTCGACAACCTGATGTCCGGGGGACATCGGGTTGGACGCCGATGCGCTCCAGGCACATCGGCGGTCCAGAGCCGCACGCGGTGAAGGATGGCTGGATCGCCCCAAGGCGAGACAGACACATTCCCGCCGCCTCCACCAAACAAAAACGCCACCCCTGCGGTGGCTTTTTTGTTTGGCGAGGTTGGTTGGGATGAGGACCCGCTGGTTCGACAACTCGATGTCCGGTGGACATCGGGTTGGACGCCGATGCGTTCCCGGCACATCGGCGATCCTGAGCCGCACGCGGTGAAGGATGGCTGGATCGCCCCAAGGCGATACAGACACATTCCGCCCGCCTCCACCAAACAACAAAGCCACCTTTACGGTGGCTTTTTTTGTTCGGCGGGGCCGGCTGGGCTGAGAACCCGCTGGTTCGACACCCTGATGTCCGGGGGACATTCTACTGACGAGGCACAGCAGTTTTTCTGCTCTCGTAGTACGCCGCCACTTTTTCCTGAAGCTTTGGTACGGCCGCCAGCCCGGCCTTTTCGCCCTCGATAATGGCGTAGTTTCGTGAGTCGAAATTGGATGAATTCAGGTTGGTGATGTCCGGAATAACGACGATGTCGGCGCGAGTAAGCTCCTCGCTGGCAATCGTCCGGCCCATGATCGTAAACGTTTGCATCAACACGTCGATCGTATCGCGCAGCCTGGCAAT
>JANOGP010000417.1:0-1998 GCA_031406075.1 Betaproteobacteria bacterium
TTGGCGCTCGGGCGGATGATTTTGCCGTCGATGCGCTGCTCGATGACGTGGGCGGTCCAGCCGGATGCGCGGCTGATGACGAAGATCGGCGTGAACATCACGGTCGGCACCCCCAGCATGTGATAGCTGGTGGCGCTGTACCAGTCCAGATTCGGAAACATCTTTTTCTCGCGCCACATGACTTTTTCCACACGCTCCGAGATTTCGAACAGCCTCATGTCGCCCGCGTCGCTGGACAGCCTGCGCGCAACTTCCTTGATTACCTGATTACGCGGATCGCCCGTGGTGTACACCGGATGGCCGAAGCCGATGATGATCTCCTTCCGGGCAACGCGTCTGACGATGTCGGCTTCGGCGTCGTCCGGGTTGTCGTAACGCCCGATGGTATCGAAGGCAAACTCGTTGGCACCGCCATGCTTTGGCCCCTTGAGCGCGCCGATGGCGCCGGCGATCGCCGAATACATGTCGGAGCCCGTGCCGGCGATGACCCTTGCGGTGAATGTGGAGGCATTGAATTCGTGTTCTGCGTAGAGGATCAACGAGGTATGCATCGCCCGCTCCCAAAGTGCGGACGGCTTTCTGCCGTGCAGGAGATGCAGAAAATGACCGCCTATCGAATCATCGTCGGTCTCGACTTCGATGCGCCGCCCCGAATGCGAAAAGTGATACCAGTAAAGCAGCATCGAACCGAAGCTGGCCATCATCCGATCGGCGATGTCGCGCGCCTCGCTGAGCTTGTGGTCCTGGTTCTCCGGAAGCACTGCGCCCAAAGCGGAGCAGCCGGTGCGCAGCACATCCATTGGGTGTGTGATTGCCGGAATGCACTCCAGGATGCCCTGAACCGATGCGGGCAGGCCGCGCAGCGTCTTGAGCCTGCGTTTGTAGGCCGACAGTTCGGCGAAGGTGGGCAGCTTGCCGTGCACCAGAAGATAGGCGATCTCCTCGAATTCCGCTTCCTCCGCGAAATCCAGGATGTCGTAACCGCGATAGTGAAGGTCATTGCCGGTGCGGCCGACGGTGCACAGCGCGGTGTTGCCGGCCGGGACTCCTGAGAGCGCCACCGACTTCTTCGGCTTGGGAATGGGGGGGGTCGCGTCGCTCATTTTCCCTTTTCCTTCGCGAAAAGTTGGTCCAGTTTCGACTCGAACCGGTGATAGTCGAGATAATCGTAAAGCTCGTTGCGGGTCTGCATGATGTCAACCACGCTTTTTTGCGTGCCTTCGCGGCGGACGGTCTCAAAAACCTTGAGCGCCGCCTTGTTCATCGCGCGGAAGGCCGACAGCGGATAAAGCACCAGCGAGACGTTTGCACCGCGTAATTCTTCCACGGAGAAAAGCGGTGTGGCGCCGAACTCGGTGATATTGGCCAGCACCGGAACCTTCACCGCGCCGGCGAACTTCCTGTACATCGACAGTTCCGTCATCGCTTCCGGGAAAATCATGTCGGCGCCGGCATCCACGCAGGCCCTGGCACGCTCGATCGCGGCGTCCAGCCCTTCGACGGCAAGCGCGTCGGTGCGGGCCATGATCACGAAGTCCGGATCGGTGCGCGCGTCCACCGCCGCCTTGATGCGGTCCACCATCTCTTCGCGGGAAACGATTTCCTTGCCGGGCCGGTGGCCGCAGCGCTTGGCCTGCACCTGGTCCTCGATATGCATTGCGCCGGCGCCGAACTTGATGAGCGATTTGACGGTGCGGGCGATATTGAAGGCGCCGCCGAATCCGGTGTCCGCATCCACCAGCAGCGGCAGGCCGCATACGTCGGTAATGCGGCGCACGTCGGTGAGCACGTCGTCCAGCGCGGTGATGCCGAGATCGGGCACGCCGAGGGAACCGGCGGCAACTCCGCCGCCGGAAAGGTAGATCGCCTTATAGCCGGTCCGCTCGGCGAGCCGGGCGTGATAGGCGTTGATCGTGCCGATCACCTGCAGCGGCTTTTCGGCCGCGACTGCAGCACGGAATTTCGCGCCGGCGGTCATAAGGTTATTCATTGCTCTAA
>JANOGP010000298.1:0-6844 GCA_031406075.1 Betaproteobacteria bacterium
GGCCGATGTCGACGGCGGCCCGGCTCCCAGCTATGTTGTACACCCGCGCCGTGTCATGAAGCACCACGCCCTGCGCGAGGACGCACTGGCGGCGGTTCCGGAAACTGCGCAGCCAGACGGTCATCGGGCTGGGGCATGGGGTCTGGAGCCGGGAGCAGTGGCGCCAGTGGGGCATTGCCGAATGGCATGCGGCGGATGTCACTCTGGACAATCTGGTCACCCATGCCGGCCTTCCCGGCGCAGTGATTCATTGCGCAGGAAGCGGATCGGTTGGTTTTTCGGCGACCCATCCCCATCAGGACTATCAGCGCACTGTGGAGACCACGGCGGCGGTCCTTGAGTTTGTGCGGCTGTATGCGAAGGACGCCGCTGTGGTATATCCGTCGAGCGTCGCCGTCTATGGCCATGTGGGCCGGCAACCGATAGCCGAGACGCAGGCGCCGAACCCGGTTTCTCCCTACGGGGTGCACAAGCAGATTGCGGAACAGCTATGCGCCACCTATGCGCGGCATTTCGGCATCAAGGCGGCCATCGTGCGGCTGTTCTCGGTTTACGGCAACGGCTTGCGCAAGCAGTTGTTGTGGGACGCGTGTTCCAAGCTTCGGCGAGGGGAGGCGGAGTTCTTCGGCACCGGCGCGGAACTGCGCGACTGGCTTCACGCCGGGGATGCGGCCGACCTGCTCGCGCTGGCGAGGCGGCACGCCTCGACGCAATGCCCGGTGGTGAACGGGGGCACGGGCATCAGTGTTGCCGTCGCGGAAGTCGTGCAGGAGGTTCTGCATGCGATGCATGTCGGCATTCCCGCGACCTTTAGCGGCCAGACCCGGCACGTAGACCCGCCTTCGTATGTGGCGGACGTGAGCCGCGCGGCTGCGTGGGGTTGGAAGGCACGCAAGCCGTGGCGGGAAGGCGTTCGCGAGTACGTCGAATGGTTCGCTGCTGGTGAAAATTGATACGCGTCGGCTTCGTTAACGTCTTTGCCGTGCGGGAATGGCTGGGGGGGCTCAATTACCTCCGCAACCTGCTCCAGGCCGTCACGGCGCTTGACGGCCGTCGGATCGAGCCTGTGCTGTTCACCGGTACTGACCAGGCGATTGCGGCCGAATTTTCCTTCGTGCCCGTGGTGCACACGCGGGTTCTCGACAGGGGCCATCCCCTTTGGTTGCTGCGCAAGATCCTGCAGCGCGTCCTCGGGTCCGACCCGGTGCTCGAGAAAGTGCTCTCGGCTCACGGTATCTCGATGTTGTCCCATTCCGGAGACCTCGGGCGCGGCGCCGGGATTCCCGCCATCGGCTGGGTGCCGGATCTCCAGCACCGCCATCTCCGGCATCTTTTCAGCGAACAGCAGATCGCGCTGCGGGAGGCGCAAATCGCGCAGGCGCTCGGGGCGTGCGTGTGCGTGATCGTGAGCAGCGAGACGGCGGCGCAGGACTTACGCGCCGGGAATCCGAAGCACGCCGCCAGGATCCGCGTGCTGCGCTTCGTCTCCGGGCTGGGCCATGATGGTGCCCTGCCGCAGCGAAGGGAGCTCGAGGCTCGATACGGGATCGAGGGCCCCTACATGCATCTGCCCAACCAGTTCTGGGCGCACAAGAATCATGAAGTGGTTGTCGAGGCCCTGCGCCGGTTGAAAGACTCGGGCTATCCCGTTACCGTGATCGCGACCGGACTCATGGACGATCCGCGGCAACCGCAGCATGTCGAAATCCTGATGAGGCGTGTCAGGGACTATGGGATCGACAGGCTGTTCCGGCCGCTCGGCGTGGTTCCTTACCGGGACATGCTTGGTCTGATGCGCCATGCCGTGGCGGTGATCAATCCGTCGCGGTTCGAAGGCTGGAGCACCAGCGTGGAAGAAGCACGGTCCATGGGCAAGGCGATCGTGTTGTCCGCGATCCCGGTGCATCGCGAACAGACGCCGGCGCGTGGCATTTTCTTTGAGACCGAGAATGCTGAAGATGCGGCGCGCGCGATCCGGGAGGCGTTGTCCGGATTCGATCTGGCGGCGGACGAAGCTTCGGTTTCCAGAGCGGCTGTGGAATTGCCGGGCCGCATGCGCCAGTTTGCCGAAAGCTATCAGAATATCGTCCTGGACGCGACGCATGCCTGATGCAACTGTCGCCACGCCAGGCAAGCAGACCACAGGTTTCCGCGCGTCTGCAAAGCAAAACTCCGGAGCCTTCTATTTGGACAGCCTGCCGAAAGTCACCGTCGTTACGCCGAGCTACAACCAGGCGCAGTTCCTGGAACGTACGATCAACTCGGTGCTCGACCAGGGTTATCCGAATCTCGAATATATCGTCATCGACGGGGGATCGACGGACGGCAGCCAGGACATCATCCGGAAGTACAGTTCGAGTCTGGCTTACTGGGTCAGTGAAAAGGATCGCGGCCAGTCGCACGCGATCAACAAGGGGTTCCAGCGTGCCACCGGGGACTGGATCGCATGGCAGAACTCCGACGATGTCTATTATCCCGGCGCGTTTGCGTCCCTCGCCCGTGCGGCGGCGCGGCACCGAAATGCCGACCTGATTATCGGCAACGTAAACCTGATCGACGCAGAAGACCGTGTCCTGCGCGATCTGTGCTACGTCACGCCGACCTTCCGTTCGATGTTGGCTGAGGGAATGATCCTCACCAACCAGGTGGCGTTCTGGCGCAGGGACATCCACGCGCGGATCGGCTGGCTCGACGAGTCACTGAGTTGTGCCTTCGACTACGACTGGTTCCTGCGCGTGCTTGGGGCCGGGCGCGGCGCTCATGTGAACGAATGCTGGGGCGGATACCGCTTACATGGCGAGACCAAGACATCCCTGATCGGCGATCGCTGCCGGGCCGAGCGTGAGAAGGTGCTGGCCGGGCGCGGATTGCCGGGATGGAAGGTGAACCTCTACCGGATGCGCAGGATGGGCCTGCTGGCCGCGCAGAGAAAATTCGCATACATCGCGCGAGGCTTTTACGAGCGCGCCCTGGGCGTGGAGCGGGAAGTCTGAATGGTCGATTCCGGCACCGGAGCGGGCAACCATCTTTATCGGCTCCGCAGCACCGAATTGAGGATGCGGGAATGCCTGGCATGATCAGAACGGCCTTCACGCTGCCTGACAGGCATCGTTCGACCGGGGGCTATCAGTACTTCATCAACCTGTTTCGCGCGCTGCACAAATACGGCGGTGGAAAGGTCCGTCCGGTCGTATTCGTAGGCGAGGAAGTCGATGCCGCCGCGCTGGCGCCGATCGAGAACGGCGCGGCCGAAATCGTGCGCTCCGCGGATTTTTCGGCATCGAAAACCGGAAGCCGGCTTGCCAATGCCCTGCTGTCCGGCATCGATCGCAGAGCGGCCGGCGTCTATCGCCAGCACGCAATCGAGGTGGTCTTCGAGTCGGCCCGCTATCACGGTTGGCGCTTTCCCTTTCCCACCATTGCCTGGCTGCCTGATTTCCAGCATCGATGCCTGCCCGGAATGTTCAGCCGTCGCGCCTGGCTGCAACGCGAAATCGGGTTCCGCGCGCAGATTGCCTCCGCGCGCATGGTCATGTTGAGCAGTGAATCGTCCCGCGCTGATTGCGAAAGGTTCTATGCCGGCAGCCGTGGCAGCATACGCGTCGTGCCGTTCGCGGCGGAATTGCCGCCCGAAGCGCGCCTGACGGGGGCGGAAGACGCAGCGAGAAAGTACCGGCTGCCCGCGGAGTACATCTATCTCCCGAACCAGTTCTGGGAGCACAAGAACCATCGGCTGATCATCGAAGCGCTGAAGGTCCTGCAGCAGCGGGGCGTCGATGTGACGGTTGCGGCTTCGGGCGCATTGGCGGACTATCGGCATCCGGGCCTGCTTCGCCAGCTCGAGGCCAGGGTCGGAGAACTTGGCCTGCAGGAGAGATTCAGGTTCCTCGGATTGATTCCGCGCGCCGACGTGTACGCGTTGATGCGGGGAGCGGTAGCCATCGTGAATCCGTCGTTGTTCGAAGGATGGAGCACGCCGGTCGAGGAAGCCCGCGCGCTGGGAGTGCCGCTCCTGCTTTCCGATATCCCGGTGCACAGGGAACAGGCCGGTGGCAAGGCGATGTATTTCGATCCTCATTCGGCGGATTTCTCGGCGGACGCGATAAGCGCCATGATCGGAAAATCGCGCACTGAACAGAGGGAGCCGCCGTCCGCCGTGGCGGAACAGAACCGGGCAAGACTCGCGGCTTATGTTTCGCAGGTCGAGCGTCTGATTGAGGACGTTGCGGCAGGCCGGGGCAAGGGCTTCGTATCGTGAAAGTATCCGTCGTGGGCATTTCTTCTATCTGGCAAGGGCGTTGATGCGTCGCGCATTCGGCATCAGGAAGGATCTGGCCTGACATGTGCGGAATCCTCGGTTTTCTCGGCCCGCAGGGTTCTGTGCCGGCGCAGGCCTTCTCCGCGGCGCTGGATGAGCTGGCGCACCGCGGACCCGACGACCGCGGCATTTTCTCGGATGCGGATCTTTTGCTCGGCCACCAGCGGCTGTCGATTCTCGATTTGAGCCCGGCCGGGCATCAACCCATGATCGAGGCCGGGAGCGGCGCGGCGATCGTTTTCAACGGGGAAATCTACAACTATCTGGAGTTGCGCAAGGAACTCGAAGCGCTCGGCCGCCGGTTCGTCAGCCGTTCCGACACCGAAGTGCTGCTGCACGCCTACCTTGCCTGGGGGAGCGGCTGTCTGCGGCGCCTGAACGGAATGTGGGCGTTCGCGATCTGGCTCCCGGCGCAGCGAAAGCTGTTTTTCGCGCGCGACCGGTTCGGCGTGAAGCCGTTCTATTACGCCGAACACGGCGGGTTTGTTTTTGCCTCCGAGCCGAAAGCGATCCTCAAGCTGTTCCCGCAGATGCGTGCGGTGGATACGGCCACCCTCGCGCAATTTCTCACCTGGGGCCACTTGTACGCTTCCGATTCGAGTTTTTATCGCGGGGTAAAAGTTCTTCCGCCGGCGCACTGCGGGGAAGTGCAGGTCGGCCGGAACCTCCCGAGGATATGGCGATACTGGGACTATCCTAACGCAGCAGCGGCGGCGCATGACGGGCGCGAGGCAGTCGAGCAGTTCGCGGAGTTGTTCGAGGATGCGGTCCGCTTGCGCCACCGCAGCGACGTACCGGTCGGGATCACCCTGTCGGGCGGGATCGACTCGACTGCCGTGCTGGCGGCATCGGTCAAGACCTCCGCGAAGCATCCGGTCTGCTTCACCTCCGTCTATGGAGAACATGGCGAGGGCGAGGCGGCCTGGGCCCGCCGAGCGGCGGCGCCTTACGGCATCCAGCCGGTCGAAGTCCCGGCGCAAAAGGGACAATGGGTGGAACTGCTACGCCGCATCGGCTGGCATCTGGACGGGCCGGGTTACTCTCCCGCGGTTTTCCCCCTGTGGGCGATCATGCAGGAGGCCAGGCGGCGGGAAACGCCGGTCCTGCTGGAGGGGCAAGGCGCGGACGAGGCGTTTGGCGGATATGCCCAGTACGCGGCGCTGGCCATCCTCTCCGCCCTGAAGCGTGCCGCGAAGAGGCCGACCGGGGAGGCGCTGCGCGAGCTCTCCTCGGCGATTCGCGGCGCGATGGCGTCCTTCTCGCCGAAGTGGACCGCGTTGTGGGTTCTGCGCGAGGCTTTTCCCGGGTTGATTCAATGGAACCGCAATCGCGGCAGTGCCGGCTCCACCTTGCACGATGCGCTGCGCATCGCGTTTACCGACGCCGACGCGCAGAATGTCCCCGGTGTCCGCTATCCCGACCCGCTCAACGAACGCCTGTGGCGCGACCACTCTTCCCGGATCCTGCCGGGCCTCCTGCAGTACGGGGATGCAATAAGTATGGCCCACGCCATCGAAACCAGGCTGCCCTTCATGGACTATCGTCTGGTCGAGTGGGCGTTCTCCCAGCCATCGGAGATCAAGATCAGCCGGGGCGTGACCAAGCGTGTCGTTCGCGACTACCTTGGCGCCACAGGGCAGCGTCCAATCGCCGAGCGCATGGACAAGCAAGGCTATCCGACCCCGGCGGAGAACTGGCTCAAGGAGCATCATGCTGAGATACCGCGTTCCCTGCTCCTCAGTCCGGGGTCGGCGATCCGGGAGTACTGCGATCAGGGGCGCATCGCCGGTCTGATAAGACTATTCGAGTCGGGACGGCCGGGGCTCGGAAATCACTTGTACAGGCTGCTTTCCACCGAATTGTGGTTGCGCGAATGCCTGACCGGGCAGGCGGCGGCCTAGCAAACCCCTTCCACATGCAAACCAGCCCGACCATCAGCGTCATCACCGTTTCGTTCAACTCACGGGAGACCATAGCGGACACCATCGAATCCGTGGCGGCGCAAACGCACCCGCGCATCGAGCACATCGTGGTGGACGGCGCCTCGACCGACGGCACCCTGGAAGTGCTGCAGCGCTTTCGCGGCACGTTGTCGAAGGTCGTCTCCGAACCCGACGAAGGCATCTACGCCGCGATGAACAAGGGCCTGGCGATGGCCACGGGCGACGTCGTCGGAACGCTCAACAGCGACGACGTTTACTTTGACGAAAATGTCCTGGGAATGGTCGCGAAAGTCTTTCGGGACGACGCGGTGGACGTCTGCTACGGAGACATCTTCTACGTGGACAATGGCGACGTGAACAGGATGGTCCGTCACTGGAAGTCCGAGCCGTACCGGCCGGGCCTGTTCGAGCAGGGCTGGATGCCGCCGCATCCGGCATTCTTCATCCGCCGCCGTGTGCTTGGGCGCGTGGGGCCATTCGAAGCAAGCTATCGTTTTGCCGCCGATTTCGATTTCATGCTGCGCGCGCTGCATGTGCAGCAGTTGCGTTCGACCTATCTGCCGCACGAGCTGGTCAAGATGCG
>JANOGP010000299.1:0-3306 GCA_031406075.1 Betaproteobacteria bacterium
CTGCATGGTGGAAACCATCCCGGCGCGTTCCATTTGCTCGATCAGCCGCGCTGCCCGGTTATAGCCGATGCGCAGATGCCGCTGCACCAGTGAAATGGACGCCCGCCGCGACTTGAGCACGATTTCCACGGCCTGGTCGTAGAGCGGATCGGCTTCGCCTTCGGCCTCGCCCGTTGCAACGCCCTCTTCCGCGTCGGCTTCGCCACCTTCCAGAACGTCGTCGATGTACTGCGGTTGACCACGCGATTTCAGGGACTCCACCACTTTGTGCACTTCCTGGTCAGCGACGAACGCGCCGTGCACACGCTGCGGATAACCGGTGCCCGGCGGAAGATACAGCATGTCGCCCTGACCGAGAAGCTGTTCCGCACCCATCTGGTCGAGGATGGTACGCGAGTCAACCTTGCTCGAGACCTGGAATGCGATTCGGGTCGGAATATTCGCTTTGATCAGTCCGGTGATGACGTCCACGGACGGCCGCTGGGTCGCGAGAATGAGGTGTACGCCGGCTGCGCGGGCTTTCTGCGCCAATCGCGCAATCAACTCCTCGACTTTTTTGCCAACGACCATCATCAGATCGGCGAGCTCGTCGATGACCACAACGATCAGCGGCAGCTCCGTCAGCGGCTCGGGATTCTCCGGTGTGAGCGTGAACGGATTGGTCAGCGGCCTGCCGGCCTTCTCCGCTTCCTTGATCCTCTGGTTGAATCCGGACAAGTTGCGCACGCCCAGCGTGGACATCAGCTTGTAGCGGCGGTCCATTTCGCCGACGCACCAGTTGAGCGCATGTGCGGCCTGTTTCATGTCGGTTACAACCGGCGCAAGCAGATGCGGAATGCCCTCGTACACCGACAGCTCGAGCATCTTCGGGTCCACCAGGATCAGCCGTACGTCCTTCGCCGGCGCCTTGTACACCAGAGACAGGATCATGGCATTGAGCGCCACCGATTTGCCCGACCCGGTGGTGCCCGCCACCAGCAGGTGCGGCATCCTGGCGAGGTCCACGACGATCGGATTGCCGGCGATGTCCTTGCCCAGCGCCAGCGTGAGCGCGGAACCCATCTCCGCGTACACCTTGGAACTGAGGATTTCCGAAAGCCGCACCACCTGCCGTCTCGGGTTCGGGATTTCCAGCCCCATGCAGGATTTTCCGGGAATGGTTTCGACCACGCGCACGCTCACCACCGATAGTGCGCGCGCCAGGTCCTTAACCAGGTTGATGATCTGGCTGCCCTTCACGCCCACCGCCGGCTCGATTTCGTAGCGCGTGATCACCGGGCCGGGTTGCGCGGCCACCACGTTCACCTCGATGCCGAAGTCGCCGAGCTTCTTCTCGATCAGCCTGGAGGTGTACTCCAGCGTCTCGGCGGACAGCATTTCCATATCTGCACTAGGCTCATCAAGCAGATGCAGCGGGGGCAAAGGGGAATCCGGCAGGTCATCGAACAGCGGCTTCTGCTTTTCTTTGATGACGCGGTCGGACTTCGGTATCACTGTCCGGGGCGCCTCGATGCGGATCGGCTCGTGTTCCTCGAAGCGCTTGCGCTCGACCTCCACCAGTTCTTCGCGCTCTACCGCGGCTTGCTCGCCGGCTTTGATATCCTGGCGGGTCTGCCATCTGTCCACCAGGAAGGTGTAAGCGGTCTCGATCGCCGTGCCGAGCTTCTCGATAAAGGCGACCCAGGACATGCCGGTGGACAGAGACAACCCCACCCCGCACAACACCAGAAGCAGGAGGGTACTGCCGGTAAAACCGAAACCCCTGGAGAACAAACCGCTCACTAGCTCGCCGAGCACCCCTCCCGTCGCATGCGGCAAGGACACGTGCAGCCCGTACAGGCGCAGCGACTCGAGCGCGCTGCTGGCGGTGATCAGGAGCAGGAAACCGCCACACGCGACGGCCAGCGAGCGGCGGTCCATTTCCGGCACCTCGAGGCGGCGATAGCCCCAAACGACGGCGGCGAGAAGAAAGAAAACCCACCACCATGCCGACAGCCCGAATACATAGAGCAGGATGTCGGCGATCCACGCGCCGGCCTCGCCACCGGCATTGGCAACCAGCGAGCCGCTGGCCTGGTGCGACCAGCCCGGATCGGACTCGCGGTAAGTGAAGAGGATAAGGACCAGGTAGAGCGCCGCGCCGACCAGCAGCAGCCACCAGGATTCCCGCAACAGCGCCGCGATTTTTGGGGGCAGCGGCTTGCGCGGCGGCTTTTGTGCCGCGGATTTTGACGCCGAAATTGTTCGCAAGCGAATTACCTTTTCAGTTTCAATGAATTATATCCCAGGCTCACGATCTGAACGAACCCCATTTTGCGCGCGTGGACACGTGCTTCGCACGGCTGATACAGTCTTGCTATTTTTGTCATTACCCCAATTTAACGCTGCCATGGCTCAAGCAACAAAACATTCCCGATTGCTCATTCTGGGTTCCGGTCCGGCCGGCTACACCGCCGCGATCTACGCTGCGCGCGCCAACCTCAAGCCGGTCCTGGTCACCGGCCTCGCTCAGGGCGGTCAACTCATGACCACCACCGACGTGGACAACTGGCCCGCGGACGTTATGGGCGTGCAGGGACCGGACCTCATGGAACGTTTTCAGAAGCACGCGGAACGTTTCAACACCGAGATCATCTTCGACCACATCCACTCGGTGAAGTTGGGCCAACGGCCGTTCCAGTTAATCGGCGATCAGGCTACTTATACATGCGACGCGCTGGTCATCGCCACAGGCGCATCGGCGAAATACCTCGGCCTGCCCTCGGAACAGGCATTCATGGGCAAGGGCGTTTCGGCGTGCGCGACCTGCGACGGCTTTTTTTACAAGGGACAGGACGTGGCCGTGATCGGCGGCGGCAACACCGCAGTCGAGGAAGCACTGTACCTATCCAACATCGCCAAGTCCGTGACAGTGGTGCACCGTCGCGACAAGTTCCGCGCCGAGGCGATCCTGATCGACCGTCTGATGGAGAAAGCGCGGTCCGGCAACGTCAAGATCGAGTGGAGCCATACGCTGGACGAAGTGCTAGGCGACAAGAAGGGTGTCCATGGGGTGCGAATCAAGCCCACCCGCGGCGACAAAGCCAGGGAGTTGCCGTTGCACGGGGTATTCATCGCCATCGGCCACACCCCGAACACGCAGATCTTTCAAGGCCACGTCGAGATGGTGAACGGCTACATCGTTACCCATGGCGGCAGCCAGGGCAACGCCACCGCCACCAGCGTGCCCGGCGTGTTCGCAGCTGGCGACGTTCAGGACCACGTCTATCGCCAGGCCGTCACCAGCGCCGGCAGCGGTTGCATGGC
>JANOGP010000425.1:0-2286 GCA_031406075.1 Betaproteobacteria bacterium
GAGCGAAGCCACCGCGGCGATCAGGACCGCGCCGCCGACGGTCCTCAGCTTGCCGACGCGGTCGCCGAGCGGGCCGTGAACGATCTGAAACAAACCGTAGGCGAGCGTGAACGCGGTCACCACAACCGAGGCGGTCGTTACCGGAACCGAGAAGTCCTCGGCGACAGTCGGCAGCAGCGCGTCAAACAGCCGCAGGTTGGCGCCGGAAACGAACGCGGCGGCGGCGAGTGCGAAAAAGGCGGAGCTCATGACGGGCGAAAGATTGCGATTCTGCCCGGGAATGGCGGCGGAATCGAGGTGTTTCGCGCGCTGCGGCTGGTGCGAACGATCAGGCGAGTTGCAGGCTGACCTCGTGCTTCGCATCCTTTCCGGGGTTGCAGGTTATGGCGGAAGCAAAAAAACCCGAGGGCCGCGAAGGCCCTCGAATTCCTGCAAGGACACAGTGGAAATGACGATCAGGCAGGCGGCGATTACAGATGACCCCGATCGCTCCAGCTGCGCGCATGGATGCGGCGAGGATCGCCTGCCGTGCCGTGCAATTCACGCCGCGCAGCAGCCAGTGCGGCCGAGCCTTTCGGGCGGAACGTTTCGAGTGCCTTGCCAAGAATGCCGAGAATATCCTTCATGATCGTCCTCCAGATCGGTTGATGCCGGCGCATATCCGCCGGATACATGCTCAATCTAGTGTTGTAGCCGCCGCGAGGGAAGGCCGTGCGTGGGCATAGCATCTATGCTCTTGGCGCATCATTGCCCGTGGGGTTAGAATGTTCTCTAGAAATCGAACCCGGGCACCCGCATATGCCGGCTGTTCGCAACCATAATCAAGGAGGAGGAAATGAACACAAAACCGATCTCGGGCGCTTCCGCCAAACTGATTGCCAGGTGGCTGGTGGTCATCGGACTGGTCCTCGCCGTGGTGTGCGCAGCGGGGGCAGTGCTGTCCGGAATCGGCTACCGGATGGAATTGTGGCATTTCCGCACCGGCTTCATGATCATCCGCTGGGCGTTCTTTGGCGCGCTCGCGGCGGTGTTGTTGTCGATCATTGGCGTGCTCATTGCAGGCGGCAAGCCGCGGCAAATTCTGGTGCTCGGGATGCTGGGACTCGTGATCGGCGCAGTGACAGCGTACATGCCATGGAGCTGGAAGCAGACGCTGGACGCGCATCCCTACATTCATGACATCACCACCGACGTCCAGAATCCGCCGAAATTTGTCGCGGCGATCGCGCTGCGAAAGGAAGGCGATCACACGTTGGAATACGACGGCCCGGAAGTGGCCGAGCAGCAGCGTCTAGCCTATCCCGACATCATGACGCTGATCATTCCCACGGAAAAGGACAAGGTCTTCGCCGCAGCCGAGGCGGCGCTGCGCGCCATGAAGCTGAAGGTTGTCGACGTGAACGCCGATGAAGGGCGGATTGAGGCGACCCAAACCAGTATGCTCTACGGCTTCACTGACGATGTCGTGGTGCGGGTGGTCGCGGACGGTGTCGGCAGCAAGGTGGACGTGCGCTCGAAATCGCGGGTCGGGCGCAGCGATCTTGGCCAGAACGCCAAACGCATCCGCGCATTCTTGCAGGAACTGCGGACCAAAACGTGATGAAATGAAATGGGCTCCCCGGAGAGCCCTTTATCAAAGCTCACCACGAAGTCACGAAGAACGCGAAGGAACACGAAAAAATATTCTCAGGAAAAACAACGATCGATGGAAAGTAAGGGGTTGCCCAGCGCATAACCTGCATTATTGGCGCCCGCGATTTTTGGGTTCATACAAATGTTTTGATTTTCTTCGTGTTTCTTTGTGGTCTTCGTGCCTTCGTGGTGGGATTGTCGATTTCTGTTCCTCATCATTGCGAGTCAGGCCGCGCAGGCCATCGCTAATAGCATCGTCTCCAACTGAGTCTCCGGCGCCGCCATGCGCAACGCGTCGGACTTTACCTGCTCGTTCGCCACCACGCTTCCCTGGCCATGCGCGCCGCTGTGGAGTACGCGCTGATCCGTGCCGAGCAGGCGCCTGTCGCAGTCGAAAAGCATGTGAATGCGCTGCGATCGATACGGACGATCGAGCCCGGGCGCGTTGACCGACCGGTCATGGTTCTGCATCACCCACGCCTCCGAGCGGTCTGCGTCGCGCTTGAAACTCTGCCGGTCCACCATCGTCACGTGGTCGTGACCCGACGCGATGACCAGCCAGTCCGCTGCCGCGGCATACAGTGGCGCGCATAGTGCGGTTGCAAAAACGGTCGCGAGCGGTCGCATGGTTTGTTGTTGTGGGATTCTAAAAGG
>JANOGP010000353.1:0-4071 GCA_031406075.1 Betaproteobacteria bacterium
ATCTTGCCGCGCTTGGCGTCCGCCGCGGCTTTCTTGTGCTTGATGTTTGCCCACTTGCTGTGGCCTGCCATGACTTCCCCTGCGAAGGCGCGGCATTGGCGCCGCAATCGAATCGCCGCGCCAACCTGAAGAGGCACCGTATACGGCTGATATAATTAAAATTTTATCATACCACCCGATCCTCTCCGGTCCCGGAAAAACATATGCAGCAACCTCTGCCGATCGCCAGATCTTCCCGGGAGCTTTTTCTTCTGCCCGGGCTTGCCAACCGCCACGGCCTGATCACCGGCGCGACCGGCACCGGCAAGACGGTGACGCTGCAGGTGATGGCCGAGCAGTTCAGCTTGATCGGCGTGCCGGTTTTCATGTCGGACGTCAAAGGCGATCTCTCCGGGGCTTCGCAACCGGGCGCAATGAATTCCAAGCTCAAGGCGCGCATCGACATGCTCGGTCTCGGCGAATTTTCCTTCGCCGGCTGCCCGGTCACCTTCTGGGACGTGTTTGGCGAACAGGGACATCCGGTGCGCGCCACCGTCTCGGAAATGGGCCCGCTGCTGCTGGCGCGGCTGCTGAATCTGAACGAAACCCAGGCCGGTGTGCTGACCCTGGTGTTCAAGATCGCCGACGACAATAATCTGCTGCTGCTTGACCTGAATGACCTGCGTTCGATGGTGCAGTACGTCGGGGACAACGCCAGGCAGTTCACCACCGGGTACGGCAACATATCCACGGCCAGCATAGGTGCGATCCAGCGCGGGCTGCTGGCGATCGATGAACAGGGCGGCGACCGTTTCTTCGGCGAGCCGGCGCTCAATATCGCGGACCTGATGCAGACCGACGACCAGGGCCGGGGGGTGGTCAACGTTCTGTCTGCCGACAAACTGATGGCCGCGCCCAAGGCGTACGCGACGCTGCTCTTGTGGTTGCTGGCGGAATTGTTCGAGGAACTGCCGGAAGTCGGCGACCCGGAGAAACCAAAGCTGGTGTTCTTCTTCGACGAGGCCCACCTGCTGTTCAACGACGCACCGCCGGCGCTGCTGGAAAAGATCGAACAGGTGGTGCGGCTGATCCGCTCCAAGGGCGTGGGCGTGTACTTCGTCACCCAGAATCCGCTCGACATTCCCGACACCGTGCTCGGCCAGCTCGGCAACCGCGTTCAGCATGCGCTGCGCGCCTTTACCCCGCGCGACCAGAGGGCCGTGAAAACCGCCGCCACCACGCTGCGTGCCAACCCGGAGCTCGACGTCGAAAAAATCATCGGCGAACTGGGCGTGGGCGAGGCCCTGGTATCGCTGCTGGACGAGAAGGGCCGGCCCACGGTCGTCGAGCGCGCTTTCATATTGCCGCCGCACAGCCGCATCGGGCCGGCAACGGCGGATGAGCGCCGCGCAACGACTAAGAGCTCGCTGGTGGCGGGCGTCTACGAGAACACGGTCGATCGCGAGTCTGCGCATGAAGTACTGAAGGCTCGCCGCGCAGCAACTGCAGCCGCTGCTCCACAGCCGGCCACTACGCCAAGCGCCGGCGGATCGGTGCTGGACAATGTGCTCGGTGGCGTATTGGGCGGCGGCAACTCGCGCCGCCAGTCGGCCGGCGAAGCCATGGTGAATAGCGCGGCGCGGGCAATCGGTTCGGAAGTCGGCCGCCGCATCATCCGCGGCATGCTCGGCTCGATACTCGGCGGCGGCAGCCGGCGCTGAACGCGGCCACCCATGCCGCATGACCACGCCCGGCCTTCTTTCGCCGGCACGGCTTGTGTCCTGTTTGCGGCGATGGCCTTCTCCGCGAAAGCGGTGATCGTCAAGCTGGCCTACGCCTATGCGGTCGATGCCGCAACCCTGCTGGCGCTGCGCATGCTTTTCTCGGCGCCATTTTTTCTGCTCATGGCGCTGTGGTCCGGCCGCAGCGGCGCCGCAGTATCCCTCACCCGCAAGGACTGGCTTTCGGTCGCGCTGCTCGGATTCATCGGTTACTACCTTGCCAGCTATCTGGATTTCCTCGGGCTCCAGTACATTACCGCCGGCCTCGAGCGCCTGATTCTGTTCCTTTACCCAACGGTAGTGGTATTGCTGTCAGCGTGGTTGCTGAAGAAACCTGTTCGCCGCCACCACATTGCCGCGCTGGTACTGTCCTACGGTGGCATCGCTCTGGTGTTTGCGGAAATCCTGGAACTTGGCGGTCACGCGTTCGAAGTAGCGCTTGGCGGCGCGCTGGTGTTCGCCAGCGGCGTGATCTACTCGTTCTATCTGATCGGCGCCGGTGAAGTGATCGGCAAGCTCGGCGCCGCGCGCTTCACCTCCTACGCAATGCTGGTGGCCTGCGCTGTGGCAATGTTGCAGTTCCTGATCGCCCACGACCTGTCCGCGCTGGCGCTGCCGCGCCAAGTCTACTGGCTGTCGCTGTTGATGGCAGTTGTCTCCACCGTGATTCCGGCATGGCTGATGTCGGAGGGCATCCGTCGCACCAGCGCCAACCACGCGGCCATGGTCGGCTCGGTCGGGCCGGTGGTCACGATCTACCTCGGTTACCGGGTGCTGAATGAGCCGATCAGCGCGATTCAACTGATCGGTGCGGCGCTGGTGCTGGCCGGGGTGACGCTGGTCAGCGCAAAGAGAGATTCCTAGACATTGAATCGGAAGTGCGTGACGTCGCCGTCCCTGACGACGTACTCCTTGCCTTCAAGGCGCATTTTTCCGGCCTCCTTGGCGCCCTGTTCGCCCTTGTTGGCGATGTAGTCGCCGAAGGCAATGACCTCGGCGCGGATGAAGCCTTTCTCGAAATCGGTGTGAATCACCCCGGCTGCCTGCGGCGCGGTGTCGCCCCTGTGAATCGTCCACGCCCGCACTTCCTTCTCGCCGGCGGTGAAGAAGGTCTGCAGCCCCAGCAATTCGTAGCCGGCGCGGATCAACCGGTTCAGGCCCGGTTCCCTCAACCCCATGTCGGCGAGAAACACCTGCTTGTCGTCGTCGGACAAGTCGGCAATTTCGGCTTCCATTCGCGCGCAGAACGCCACCACCGGCGCACCTTCCGTGGCGGCGTGCTGCCTTACCAGCTGCAACAGCGCATTATCATCGCCGAATCCGCGCTCAGAGACGTTGGCGGCATACAGCGCAGGCTTGGCGGTAATCAGGCAGAACGGCTTGACGTTCGCGAGCTCCTCCTTCGAAAGAGCGAGCGCGCGCGCCGGTTTGGCCTGATTCAGTTGCACATGTACTTTTTCCAACACGGCAACCAGCAGCTTCGCTTCCTTGTCGCCCGACTGCGCGGGCTTGCGATAACGCGCCAGCGCCTTGTCCACTGTTGCCAGATCCGCCAGCGCCAGCTCGGTATCGATGGTTTCGATGTCGGAAAGCGGATCGATCTTTCCGCAGACGTGCACGACGTTGTCGTCGGCGAAACAGCGCACCACATGCACCACCGCATCGGTCTCACGGATGTTGGCGAGAAACTGGTTGCCCAGGCCTTCGCCCTTGGAGGCGCCGGCCACCAGTCCGGCGATGTCCACGAACTCCACGATCGCGGGAACCACTTTCTGCGGCCTGGCTATGGCGGCGAGCTGCGCCAGCCGGGGATCCGGCACTTCGACGATGCCCACGTTCGGTTCGATGGTGCAGAACGGATAGTTCTCCGCGGCGATACCGGCCTTGGTGAGCGCGTTGAACAGGGTGGATTTGCCGACGTTGGGCAGTCCAACGATTCCGCATTTGAGACTCATAGAATCCGGTAAGGGGTAAGGGGGTAAGTCTCAGCGTTCCCCGAACACTTGAGTCTCAGCGTTCGCCGAACACGTTGGCAGAGCAAATGGAGGCTTTGAACTACTGCTCGGGACGAAGAATGCCATGATTCCCCTCTACAAAGCTGGTTTGGAAGTTTCCGCCAAAATCGTGAAAGCCGTTCGACCAACGCTGAGACTCGGTCATGTTGACGTCAAAAAAGTGTTCGGCGAACGCTGAGACTCGCCCGGTGATGAGTGAGACGCGAAAGACGCTTTTTACACGCATTACCCATGGCTCATTACCCATTACCGACCTTGGGTGCGTCCGTATTTGTCTTCGAAGCGAACGATATCAT
>JANOGP010000358.1:0-9484 GCA_031406075.1 Betaproteobacteria bacterium
CGCCGATGCACTGCAGGGCTCCAGTGTGCAGTTGTTGCGCAGGCTTATCGGTACGGGCGTGTTCGAGCGCATGGCGGAAGCACGGGAGCTGGAGCCCGCCATGAAGGGCTTTACCGGCATTGACATGCTCTACGACCTCAATGACGGACTGTTCCGTGAACTGGAAGCGCCTGCCCCCGTCATCGAGTTGTATCGCCGCAACCTGCAGCGCAATTACGTTCTACTGATGCTGGTGGCAACGGGAACCGAAACCGATCCTGAGGGCTCATCGAACGCGATCGACTCGCGCAACGCCGATTCCAGTCCGCTGAGTCTGCAAGCCCGGCATCTTTCGAGCCAAAGCCGGCGGGCTGTAAATTCGCCTCTTTCCGATGTAGCGCAGCAATACCGGAAGGATGGTCATCCCAGCGAGTATCGCGCCGCGTTGCGGCTCGGGGCGCTAGACCTGCACTCCAAGATCGAAGGTGCAATTGGCCGGGTAAAGCATCCGGCGACGCTGGCGCTGCTGCGCGAACTCAAAGCACAACTGGAACGTGTACCCTGAGTTGATCGCCTCGCGGCGCGCGCGTCGTACTGCAGTCCTGTGCACGTGATCAGGGAGTCGGTCGGAAGGAAAGCCAGAAAGAAGCAGGGCGCAATACCCTGCTTTTGATTGGAGTCGCGACGTCCGGAGATATCCGCCATGCTCAAGTCCATCGTCCGATCGCTGTTGAAAGTCCTGTTCCGCGTCCACGTGGAAGGCGACACGAGCCACTTTTTCTCGCCGCGGCTGCTCATCATCGCCAACCATCAGTCCTTTCTGGATGGCCTGATCCTGGGGGCATTCCTCCCGGTCGATCCCGTATTCGTCGTGCACACAGAGGTGACTCGAAACTGGTTTTTCCGGCTGGTATTGCGCCTGAGCGATTACCTGGCGGTGGATCCCACCAACCCGATGGCTATGAAGCGCGTTGTGCGGCTGATCGAATCCGGCCGCCCGGTGGTGATTTTCCCGGAGGGACGCATCACCATCACCGGAAGCCTGATGAAAGTCTACGACGGTCCTGCATTTGTCGCCGCCAGGACGCAGGCCGTCATCGCGCCGGTGCGGCTTGACGGCGCAGCGCGCACGTTTTTCAGCCGGCTTTCGGGAAGCAATCCGCGCGAGCTTTTCCCGAGAATCACGGTATCGATCCAGCCCCCCGCCTCGATCGTCATGCCGAAGGACGCCAAAGGCCGGATGCGCCGCAGGAAAGCCGGGGACGGCATGCGCAAGATCATGCAGGAGATGATCTTCCGTTCGCGCCCCGATCAGACGCTTTATACGGCGCTGATCGATGCCATGGATATATACGGTCGCGGCAGAAAAATGGTCGAGGACATGCGACAAACCGAGTTCTCCTACAACGCGCTGCTGAAGATGACGCTGGTGCTCGGGTTGTTGGTGAAGCGCGTCAGCGGGCGCGGCGACACGGTCGGGATTCTCATGCCGAACCTTGCAGCCACGCTGTGCATGGTGATCGGGACGACCGCGTTTCGCCGCGTGCCGGCGATGCTCAACTATACGGCGGGAACCGACGGCATCCAGAGTGCCTGCGTGGCGGCGAAAATTTCCACCATCGTCACCTCGCGCAAATTCCTGGATACGGCGCGGCTTCAGGCGCAGGTGGATGGGCTGCGCAACGTCAGGGTCGTTTATCTCGAGGATTTACAGCCTACCGTCAATCTCGCGGTCAAGCTCTGGGCCGTAATTCACCTGGTCTTTCCCAGGCTGCTCGGCCGGGGCGTCGATCCTGAATCGCCGGCGGTGGTGCTCTTTACGTCCGGATCCGAGGGCCGGCCCAAGGGCGTGGTGCTTTCGCACCGCGCCATACTCTCCAACATCGCGCAGATCCGCTCAATTACCGACTTTTCGGTGGAAGACCGTATTTTCAATGCGTTGCCTGTATTTCACTCGTTCGGGCTGGTCGCAGGCGGGCTGCTGCCGGTCCTGACCGGCATCAAGCTGTTTCTCTATCCCTCGCCGCTGCACTATCGACTGATTCCGGAAATCATCTACGACCGCAGCTGCACCATTCTCTTCGGCACCAGCACGTTCCTGAACAACTACGCGAAGTTCGCGCATCCCTACGATTTTTACCGGGTGCGCTACGTGGTGGCGGGCGCGGAGAAGCTGTCTCAGTCGGTGCGCGACCTCTGGAGCGAGAAATTCGGCGTACGCGTCTACGAAGGCTATGGAGTGACGGAGACTTCGCCGGTCATCTCGGTCAATTCTCCCATGGCGACTCGCTTAGGCAGCGTTGGCCAACTGCTTCCCGGAATGGAGGCTCGGCTTGTGCCGGTGCCCGGCATCGAGCGCGGCGGCGTGTTGCACGTGCGCGGACCCAACGTCATGCTGGGCTATTTGTATTACGAGAATCCCGGAGTGCTGGTGCCGCCGCACTCGGAACTGGGCGCGGGGTGGCATGAAACCGGCGATGTGGTAGAAATAGACGACGATGGATTTATTCACATCCTCGGAAGAGTCAAGCGCTTTGCCAAGGTCGCGGGCGAGATGATCTCGCTTGAGGTCGTCGAAAAAATCGCTGTGTCGGCGTCGCCGGGTTTTCAGCACGCGGCTTCTTCGCGACCGGACGAACGGCGCGGCGAGGCGATCGTACTCTTCACCACCGACCCTGCGTTGACCCGCGAACGCCTGCAGCAGGCAGCGCACGTGCTGGGTTCGTCGGAGATTGCTTTGCCCAGGGAAATTCTCAGTGTGCAGGGAATCCCGCTTCTGGGGACGGGAAAGGTAAACTACGTCAGGCTCAAGGAAGAAGCCTCCCGCGCGGCAAAGGTCGCTTCCAGCGCCGACTAGGCAGGAGAAAATTCAACTGGCCGATCTCGTCAAGCCGACTGGCACGCAATCGGCGACGATGGCCCCCGTTGAATGTATGCTTGCGCGGGTAAACTTTCCTCCGCAACACCGCAACAACCAACCCTTGCCGAAATGACTTTCCGGACTGGCGTGATTGCCTGTTAGAGGTGCGACAAACGCAGTTGCCATGACCGACCAAGCGCCAGATTATTCCAAACTTCTCGAATGCCTTACGGACAGGCTGCCGGCGTTCCGGCAGGCATTGCTCGAACTGGGCGCGGCCGACCTCGAACGAGTGGAACTGGCGGCTGGCGAGGTGCTCCTGCGCAAAGGTGAAAAGGCAGACGCGCTGTACGTGGTCGTCGCTGGATTGCTGCGTGCCACGACCATCAAGGACGACGGCGGCGAACTTATCCTTTCGGAGTTCGGGCCCGGCGAGATGGCGGGCGAAATGGCGATCCTGGCGGGTGGCGGCATTTACAGCGCGACGGTCTCCGCGGCGCAAGACGCGGTGCTCGTCAGGGTGCCGCGCGAAACCTTTGAAGGAATCGCGAAATCGGCGCCGAAGGCCATCCGTGAAATGGCCGGTGGCATACGCAGGCGTCTTGCCCGCGACCAGCTTGCTGTCGGATTGCCGAAGTTATTCGGGCCGCTAGACGAAACCATGCTCCAGTTCGTAGAGGAACGAGTGGAGTGGGTGAGGCTGCACGCCGGCGAGACGCTGTTCGCGGCGGGGGATAAAGGCGACGAGCTCTTTTTCGTGCTGGGCGGGCGCCTTCGGGCGGTGGCCGGCGACGGCCGGGTGCTCAACGAAATGACCCGCGGCGAAAGCATCGGCGAGATTGCGTTGCTGACCGGAGAGCCACGCACCGCGAGCGTGGTTGCCGTGCGCGACAGCGACCTGGTGCGAGTGTCGCGGCGGGCGTTCGACGAAATCGTCGCGAAGTATCCCGCGGTCATGCAGACCATCGCACGCATTGTGGTGCAGCGCCTGAGGGCGAAGGAGCAGGGGGGCGCCCCCGCAAGAACGGGAAAGTGCGTTGCGGTGCTCGCGGCGGGCGCCGAGAATGCGACCGCAGACTTTACCGTGCGACTGGTGCGAGCGCTCGGACGGATCGGCCCCACTTTGCATTTGACGGCGCAGCGGCTGGACGCGCTGCTCAATCGGCCGGGTATTGCCGCGGCCGAAGAGGAGGATGCAGCCGGCATCCGCCTGACGGCATGGCTCGACGAACAGGAATCACATCACCAGTTTCTCATCTACGAAACCGACGGCACCCTGTCGCTCTGGACACGGCGATGCCTCCGGCAGGCCGATGAAATTCTGCTGGTAGCGGACGCCGGTTCGGGCCCGGCGCCCGGTACCGTAGAGAAGACGCTTCTGGGTACCAAGGACGCAATCTCGAAGGCCCGGCAAAGCCTGGTTCTGTTACATCCCGACGGCAGCCGTATGCCGTCAGGGACTTCGCGCTGGTTCGCAAACCGCAACGTCCAGCGCAATTTCCACGTTCGTCTGGACACGGAAAGTGACTTCGGGCGTGTGGCGCGCTGCCTGGGAGATTCCGCAATCGGACTCGTGCTCGGCGGCGGTGGCGCGCGTGGCCTGGCGCATATCGGCGTAGTTCGGGCGCTGCGCGAGGCGGGCGTGCCGATCGACATGATCGGCGGTACCAGCATGGGGGCGGTCATGGCTTCGCTGGTGGCGATGGACCAGGACTGGGATCAGATGCTGGAGACCAACCGGGAGGCGTGGCTGCGCAAAAAACCGCACAAGGAATATTCGCTGCCGTTCATTTCGCTGATCCGCAGCCGGCGGCTGGACAGCATGGCCCATACAATCTGGGGCGAGATCGAGATCGAAGACCTGTGGATCAGCTTTTTCTGCATCTCCTGCAACCTTTCCACCAGTGCGACGGTTATCCACGAACGCGGATCGCTGTGGAAAGCGATTCGCGCCAGCGCCTCAATTCCCGGAGTGTTCGTGCCGGTCCTGAGCGACGGCAACATCCTGGTGGACGGAGGGTTGGTCAATAACCTTCCCGGTGACGTCATGCGCGAGCGAGCGTGCCGGACGCTGATTGTGGTCGACGTCGGATCGGAGCATGAATTTACCTTCAAGCTGCCCGAGTTTCCTTCGCCCTGGAAATTGCTTCGCAGCCGCATCCTGCCGTTCGTAGCGCGAATCGAGGTCCCGCACATCGTCGACGTGCTCATCCGCACGACCGATGTCAGCAGCAGCCAGAAGACCCGCGACGTCAAGAGAAATGCCGATGTATGCCTGCGACCCCCGATCGACGCCTACGGCGTCCTGCAATTCGAAGCGCTCGACGAAATCGCCGATGTGGGCTACCGCTACGCCAAATCGAAGATGGAAGAATTGCGGCGGGAAAAATCGCTGGCGGGGATGTTCCAGTTGTCTTGATGGAAGGCTAGCGGTTTTCGGCAATGGCGCGCAGCGCCTCCAGATCCAGAATTTCGAGGTTGTCGCGGTCCTGCTTGATGAACCCGCTTCGAAACCAGTCGCGCAGGTTCTTGTTGACGCTTTCCCGCGTCGCGCCGATGAAGTCGCCCAATTCCTGCTGCGACAGCTTGAGTTCGATTCGCACCCGGGTGCCGCTCTCGGTCCCGTGATTCCCTGCCAGCCAGAGCAGTTGTTTTGCCAGCCTGGCCGGAATGTCGAGGAAGGCGCGATCCTCGACCCGGATAGTAAGTTCCCGGATACGGCCTGCGAGCACGGCCAGGAGCTTGATCGCGACTGGCGGCGAGGCGGCGAGCAGGCCGTGGAATGCGCGTTTATCCACCGCCGCCATCTCGCACTCCTCCAGCGTCGTTACGGTCGCCGAGCGAGGCTGCCCGTCGAGGATGCCGATCTCGCCAAAGACTTCTCCGGGACCCATAACGTTGATTGCGGTGTCGGCCCCGTCGGCGCCCTGCGCGGTGACTTTCGCACGGCCGCGCAGCAGCACGAAGAACTCGGTGGCCGGTTCGCCCTTGGCGACGATCGTCTCTCTCGGCTTGTACACCCGGGTCTTTGCCAACTGCGATAGGCGTAGAAGATCGTCCTTTGCGAGTGCGTTGAAGAGCCAGACCCGCGCCAGGCTGTCGATCAGCGCTTCGGCCACGGCTTTTGACCCGCGTCTGTGAAGCAGTTCATAGGAAAGCCTGCATACGGCTTGTAGACTTCAGACATGCAACTCCTCTTCCTCGGTTCCGGCTCCGCGCATACCGTGGGCGCCGACAATTTCCAATCCAACATGATGCTGATCGCCGACGGTGGCCGGCGCCTGCTGATTGACTGCGGTTCGGACGTACGCTGGTCGCTGGCGAAACAGGGCCTTTCCCACCGCGATATTACGGACATTTACATCAGCCATCTGCATGCGGATCACATCGGCGGACTCGAGTACGTCGGATTCCAGACCAAATTTGACCCGCGCTGCGAACGGCCCCGTCTTTACGTCGAAGCATCCCTTGCCGCCCCGCTCTGGAATCGCTCGCTGCGCGGCGGCATGGGAGTCATTTCCGGCGCCGAGACCGAACTGGATACCTTTTTCGATGTGCACATCATTAATGCGAACCAGCCATTTCAATGGGAAGGCGCCAGCCTCGATCCGGTTCCTGCAGTGCATGTTTCCAGCCCTAGCGCGACTGTCCATAGCTACGGCCTGTTCCTCGAGCGCGACGGTCATCGAACTTTCCTCACGACGGATACGCAGTTCACCCCAAGTCGCCTGGCCACCTGCTATGCGACCGCAGACCTGATTTTTCACGATTGCGAAACCGGCCCGGCAAGGACCGGCGTTCACCCCCATTACGACGACTTGGCGCAGCTGCCCACCGCCATTCGTGCCAAAACCTGGCTCTACGGCTACCCGCCGGGGTCTTTGCCGGACGCCGCGGCAGCCGGATTCCGTGGTTTTGTCCGGGCCGGCCAGTCCTTCGATCTAGCCCCGAATCGTGGCCCCGTCGAGAAACCGGTGGTTCACATTGGGCTGGGCAAGTAATAGCATGCGCGTCGGGCAACTATCCTGACAATTCCCTTTAGTGGTATTGGGCCTGTTCGTCCCGGCCGCCCCTTAGAGAGGGTACGGCGTCGGCGCGCCGATTAACCAAAAAAAAGCCCGCCGGCACGGCGGGCAAAGTCCACGGGAGAATTCAGAAATCAGTTGGAGACGGTAGAGGCCAGTTTGATCGGAGCGCGTGTGGTGGCCGGGGCGCAGAAAATCTTGTCATCGACCATCACGCAGCTGGTATTGCCATGCAAGGCAAACTCCACTCGTTGCTGGCCGTTCGTCATGGTCACGCGAAGACTGTCTTGTGCGAAGACGGCGGTGCAAGACAGCGTGGCAGCGATCAAAAGGCCGGTAAGAATCTTGGTGGTGGTCATGGTCTGGTCCCCTCTCAATGTGTTTCGTGTTGGAGACACTGTACGGGGGGAGGGGCACTACGCGAACTGAACTATTGCGCAGTCGAAGTGTGAGAAATTCACACCTTGACCAGAGCCCGCCCCGGTGGGGGCCTAAGATTGGAGGCCGTGACTGCGTGATGACGTGACAGTGGCCTGGTCAGTGAACTGTTTCACACCGATCCTGCGGTCAATGAGAAAAAAGGGCCTCGGGGCGCCCTGAACAAGGTCATTCAGATCAGAGAAGCGCTCGACCATGCGTCTAAGTTAGCTGTAGCATTGTTCAATGCCGCTACTCGCGGAGGGCATTGGACAATGGTGTTACAGCGAGCGTTAAGCATGACAGTGCCATGTGTGTTAGCGCAAGCGACCGCGAGGACTCCAAAGATTTACCTCCCTGAATTCAGCATTGGCCGATTTGTTAGCCGGTTCCTGGTGCGATCGTCGGCCATGTTCATTCTGTTGTTGCTCCCCTTGCTAGCCCAAGCGGAGGAACCCATCAGGATCGCCTATCTCGCACCCCTCAGCGGGCCGTTCGCACTCGTCTTTGAGGAAAGTCTCAAGCAGTTCCAGGCTGCCGCTGACCTGGTCAATGCCAAAGGCGGGGTCCTCGCAGGCCGTAGGATCGAAATCGTTCCCTTCGACAACAAGGGCACGCCGCAGGAAACTCTCATCGTGCTGAAGCGGGTAATCGACCAAGACATCCGCTATGTGGCCGCGACCATCTCGAGCGTCGCGCTCGCCTTGAGCGACGCTATTGCCAAACACAACGAGCGCAATCCAAAGCGCCGTATCCTGTATCTCGGCTACGACGCGCGCGAGCCGTCTCTGACTGAAGCCAAATGCAATTTCTGGCATTTCCGCTTTCATCCGCATTCCGACATGCAGTTAGAGGTCCTGACGGACTACATTGCCGGTCAACCCGCGGTGCGCAGGGTCTACTTGCTGAATCAGGATTACGCGTGGGGGCACTCTGTGCGCCGCGCGGCTAGGGAGATGCTCGCGCGTAAACGGACCGACATCCAGATCGTCGGCGACGATTTCATTCCGCTGGGTAAAGTCAAAGATTTCTCCTCCTATGTCGCGAAGATCGCTGCCTCCAACGCGGACAGCGTGCTTACCAGCAATTGGGGCAATGACCTCTCGTTGCTGATTCGCGCCAGTCAGGAGTTCGGTCTCAAAGCGCACTTCTACACCACGCACGCGTGGGTGGTAGGGACGCCGGCCGCCATTGGATCCGCGGGCGCCGATCGCGTGAAGACGGTCATGGCTTGGCATATCAATGCGGCAGGCGCCGACTGGGAAGAAAGGCTGCTTCACTTCGAACAAAAGTACATGGCAATCGCGCACATGGATTTCCTGCCGATCTGGCAGACCATAGAGATGTTTGCGACCGCCATCGAAAGGGCCCGCAGCGCAGAGCCACTCAAGGTGGCGTACGCGCTCGAAGGCATGGAATACCACGGACCTGCGGGCTACTCTTGGATGCGCGCCGACGATCACCAGATCATGGCCCCAATCTTCATCACCTCACTGGTGAAGGCCGGCGCACCGGGAGTTAAACATGACAATGAGAAAACCGGACTAGGTTGGGAAACGGTGCTCAAGGTCGAGTCAAAGAAGACCGTGCCGCCAATTCGGTGTCAGATGCGGCGGCCAGCGCCGTGATGCGTATCCGCTGAGCCGCAGCGCGCTCGAGGGCGTGAGCTTATCGGACGCGAAGCGCATCGTTATCTTGCGAAACGAGCATGGCGCAGCGCTCGGTCGTACATAACTTTCCGACGAGCTCGTTCAGTGCAGCACATCAATGAACTGCCTGTAATTCCGCTTCGGTCTGCTTCGGCCAGTACTCCATACCCATCTCCCGGTACAGCGCAAGCGCGTGCTGAAGGTGCTCGCGGGCAGCCGTCGTCTCATTGAGCGTGGCGTGCAGAAGACCTAATCCGTGGAGACAGTGGGCGGAAAGCGGGCGCATGCCCAGCGCTTCGGACCTGCGCAGGGCATCGAGATAGGTGTCGCGGATATGGGTTGCCTGGGCCATTGGTGAGCCTTTCTGACTTGCGGCAAGCAGATACAGCGCCCACGCTTCCGGCCCCTTTTCCTGGTGGCGTCGGGCAAGCTCCAGAGCCCGCTGTGCCGCCGCGTGGGCGTCCTCACGTCGACCAGCCAAAAGGTATGCGTTCGACAGCAGCGTTACGCGCAATGGCTGATAGCGTGTGATGCCGAGGGCATCGGCGCGTTCG
>JANOGP010000363.1:0-2406 GCA_031406075.1 Betaproteobacteria bacterium
GTTCCACGGGGACCAGCGTTATTTCCACAAAGGGGATCGTCTGCACGTCGAAGGTGGCGAATGTGACTTCCTGGGCGTCATGCAGGTTCAGTTTCCATTGCGCGTCCGCACGAGGCGCCATGCCCTTGACCGCTTCCAGAACCCGGCGACGGATACGTTCATTGGGCAGCACGGACGCCAGCCCTGCGCCGCTGCGCGCAGATACGCGTTCCATTACGCCACGGAAAATCCCGAACGCCTGGCTAGCCAGGTCTGCGGAAAACAGTTCGCCGGAACCGCCGACTGTGACGGGCATCGAATAGCTACCCGCTTTCGGTAATTGGCAAATGAGCTGAAAACGCTTGCTGGTGGCGGCGGAGAATCGCGCCCGCGCCCGGATTTCACGACCTTCCACTTGTACGCCAATCAGTTCAAAGGCGCGTTGGGCGTTGTCGAGAACCTGCACGAGCACGACCGCCGGAACTGCGTGTCCGCCTTGCTCATCGGTCTCGATGTGGAAACTAAAGGACGGGGGGCTGAAATCGTTTGGCATGATTGTAGGCATTTTCGCCCAATAGTCCCCTAGGTTCAATCCACGCTTAGACAATGAGGGTATTCTCAGACGCATCGCTCCGCTGGTTTGAGGAGATTGAAAATGATATGGGTGACCGACGCCAAAGCGTTTCCGGACTACCGGCTATGGATCCGCTTTTCGGACAACATCGAAGGCGAGATTGATCTGAAGGACTTCATCGCGTCCGATGCGCGCCCGATCGTGGCGGCTCTCCGCGACCTAGGGAAGCTCTGCGCAAGTGACCGAAACGATGCGATCGAAGCCGATCATGCGCGCTTTGATGGGTGAACGACTCCCGCGAGACGCTGCACGGGGTGGTTATTCGTTGTTGGGGTGCTCGATTTGTGCATTTTCATCTTCACAGGACGTAGCTCACCCCGGGCGGCAGCAATCGTCGTCGCGCCAGATACAGATTGGACAGTGCAAACATCGTCAGCGCACGCACCGTATTTTTGTAGATCCCGCGGTAGCGCACCTTGGTAAAGCCCCAGAGCCGCTTCACGACGTGGAAGGGAAACTCGCCCCAAGCGCGCCGGCGCGAACGGCTGCGGTTGATGGACTTCTGGTGCGCGGTGAGTTTGCTGCCGGGTTTGGCGCGGCGGTTCACCCGGTAGCCGATTCCGGCATGGTTGCACTGCTGCCGATGATCCTCGCTCCAGTAGGCCTGATCGCCGTACAGTTCGTCCTCTTCGCCATGAAGCAGCTCCTCCAGCCGCGTGATGTCGGCTTCGTTCGCCGGGCCCGTGGCCAGGCTATGGACCAGCCCCTTCTTGTCGGTACCGACGTGTACCTTCATGCCGAAGAACCACTGTTTGCCTTTCCTCGTTTGATGCATCTCGGGGTCGCGTTCCCCGGAGGCGTTCTTGGTCGAACTCGGAGCGCTGATGATAGTCGCATCGACGATGGTGCCGGATTTGAGCAACAGGCCGCGCTCCTCCAGGAGCGTTCTCACCTCGGCGAAGATCGCCTCGCTCAGGCGGTGCGCTTCCAGCAAATGCCGAAAGCGCAGGATCGTGGTTTCATCCGGAACGCTGTCCTCAGCCAGCTCCACCCCGGCAAAGCGACGCATCGGCTCGATGTCGTAGAGCGCGTCCTCGGCCTGCGGATCGGAGAGGTCGAACCACTGCTGCATGAAGTACACCCGCAGCATCCGCTCCAGCGGCATCGGCTGTCGGCCGTTCCCAGCCCTGGGATAGTGCGGCTCGATCAGCGCCACCAAGCGCGCCCACGGAATCACCGCGTTCATCTCCGCCAGGAATCGCTCGCGGCGCGTGGTCTTGCCCTTCGCGCTCCAAGCCGCCGATGCAAACGTCATCTGCTTCATCTTGTTCTCCCCGTCCATCGCGCTGATGCGCTTGTGCATCAGACAAGATTCACGGGGACTTGTTCAGAGTTTCCCTAGGTAGTGGAGATTTATCGTCGATGGGGGGCGCCACGCCGGCGGGTCCTCGATGCAGAACCGAATACGGGTGGCGGCGCAGTGATCTAGAATCACCCGCATGGCGCTTGCCGCGTTCAATTTCGCGAAGTGGATCGACGAGCACGCGCACCTGCTCAAGCCGCCGGTCGGGAACCAGCAGGTGTTCACCGAGTCGGGCGACCTGGTGGTCATGGTGGTGGGCGGGCCGAACGCGCGCACTGACTACCACGACGATCCCTACGAGGAATTCTTCTACCAGTTGCGCGGCAACATGGTTCTCAAGGTGATCGAGGGCGGCAAGCCGCGCGACATCCCGATCCGCGAGGGCGAGATATTGCTGATTCCCGCGCATCTGCGGCACTCGCCGCAGCGCCCTGAGCTGGGCTCGGCCGGCCTGGTGGTGGAAAAGGTACGGCCGAAGGACGTGGACGAC
>JANOGP010000364.1:0-3059 GCA_031406075.1 Betaproteobacteria bacterium
CGCCGATGATGAGACCTCGGCGTTTGTTTGGATTGGTATTTGTGGTCTTGGCGGCATCGGCTCCAACGAGTATGCGATACGCCCGCACAGGTTTGGCGATGTTCTTGACCTGCTGCTCGCCGATGAACTTGAACGGGAGGGGCAGCTTGCCCTCCACCTGGTCGAAGGCGGTGCCGGAGATGCAGATCCCGCCCGGTTCCGCCAGCGTCTGCAATCGCGCGGCGACATTTACCCCGTCGCCGTAGATCGTCCCATCCTCCTGTTCGATCACATCTCCCAGGTTGATGCCGATGCGGAACTGCATGCGCCGATGATCGGCTAACTGGTGGTTGCGCTTGGCGAGTTCGTGCTGGATCTCGCTTGCACAGTCCACCGCTTCCACGGCACTGGGGAACTCGGCGAGGACGCTATCGCCGGCGGTGTCGATGAGCCGTCCGCCGTGCGCTTCGATGCGTTCACGGTAGAGCGCGCGTGCGTCGTTGAGTGATCGAAGTGTGGCCGCCTCGTCATCGGCCATGAGCCGCGAGTAGCCGGCGGCGTCGGCGGAGAGGATGGCGGCGAGTTTGCGGTGGGTGGTCATGGGCCCAAGGTGGCGCAATCCCATAGGAGCGATACGGGTTGGGCGAGCATATACTCTAAACGTCTTGCCCGCCATTTGGACCGGAGCAGGCGGCCGATTTCATCGTTAACGTGTCCGCGCGACAGGTTGGGGGCGAAATGAAACTGGGGGTGTCGCTGCCTACGCCTGGAAAGCGTGCCCCCCATCCCAGCCTTCCCCCGCAAGCGGGGGAAGGAGTTTGTACCGCACGCAAAACCACTCGTCGATAATGCGAACCCGATCGAGTCGGGATGGCGTCGATCTGGCACAATGCACACTTTCGAACTGCGTCGCGCCCATTCTGAGCGTTTTTCTAATTTTTGCCCGCCTCAGGCGCACGGTGAGGCTCTTACCGGCGATGCCGCAAAAGTCCAAAAACCGCGCGCATAGCCAGCGCCCAGCAAGCCGAAGACACCCGATGACTACCATCAGCTCCACAACCGAGATTATTGCCGACCTGCGTGCCGGGCGGATGGTCATCCTTGTTGATGAGGAGGAGCGCGAGAATGAAGGCGATCTGTTGATGGCCGCCGAGTTCGTGACGCCGGACGCGATCAACTTCATGGCCAAGCACGGGCGCGGGCTGATCTGCCTGACGCTGACCGAGGAGCGCTGCCGGCAGCTCGATTTGCGGCTGATGGTCGGGGACAATCGCTCGCGGATGGGTACCAACTTCACGCTGTCAATCGAAGCGGCCAGCGGCGTGACCACCGGAATTTCCGCGGCGGATCGCGCGCGCACGGTGCAGGCGGCGGTTAAAAAGGATGCGAAGTCCGAAGACATCGTGCAGCCGGGACACATCTTTCCGCTGATGGCACAGAAGGGCGGCGTGCTGGTACGCGCCGGACATACGGAAGCCGGATGCGATCTGGCGCAGCTCGCGGGATTGACGCCGGCGGCGGTGATCTGCGAAATATTGAAGGACGACGGCGAGATGGCGCGGCTGCCCGATCTGATCGAGTTTGCGGCCAAACACAAGATCAAGATCGGTGCAATTACCGATCTGATTCATCACCGCAGCCGCACCGAGTCGCTGGTCGAGCGCATGGCCGAGCGGCCGCTGGATACTGTGTACGGGACGTTCAAGCTGGTGGCGTATCGCGACAAGAGTTCGCGCGACACCCACATTGCGTTGGTCAAGGGCAAGGTGACGCCAGGCCGGGAGACGCTGGTGCGGGTGCACGAACCGCTTTCAGTTGCCGATTTTCTGGATACCGGCAGCCGCAGCCATTCCTGGAACCTGAACGACGCGCTGCGCGCGATCGCGGCTGCAGAAAGCGGCGTGGTGGTTCTGTTGCACCGAACCGAGTCCGGCGCGGAACTGCTCGAACGTCTGGCGATGGACAAGGAAGCGCCTACGCAAAAAGTGGATCTGCGCACCTACGGCATCGGCGCGCAGATTCTGCGCGATCTTGGCGTGACCAGAATGAAAGTGCTGGGCGCGCCCAGAAAGATGCCGAGCATGACCGGCTTCGACCTGGAAGTGACAGGATACCTCCAGCCGGAGGCTGGAAGAAAACAGGACTGAGGACTCAGGACTGAGGACTTGCCCCTCACCCTGCCCCTCTCCCCGGGTACCGGGGAGAGGGAACTGAGTCCTAAGCCCCGAGTCCTGAGTCCCTTAGCAAGAATGCAGACATGGTAAACAACGAAACATACACATTCAGTCCCAATCTCTCCGGCGCCGGCCTTCGCATCGGCATCGTGGTGGGGCGATTCAACAAGGACGTCGGCGAAGGCCTGCTGGCCGCGTGCACGGCCGAACTCGCCAAGCTTGGCGTGCAGGGCGCCGACATGACGATCGTCACCGTACCCGGCGCGCTGGAGATCCCGCTGGCCGTGCAGAAGCTCGCCGGGACCGAGAAGTTCGACGCGCTGATCGCTCTCGGCGCGGTGACCCGTGGCGAGACCTACCATTTCGAAGTAGTGTCGAACGAATCCGCCGGTGGGGTGATGTCGGTCCAGCTCGATACCGGCATCCCGGTCGCCAACGGTATCCTCACTACCGAAAATGAAGAGCAGGCCGAGGCGCGCATGCAGGAGAAGGGCGTGCACTGCGCGCGCGCGGCGGTCGAGATGGCCAACCTATTGAAGGCAATCGATGAAGAACAGTAGGCGCCGGGCGCGCGAGTTTGTCGTGCAGGCGCTCTATCAATGGCTGGTCAACGAGTGCGGCGCGGACGTGCTGCTGACCCAGTTCAAGGAGCAGAAGGACTTCGCCAAGGCGGACCAGGCACTGGTCGAAACCCTGTTGCGCGGCGTCACGGGAGATGCGAACGCGCTGCGCGATCGCATCACACCGTACCTGGACCGGCCTATTAAGGAACTCTCGCCGGTCGAGCACGCCTTGTTGCTGCTGGCCGCCTGCGAGCTGCGGGACCATCTGGAAACGCCTTACAAAGTCGTGATCAACGAGGCGATCGAACTGGCCAAGACGTTCGGCGGTACCGACGGGCACAAG
>JANOGP010000367.1:0-7115 GCA_031406075.1 Betaproteobacteria bacterium
TGGCGGCAATGCGCTGGCGCAGATCGGCCAGTTGGGCCAGCGCGACCTCCCGGCCGGCCCGAATGGAGCGCTTGCGCGCGGCAAAGTCGGCGCCGGACACGCCCGCCAGGCTGGGTTTTCCGGAAAGCCCGTGGAACCCTAATCCCGGGAGGTTCATGTCCTCCGAAGCAGTAGCTGGAGGATTTCTCCAATTGGGCCAAAAGCTAGGCGCGCATTCTTTCACGCCAGTAGGCCGGGCGTCTTGCGTGATGAGCAAAGGCAATCACAAAGAGTTCTGTTTCGCGCTCGTGAACAATTACGGAGTAGGGAAAACGTCTCAGTATCAGACGTTTGACGCCGCGGGTTCCTGCTACACCGGGCATAGTTGTCAGAGGAACGATTTCTTCTTCAAGAAGATCGAGAGCTGCATCGATAGCGTGCTCGAATTCTACGCCAAGTCCAGGGCGTTCTTTTTCGTACCACGCTGCGGCTTCGACCGCTTCATCCACGGCCGCCTCGTGGATGCGCAGCGCGCGCATTACGAGCGGTTTAAGCGAGCCCGCATTCGACGGCGGAACTCCTTACGATCGACCAAGTTTGCGGTGCCGGAATCGATCTCGGAGAGTCTGCGCATGATCTCCATGTCCCACGCCTTTTCTACATCCGAATCCGGTGGTCCATCGAGACTGACCACCAGGTTGTACGCAAGCTCTGCGCGCTCGGCTTCCGGGAGATTGAGTGCCTCGGAGCGTACTTTTTCCAGTGCTGTGTTACCCATATGCATTCTCCATTTGCAAGGCGGTATAACCGTGCGCAGGATAGCGCACCTGACAACCGCTTGCACGCGGGCGCTAAAGCGCACCACTGAACAACGCGTTAACCGCCGCGTTGCACCCGTCTTGGAGTTGGAAGTAGTCTGACGGCATGAGCAAGCCAGTCATTTCCTGCAGCCCCGAAGTGATGGGGGGCACCCCGGTCTTTCCCGGCATTCGGGTGCCGGTCCAGACGTTTGACGTATTCGTCACTGTCGACCGGAATCTCTCCTTCCAGCAGCATCTCCCTGCCTTCACGATCGCAGTCATCGTTCTGCGCACCGTTTCCGATACCCTGGGACGTCCTGCCCTGGGAGCCGGCCATTCATCTTGCCCTGTTCGTCCAGTCGCTCTATCACTTCACGACCGGAGGCCATGTCGAGGACACCCGCCTGACCACCTTGCCGCCTTATGGCCTTGATCATTGAAAGCGTAACAGGCGATGTGACTGATGCGGTTCTGGTGCAACGACGCAGACAAGGATGATCTCCTGGGACTTGTTGCACCACAACTCTATTCGGCAGAGACTGTAGGGGCCTGGTGCGAAGCTGGTTTGGATCTCCATTGCGTTTTCTGATCACCCAAACCACAGACTATCGTAGGGTTTGGCAATCCTTGCACCAGATCCATCCTTTTAGGAGGAAAAAATGGCCAAGGGACATCCACGAGGTAATCGCGAATTTAAAAAGCCCAAGCAAGCGAAATCGAAGTCCGCCGTTCCATTGTCGCCCGTTGCCGTAACGCAGGTTAAACCGGCCGCTCCCATTCCCGGCAAAAACAAGTAGCGGGCGAGCCTTATGAATTGATCGGTCGTTGCGGTGCCGACCGGCTTTCGAGCTCATTGCAAGCAGATGTGCTGAGTTCCGCATGGGCGACCCCGCGAGTCGCGCCGCGAAGGTTCTCAACTCAATCTTGCGTCATCCGAGCGGGGTTTCGTGCGTGGGGGTGGAGGAGGAGCCTTGACGATAATGACCTAATGGGAGAGCGCATATGATCCGGGAACGCTGTGGAACCGGGCCCCGCGATACCGGGCTGATTCCGATGGTGGTCGAGCAGAGTGGGCGCGGCGAACGCGCCTATGACATCTACTCGCGCCTGCTCAAGGAGCGCGTTGTATTCCTGGTGGGGCCGATCGATGAGATGTCAGCCAACGTGATCGTCGCCCAGTTGCTGTTCCTGGAGTCGGACAACCCGGAGAAGGAAATCTCCTTTTACATCAACTCCCCGGGCGGAATCGTGTCGGCGGGTTTTGCAATTTACGACACCATGCAGTTTATCAAGCCGGACGTGAGCACGCTGTGCATCGGCCAGGCAGCAAGCATGGGAGCGCTTTTGCTGTGCGCGGGGGCCAAGGGCAAGCGCTTCTGCCTGCCCAACTCGCGCATGCTGATCCACCAGCCTTTGGGCGGGTTTGAAGGCAAAGCCAGTGACATCGAGATCCACGCCAAGGAGATCTTGTACCTGCGACAGCGGCTCAACGAAATCATGGCCAAGCACACGGGCCAGGATATGAAGGCCATCGAGCGTGATACCGATCGCGACAACTTCTTCGGCGCGGGCGAAGCCGTTAAATATGGCTTGGTCGACAAAGTCCTGGTGAGCCGGGCCGAGGTCGGGGCTTGATTTTCTCTGGTAGCGCTTTGCGGGTACACGCGAGAATCGAATTCGAGCTTGGCTGATTCGAGCAAGGGATCGTTACGCGGCGCCCTGAGTTTTTGCGCGCGGTTGCGCAGCGTATCGTCCTATACTAGACGTATGGGTCGTCGTGCCTGCGACGGACCTCCTGTGGAGTTCCCTTATGGCGCGCATGGTCAAGTGCATCAAACTCGGGCGCGAGGCCGAGGGGTTCGATTTCCCGCCCTTTCCCGGCGAGCTCGGCAAGCGCATCTTCGAGAACGTGTCGAAGGAAGCGTGGAGGCAGTGGCTCGAGCAGCAGAAGATGCTGGTGAACGAGAACCAGCTCAACCTCGCTGATAAAAAATCGCGCGACTACCTCGCGCAACAGACGGAGAAATATTTCTTCGGCAGCGGCGCCGACGTTGCCGCCGGCTATATCCCGCCGTCACAGAAGAAGAAGTAGACCGTGGCGCCGTACCGGACCGCGAGCGTCAATGCGGGGCGCACCGCGGCTGATTAACGGCTTAAAACCCGCACGCTGGCGGTGCCGAGCAGCGGCACATCCGCACGGCGCCGCGCGAACCGTCCCCTGTAGGGCACCATGGACGCCAAAACGCCACGACCCACCGAAATCAAGCTTCACCAGAAGTCGCGGGTGCTGGAAGTCTCGTTCGCCGACGGCAAGACCTTCCAGCTGCCTTGCGAGTTCCTGCGTGTCTATTCGCCTTCCGCCGAAGTGCGCGGCCACGGCCCGGGGCAGGAAGTGCTGCAGGCGGGAAAGAAAAACGTGGAGATCAGCCATATCGAGCCGGTCGGCAACTACGCCGTTCGGCTCACTTTCTCCGACGGCCACGACACCGGGATCTACTCGTGGGACCTGCTGTACGATTACGGCCTGCAGCAGGAGAAGATGTGGCAGCACTTTCTCAAGCGTCTGGAAGAGGCCGGGGAGAGCCGCGAGCCGGGCCCCGCGCCCTTCGAGCAGCGGCCGAAATCAAAATAGCTGAACCATGTTGTCCCCGGTTGCACCAAATCCTGCGCCAGGAGCGACTGGCCCCTTCAAGGTCGTCCTCATAAACCCCTATGAGCTGGGGCGGCAGCCATTTGCCCTGGCGGAGCCTGCCGCCTGGCTCAAGCGCGAGGGCTTTGCGGTGACCTGCCTCGATCTTTCGCTGCAGAAGCTCGATCCCGAAATCCTGGAGGACGCGGGCCTGGTGGCTCTTTACGTGGGCATGCATACCGCCACCCGCATCGCGGTGCAGGCCCTGCCCCGTATCAAACAGCTCGCGCCGAACGCCCACGTCTGCGTCTACGGGCTGTACGCCCCCATGAATGAGGCGCTGCTGCGCGAACTGCGCGTGCGCACGGTGCTGGGCGGGGAGTTGGAGCCCGCGCTGCTTTCCCTCTGCCAGCGACTACGGGCCAATGGAAATGCAACGGGAACGGCGTTGACCCAGAGCGAGCCGGTCATCAGCCTGGGCAAGGTCGCGTTTCAGGTGCCGGACCGCAGCGGCCTGCCGAAGCTTTCGCTGTACGCCCACCTGGTGCTGCCGGACGGATCTACCCAAGTCGTCGGGTTTGCAGAGGGCAGCCGGGGCTGCAAGCACCTGTGCCGGCACTGCCCCGTGGTCCCGGTGTACCAGGGAAAGTTCCGCATCGTCCCGGTAGACGTGGTGATGGAAGACATCCGGCAGCAGGTAAGAGAAGGCGCAACCCATATTTCCTTCGGCGACCCGGATTTCTTCAACGGTCCCACCCATGGCATGAGGCTCGCGCGCGCC
Organism: Betaproteobacteria bacterium; assembly: GCA_031406075.1. Classification (GTDB taxonomy): domain Bacteria; phylum Pseudomonadota; class Gammaproteobacteria; order Burkholderiales; family JACQAP01; genus JACQAP01. Next base: position 4,190 of record JANOGP010000367.1, read on the forward strand.
TTGCACGAAGCATTCCCGCACGTCACGTTCGACGCGACCATCAAGATTCAGCACCTCATCGATCACGCCGAATTGCTGCCCGAGTTGCGGCGCAGCGGGTGCCTGTTCATCACCTCCGCGGTGGAAGCTGTGGACGACGACATCCTGCGCTTTCTCGACAAGAACCATACGAGCCGGGACTTCGACCGCGCGGTGGCGCTCACGCGCGAAGCCGGCATTGCGCTCGCCCCGACCTTTGTCGCCTTCACTCCTTGGACTACGTTAGAAGGCTACATTGCCCTGCTGGAGCGCCTCCTGGAACTGCAACTCGCGGAGAGCGTGCCCCCGGTTCAGCTCACCATCCGGCTGCTCGTTCCCGAAGGCTCCTATCTGCTGAAACTTGCCGGCTTCAAGGAGAGGCTCATGGCCTTCGATCCCAAACTCCTGGGCTACCCGTGGGTCCATGCCGATCCCCGGGTGGACCGTCTGCAGCAGGACCTGCAAGCTGAGGTGGCCCGATGCGAACAGGAAGGTCTTGCGCGCCGCGAAGTGTTCGCCGCCATTTGGCGCATGGCCCACGAGTCTGCGGAGCGCCCCGTGCCTAAACTCGCGGGGAGCCTGGGATCTCCGATCCCCCGACTGTCGGAACCGTGGTACTGCTGCGCCGAACCCACCGAGCAGCAACTGCAGTCCTTCTGACGCGGTCGATTCCATGAAGCGCGTCCTGCTGCTTCTGCCCACCACCGGCTACCGGAACCAGGATTTTCTGGCCGCCGCGAAAAAGGTGGGCGTGGAAATTGTGGCTGCGGCCGATTACTGCCACCAACTGGCGCCATCCTGGGGCCTGGCTCCGATCATGGCGCTGCATTTCGACCGGCCGGAGCAGGCGGCCGACACCGTTCTGCAGGAGATCAACGGCAACCTCGATGCCGTGCTGGCGGTGGACGATTCCGGAATCGAGCTTGCGGCGCTGCTTGCGGAACGTCTTGGCCTGCCGGGCAATCCCGCCCACGCGGTGCGCCGGGTGCGCGACAAGCTGGCGTTCCGCCGGCTGCTCCAGGAACGGAAATTTCTGTGTCCTGAATTTCATCACCTGCCGACGGGCAATGACCCCAGCAAACTCGTTCCCGAGTTGACGTTTCCAGTGGTGGTGAAGGCGCGGCGTCTGTCGGGGAGCCGCGGCGTGATCCGCGCCGATGATTCCGCAGCGCTGGTGCGGGCCGTGAACCGGGTGCGGGCGATCCAGTCCCGGGCCGACCGCGATGCTCAGGAGCTGGGCATCATCATTGAGGACTTCATTCCGGGGCCCGAGTGCGCGCTGGAAGGCATGCTGAAACGAGGCGAACTCACGACTCTCGCGTTGTTCGACAAACCCGATCCCCTGGACGGGCCCTACTTCGAGGAAACCATTTACGTCACACCTTCGCGGCTTCCGGCGGAAATTCAGAATCGCATTCATCAGGAGGTGGCGCGGGTCTGTCGCTGTGCCGAGCTCTCCGACGGGCCGGTCCACGCCGAAGCGCGGATCAATGACCAAGGTGTCTGGATTCTGGAGGTCGCGGCCCGCTCCATCGGCGGCTTATGCGGGCGGGTGCTCACCCATTCGCTGGGCATGAGTCTGGAGGAGCTGATTTTGCGTCAGGTGGCGGCGGAACCGCTCGCCATTTCCGGCGAGAGCGGCGCCGCGGGAGTCATGATGATCCCGATTCCACGGCGCGGCATTTACCATGGGCTCAAAGGCCTGGCCGCCGCGCAGTCGGTGGCTGGCGTCACCGTGGTGACCATTACGGCGGAGCCCGGCCAGGTCATTGCGCCGCCTCCCGACGGGGCGAGCTACCTTGGATTCATCTTCTCTCGGGCGGCGAACCCCGCGGAGGCTGAATACGCGCTGCGCGTCGCCCATCGCCGGCTGCAGTTCGATATCCGCCCCGCGTATCCGGCGATGGCAGCGCCCGCCGCCGAGCGCCCTTGACCTCGATGCAATATCGCTAGTCGCCCCACAGCGGCTTGCTCATTACAGCGGTGAACGCGGAAAACATCAGGTTGAAGCTCACGCTCACGCGGCCCTCGCCGCTGGCGTTGGCATCGACGGAGTGATGCAAATACGCAGGGAACACCAGTAACGTACCGTTGCTAATCCGCACCACGACCTGATCAGTGTTGGCGGCAGTGAGTTCCGTGACCGGTGGCCTGATGACGCCGGTCTGGCTGCGCGGGTCGTGGAAGTTGATGCTGTCGGCGCCGGGCCAGGTGCGCACGTAGTACACCGCGCTCAGGTAATTGCTGGGGTGGCTGTGCGCGCGGTGCGCGGCGCCTGGCGCATACAGGTTCGCCCAGCAGCCGGTGATTTCGATCGCGCGTTCGCCGATGTTAAGGAACTGCAGGACGCTCGCTGCCGCCCGGCTGACGCAGTCGCAAAGCTCGCGCAGTTCCTCGCGCCGGTGCAGGGCATGGCCCGACTGCCAGGCTTCGCCGGTCTTCAGCTCGGGCAGTCCCTGCCGCAGCGAGTGCAGCAGTCCGAGTGCGGCTGCGTCGATCGGTTCGTGCACCTCGGCTCGAAGCTGGATTTTCCAGACCAGGGTCGGAAAAAGCGAAACGACGTCCGAGTTTTCGATCCACGAGTGTTTGCCCGATATTGCCATGGAGCCCCCCATGAATGGTACTGCTAGAGGGGCCAGGTCAGTGATTCAGCGCTCTTCGGCGTCCCGCATGTCTTGTTCCAGCAACACTCCGCGTCCCCGATCTGTAATTGCAATACCGCCGAGACCATTCGGCGTTACAAAGCCGAACGTACGAAGCTTGCCCGCGATTGCCACTGGAACGGGGGGCGAGTCCCGTTTCGCATCAGTCGCCGCCTGTATCTTGCGCAGCCAGTCGAAATCCTCTGGCGTCAGGTTCGGATTCGTGGCTCTCATCCTTTGCCAACCACTGGATGATGGAAAATCCA
>JANOGP010000383.1:0-3162 GCA_031406075.1 Betaproteobacteria bacterium
CTCGACAATACGCAGTTCCTTGGAAACATTCTCGCGGGATCGGCCGTCACCTTTACCGGCACAAGTTCGAGCCTGGTCGGTCGAGCGTTGGCGAAGACCGCCGTTACGGCGACTGGAGCCAGCATCAGCGGCGACAGCGCAGCGCAGCCGGCAGGGCTGGCACCGTTCTGAGAACTCGACCGGGAAAGAACTTCTTCCCGGCAGAAATGAAAAAGGACCCGCGAGGGTCCTTTTTCTTTTGGTGCGCATGCCGCGCAAGCGCGGGTTGACGCTGCCCGGTTGTCCGGCGCGCTGACGCGCATCGATGCCCCGGACGCCGATCACGTGCACATCACATTCGGTGCCGTGTCCTTCGCCGACTGGCTCGGCTGGATCGCGGCTTTGCAAGCGCAGCACGTGCGCCTGGAGGCGGCGCGCGTCGAAGCGCTGTCCGCGCCAGGCATGGTCAGCGCGACGGCGACGCTCACCCGCGCCAGAGCACAGTAATGCGTTGGGCCGCGCCCGCATTGGGCTTGGGCGCTTTTACTGCCGCATTGATCGCGCTCGCACCGGCGACGCTGATCGATGCCCGCTTGGAGCGTGCAAGCGACGGCAAGCTGCGCCTCGCGGAAGCGTAGGGGAGCTTGTGGTCGGGCGCAGGCTGGATCGAGATCCGCGATGCGGACGGCAGGGCCGGCGTCGCAAGGCGCCTCGCGTGGCGCGTGCTGCCCGGGTCATTTCTGCGCGGACACCTGGTGGCCGAAGTCGAGCTCGACCAGGCTGCCAAGCCATTCCCGGTCACGGCCACAGTCACGCAGACCAATTGCACGATTACGGGGGCGATCATCGCGCCGGTCTCCGCTCAGTTTTTAACTGACTTCAACGGCGCGTATGATGCGCTCGCGGTCGTCTCCTGCGACGAGACCCTCACCGGCACCCTTGCCGGCGTCACGCGCGCGCCCGGTGTCTACTGCTTCGATGCAGCGGCCACGCTAACCGGCACGTTGACGCTCGCCGGGCCCTCGACCGGGATCTGACTGTTCAAGATCGGGACCGGCGGGACCGGCGCCCTCACGGGCACCCGCTTCTCGGTGGTCACGCCCGACGGCGCGCTGGCGTGCAATGTGTATTGGTGGGTCGCCGAGGCCGCGACGATGACGGATTCGAACTTCAAAGGAACCATTCTTGCGGGTGCGGCGATCACCACTACCAGAGGAACCGTCGCCGGACGAGCCTTGGCGAAGGCCGCGGTGACGCTGACCGGCGTCGCCGCCACCGGCTGCGGGGGCGGGCAACGAGTAAGCCTGCAATCGCGACGATTCGAGGTGGAGGGGCGCGGTCCGGCCCCTCCGTTTTTTCCGTCGCTCGACTTGCACGCGCCCCACCTAACTGCCTGTACCCACAGAAAAGTCTGAAGCACCAAAAAATATTGCCCGCCTTGATGTACGCCAGCGCATAGAGCATCGCGTGTGAGAGTGGGATAAGTAGTTAAGGCCCGATATGAACTGCTTTCTCTGAGCATCATGATGCGAGCCGTGATTCCGCACCTGCTCTACAGAGGTAGCCGTATGAACAACACATTTACAAGACAGCGGGCTTTGCTGCTGGTTGCAGCAATGGCTCTGCCTACGCTGGCCACGCAAGCCAGCGCGCAGTCCGGTTATTTGACGGACCAGGAGCGCGACGTTGGAAGTAACACCGTGGTATGGAGCGGCACCGGCGTGTGCTGGCACACCAGCGCCTGGACGTCGGCACTTGGGAATGCGGAATGCGACCCCGATCGCATGCCCAAGGCGGTAGCGGCTGCCGCAACGCCAACTCCCGTTGCCGCGACCCCGGTTGACCGGACCCCTGTTACCCGGGACTACATTTCCCCGGACCCCGTGGCTCCAGTGGTGGTGACTTACGTTGCGCCACCCGCGGTCGAGAAAATCATCCTGTCCGCAGACACGCTGTTCGACATCGACAAGTCGGTCATCAAGCCGGACGGCAAGGCTGCGCTGGACGAGCTGGTCGACAAGCTTGAAGGCAACCTCAGGGTCGTCCTTCCCGTCGGCCATACCAGCCGTCCCGGCAGCGATGCCTACAACATGGCGCTGTCGATTCGCCGCGCCGACGCGGTCAAGGCCTACCTGGTCAGCCGGGGCATAGACGCCGACCGCATCCACCCTTCGAGTCAAGGCGAGCGCCACCCGGTCGCAACCAACACCACTGCGGCAGGCCGCGACGAGAATCGCCGCGTCGAGATCGAGGTAATGGCTATCCCCCAAGAAGCTAAATGGTAGAAACCAAACTGCGCGTTCGCCATCTGCGAGGAAAGGACTCAGTGATGCTCTATTACACTGCGGTATTTTTTGTGATCGCCATCATCGCCGGCATTTTCGGGTTCGGCGGCATCGCGATAGCGAAGATCGTTTTCTTCGTCTTTCTGGTGCTGTTCGTGGCCAGTCTCATCATCGGTCTCACGAGACGAACGTAACGAGTTTCAGTCAGTCGACCACAAGAGTCTGAAGGACCAACAAAGAAAAGGATCCGCGAGGGTCCTTTCCTTTTTTTGGTCCTTCAGACTTTTCTGTGGGTGGTGGCGATTGGTAGGCGGATTGCAGGGCTCAAAAGCATTCACCAAGGACGCGGAGGAAGGGCAAGAGCAAAAAAGCATTCGAGGGTTAAAACCTGGTATCGGTGGTCACTTCGGCGCCACGCCTGCTTTTAACTCCTGCATGTTTTCCCTCGTTCTTGGTTTTCCTCCGTGTACCCCTCAAGGGCACCCGTCGAGCGGGTATTGAAAAGAATCCTCCGTGGTGAGCGTTTTGATGTGGGAAGCCCCCGGGCCGGAGCCGGATGCGACATTTGCCCGCCTTATGTACGGAAGCGAACAGAACATCGTCATCGGAACGCGGATAAGTGTGTCATCGACGAATGGCCTCAGTGCCGGTTGATCCAGCTTTGGCTTGGGGAATACCTGCATGAGACTTCGCTATCGTCGTGAAGAAAGAACACCCACGTTGGGGTCGGCGGGGCACCCGCTCAGGCATCACTGCAGCGTTGCATCGGCACCGGACGCCGGCGCCGGGCAGGATTAGGGAGGATTGATTTTCCTATCACAAAAGGGAGAGCCGTGAAAGGGATCGCTAAAGGTGCATTTCGAGGTCAGACCCGAGAGCGGTTGACCTGGAAATGCAC
>JANOGP010000402.1:0-11796 GCA_031406075.1 Betaproteobacteria bacterium
CAGCCGCCTCACCTGACCGGCGGCCTCGTGGTCCCCAAGTTCGCCGTCCATGAATGCAGAGATTCGCTCCATACTCACCACCTCTTGTCTTTGCTCGTACCCAGCAACGGGCGCAACCTGTCCGCGATGGTCTCGCGTGCCCGGAAAATCCGCGAACGCACCGTGCCGATGGGGCAGTTCATCACGTTTGCGATGTCCTCGTAGCTCATGCCCTCGATCTCGCGCAGCGTGATCGCGGTGCGCAATTCCTCAGGCAACTCTTCCATCGTCTGGTTCACGGTGGCCGCTATCTGTCTGGTCATCAGTTCCGCTTCGGGGGTATTCAAGTCCCGGAGTTGGTCGCCGTCCTCGAAGTTTTCAGCCTCCTCGCTGTCGAACTCGGTGGTCGTGGGAGCGCGGCGCCCCATCGCCACCAGGTAATTCTTCGCCGTGTTGATGCCGATCCGGTACAGCCAGGTGTAAAACGCGCTATCGCCCCGGAACGAGGGCAACGCCCGGTAGGCCTTGATGAATGCCTCCTGGGTGACGTCTTCCACTTCGGCAGAATCGCGAATGAAGCGGGACAGCAGGCGCCCGAGCTTACGCTGATACTTCGCCACCAACAGCTCGAAAGCCCGTTTGTCTCCGCGTTGAGCCCGCTCGACCAACTGCTGGTCGACTTCACGGTCGCCCATCTAGCCACATTTCCTGAATATTCTGGTTATTGATTGCATTGGCGCCTCGAATGGGCGCCTAAGTATACCCGCCGAGACTTTTCCAGGAAACGCACCGCGATTTGCTAAGCCACAGACAGCGAATTTGCGGCATTAGTTCACCCTTAACAGGGGTTACCTGTCCGGCGCCGGTCCCGCACTGGCCGTTGGGTTACACTGCCGCGCTCCCAACCAGCGAGAAAAACATGAGGCGTTTCGATGTCGCGATCGTCGGCAGCGGCCTTGCCGGCCTTACCGTCGCGCTCAATCTGGCCGACGACCTGAAAGTCGGCATCATCACCAAGCGCGAATTCCTGGATGGCGCCTCCAATTGGGCCCAGGGCGGCATCGCCGCGGTCCTTGCCAAGGAAGACTCGCCGGAGGACCACATCCGCGATACTGAGATCGCGGGCGCGGGACTGTGCAACGCCGAGATTACCGGTTACGTGGTCAAGGGCGGGCGTCGGGCCATCGAATGGCTCATCGGGCAAGGCGTTCCCTTCACCCGGGATGAAACCAGCGACGTCGGCTATCACCTCACCCGGGAGGGCGGCCACAGCCATCGCCGCGTAATCCATGCCGCCGACGCCACCGGGCACGCGGTGCAGACGACGCTGGAAGCCAAGATTAAGGCGCATCCGAACATCACGGTGCTTGAGCATCACATGGCCGTCGATCTGATCACCGGGCCCAAGATTGGACGGCCCGAGCGGCGCTGCCTCGGGCTCTACGCGCTCGACGAGACTGCCGGACAGGTGGTCACGATCGGCGCCGAGCAGGTTGTGCTCGCGACCGGCGGCGCCGGCAAGGTCTACCTGTATACCACCAACCCGGACACTGCGACCGGAGACGGCATCGCCATAGGCTGGCGCGCCGGCTGCAAGGTGGCGAACATGGAGTTCATCCAGTTCCACCCGACGTGCTTGTATCACCCCCACGCGAAGTCGTATCTGATCTCGGAAGCGGTGCGTGGGGAAGGCGGGGTACTGCGGCTCGCGGATGGCAGCCGTTTCATGCCGGCGCATGATCCGCGCGCCGAACTGGCGCCTCGCGACGTGGTGGCGCGCGCCATCGACTTCGAAATGAAGAAGCGCGGCCTGGACTGCGTTTACCTGGACATCACCCATAAGCCTTCGGCCTTCCTGAAAGAACACTTCCCCAACATTTACGCCCGCTGCCTGGAACTGGGCATCGACATCTCGCGTCAGCCCATCCCGGTGGTTCCGGCGGCACACTATACCTGCGGCGGAATACAGACGGACCGGAACGCCTGCACTGACCTCGCGGGCCTGTACGCGGTGGGCGAGACCGCGCATACAGGTCTGCACGGCGCCAACCGTCTCGCCAGCAACTCGCTGCTTGAATGTCTGGTCTTCGGTCAGGCCGCCGCCCGCCACATCCTTGGGCTACAGAGCCCTCGTTCCCCTGCCCTGCCCCATTGGGACGAAAGTCGCGTCACCGATGCGGACGAAGAGATCGTCATTTCGCACAACTGGGACGAGTTGCGGCGTTTCATGTGGGACTACGTCGGCATCGTCCGCACCAATAAGCGGCTGGAACGTGCGCAGCATCGCATTCGTCTGTTGACAGACGAGATCCAGGAGTACTACTCCAATTTCCGGGTCACGGCGGACCTGCTTGACCTGCGCAACCTTGTGGCCACCGCCGACTTGATCGTCAGGAGCGCAATGCTGCGGCACGAGAGCCGGGGCCTGCATTTCAGCCGCGACTATCCCCAGCAACTTCAGGTCGCCCGCGACACCGTGTTACAGGGACGATGAATCCGGCATTTCCGGGTGCGCACGATAGCGCAGCCAGACGCGCAGCCGGCGCCGGTCTTCCGCCGCAGCGCAGTCCGGCATCACCACCACCGATTGGAGCCTGCGCCCGCCGTCGCGTACGTTAACCACCGTAAACCATCCGGAAACGAAGGATGAGCCCGCTACCGTGCCTTCGATCACTGCGCCGCCGCGGGTCAGCAGTTCGCAGCGCCCCTGGTCGCGCAGCGTCACCTCGATCACCGCATCATTCGACAGCCGCAGCGCGTCGTGGCGCAGATGGAAAACCAGGCTCGCGCACAGCGCAGTGGTCAGAATGGCCACCGCCCACCAGGCCGGCAGGAAGACGAACACGCACGTACCCGCGATCAAATGCACGACTACCAGCAGGGTAGCCAGCGTGGGTGACGGGGCGATGCTAATGCGCAGCATTCGTTCTCCTCGACCTGTGGACTTATAATCGCCACAAAAGCGCATTCTTGAACCATGGGACACCCCTACGACTGGAACCAGATCGCCGACGCCGCGCACGGCGCCCCGCACGCGCATTTTGGCGATCCGCAGCACGAACTCGAGGCGGCGCGCGCGCGCGCAGTGGTCTGCCCGTTGAGCCATTTCGAACTGCTGCGCATTTCCGGCGCCGACGCGCAGACCTTTCTGCAGGGGCAACTGACCTGCGACGTGCTGCAGGTCACGCCGACTGCAGCGCGCTATGGCGGGTACTGCACGCCAAAGGGCCGCCTGATCGCCGATTTTTTGCTGATGCAGATACCGCAAGCTTACTTGATGCATCTGCCCGCCGAGTCGGGCGTGGTGCTGGCCGAGAGATTACACAAATTCATTCTGCGGTCCCGGGTCGAATTGGGGCACGAAACCGCAATACACGCCATTGGCATCGCCGGTCCGGATGCGGTCGAGCTACTGCGACTATCTCTGGGCGAGCCCCCGCGCCTGCCGCTCGAATCGGTCCAGTACCCGGGCGCCACGCTATTGCGGCTGTCTGGAGGTGCGTTTCTGGCAATTGCGCCACGGCCGGATATCGCCGGTCTGTGGGAGGTGCTTGCCCGCCAGGCCACTCCGGCTGGAATGGACTGCTGGAATTGGCTGCAAATCCGCGCCGGCATTCCCTGGATTACCACTGCCACCCGGGAGCAGTTCGTTCCGCAGATGGTGGCGCTGGACGCGATCGGCGGCGTCGATTTCCAGAAAGGCTGTTATCCAGGGCAGGAAATTGTCGCGCGTACGCATTACCTGGGCGAAGTCAAACGTGCGCTGCGCTTCGGACACGCCGAAGGCCCGGCCGTGGCCGGCGACGCGCTTTTGGGCGCAGACGGTCAGTCGCGCGGCATGGTGGTGAATGGTGCCCCTGCGCCCGATGGCGGGGACGACCTGCTCGCGGTGGTCCAGACCGAATGGGATGGCGATCAACTGAAGCTGCGTAGCGCCGATGGCCCCGGAGTGAGCATCTCGCCACCGGGCGGCGCACCTCCAGCGCACTGAAGCCAGGTGCCGCCGAACCTTGGCCCTCTGCTATTACGTCTACTATCGCGTGACGCAGCCGCAACGGGCCGGGGCTGCGGTGCGCAGCATGCAGTCCCAACTACTGGTGCGCAGTGGTGTTCGCGGCCGCCTGCTGTCCAAACGTGACGAACCGGGATTATGGATGGAAGTCTATGAAGGGGTGAACGATGCGCCGGCATTCGAGGCGCAGCTTGGTAGCCTGACCGCCGAGACGAAGCTGGAGGACTATCTCGAGCCCGGCAGCCGGCGCCATACCGAGTGCTTCGAAGAGCTATGTGCCTGATCCTGTTTGCGCATCGCGTCGTGCCCGGGCATGCACTGGTGCTTGCCGCCAATCGCGACGAATTCTTCGCGCGACCGACCGAGTACGCGCATTTCTGGACGAATGCGCCGCATGTTCTGGCGGGCCGCGATCTGGAAAAAGGCGGTACCTGGATGGGTGTGACGCGTGACGGCCGCTGGGCGGCGGTCACCAATTACCGTGACGGCAACCGCCCCAAGACCGGATCACGCTCCCGCGGAGAACTGGTGGCGCGCTATCTGGTAGACGTTTCTTCCGCAGCCTCCTATGCCACGGCCGTGGCCAGCGCCGGGGCCGATTATCACGGCTTCAATCTCCTGGTCGGCGATTCCGAAGGCGTGCATTACGTTTCCAACCGCGGCGCGAGGCCACAAGCACTCGAGCCGGGTCTCTACGGCCTAAGCAATCACCTTCTGGATACGCCCTGGCCCAAGGTTGCGCGCGGAAAGCGCGAAATGCAGGCCCTGCTCGGCGGCATTCCCGACGATCCGACCGAGCCGCTGCTGGCGTTGCTCGCCGACCGCCGATCCGCCGCCGCCGACGCCTTGCCCGTAACCGGCATCGGTCGCGACTTGGAAAAATTGCTGTCCTCCGCCTTCATTCGCGCCCCGGGCTACGGCACCCGGGCCTCCTCGGTGCTGCTGATTGAACAAAGCGGCGAGGCGCGTTTGCGCGAGCGCTCTTTCGGCCCCGACGCAGAACTGATCGAGGACCGCCGCTTCCGCTTCACCGTGGCGCCATCGCTCTCTACGCTGGCCTCCGTCAGTTAGCAGGTTGTTGAAATTGCCGGAGAACGCCGAGTGTACGGAGACAAAAACCGAGAAAATAACCACCAAGGCACCAAGACACCAAGGATTGCAAATGGGAGCCTGGAAACTTTCTCAGTTTTTCTTGGTGCCTTTGTGTCTTGGTGGTGCGGTTTGGGTCGGCCATCGAGTTTTTCAACAGCCTCCTAGACGTCGCGCCACATCGAGCGGTGCGGAATGCCCGCCTCGATGAATTCTTCGCCTTCCGCGACAAAGCCGTGCCGCCGATAGAAAGCCACCACCCGGGACTGCGCGTTGAGCATCACCCGCGGGATGCCTCGCTCGCGCGCCAATCGCAGCAATACATCGAGCAACGCGCTGCCCACGCCGCGGCCACGCCACGACGCCAGTACCGCCATGCGCCCGACGTGTCCATCGGGCAGCAGCCTTCCGGTGCCGATCGCCTGGCCCGCGGCTTCGGCAACGACGTGCTGGCACAGCGCATCGAATTCGTCCCACTCCAGTTCGACAGGCACGGACTGCTCGCGCACGAAGACCTGCTCGCGTACGGCGCGCAACGCGTCCCGATCGACGTTCCAGTCGGCTACACGGACGCTGACTTGGTGTGCGGCCATGGATGTTCGCGGCGGGACAGGTTCGCAATATCCGGGTTAGATCGTGGCGCCGCCGCCCACTTCGATTACCGCACCGTTGATGTAGCTGGCTTCGTCCGACGCCAGGAAAGCGTAGGTATTGGCGATTTCCTCCGGTTTTGCCAGGCGTCCCAGCGGCACGCGCTCGATCAGCGCCCGCATCACCTTTTCCGGGATGGTCTTCAGGATCGGGGTTTCGACGAACCCGGGACACACCGCGTTGGCACGAATGCCCTTGCGACCCAGTTCTCGCGCCCAGGTCTTGGCCATGCCAATCACGCCGAACTTGCTCGCCGCGTAGTTGGTCTGGCCGAAATTGCCGTACAGACCGACGATGGACGAGGCGTTCAGGATGACCCCCGAGTTCTGCGCCAGCATCACGTCCACGACCGCGCGAGTGCAGTTGTAGGTGCCTTTCAGGTTGACGTCGATGACGCGATCGAACTGCTCGTCGGACATTTTCCTGAACTGCGAGTCCTCGACGATCCCGGCGTTGTTCACCAGCGTGTCGATGCGTCCGTACCGTGCCGTAACGCCCTTCACCATCGCCGCGATGCTGGCCCTGTCGACTACGTCGACCACGAACCCGATCGCCTCCCCGCCGCCGTTTTCGATCTCCGCCACGACTGCGTCCACACCCTTGCGGTCGAGGTCACAAACCACCACCCTGGCCCCCTCCCGGGCAAACTTAAGAGCGGTGGCGTGGCCGATTCCCCGGGCCGAGCCGGTGATGATGCAAACCTTGTCCTTCAACCGCATTGATTGGTTCTCCTTGTTGGTTGGGTTTGGTCCGAACGAGCGATTTGCTGCCGGGTGTCGCGGCAGTTGCGAACGCCGCCCTCACACGGGCCGCAGATCGAGTATATCGACCGGTGTTCCTGGTTCGATGAGATCGAATAGTTCGAGGATGTCGCGGTTTTGCATGCGGATGCAGCCGATCGAGCCGGGACTGCCTATGACCACCGAATCCGGGCTGCCGTGGATGTAGATGTAGCGGCGCATGGTATCCACTTCGCCCAGACGATTGAAGCCGGGCTCGCAACCGGATAGCCACAGGATGCGGGTAAGTATCCAGTCGCGACCGGGAAAGCGCGCTGCCAGATCGGGGGTGTACACCTCCCCTGTGGGTCGGCGTTTGACGAACACGGTGTTGGGCGCTGCACCGGCGCCAATTCTGGCGCGCACCAGATGCCGGCCGCGCGGCGTACAGAAACTTCCGTTCCTTTCCCCGGTACCCCTGTTCGAGGTCGAAACCGGGTAACGCGCCAAAAGGCTGCCCCCATCGAAGACTTCCAGCGTCTGCACGGGAACCTGCACCACAATGGATTTCACTGTCCGTTCGCCTCTCTGCGCTCCTGAAAGAAGCTCTTCAACAACTGGCCGCTTTCCGCGGCGAGCACTCCACCTTCAACCGCGGTCTGGTGATTAAGCCTGCCTTCGGCAAACAGGTTCAGCACGCTGCCGCAGGCGCCGGTCTTGGGGTCCCGCGCACCATAGACCACCCGGCCAATTCGCGCGTGCAGGATCGCCCCCGAGCACATCACGCAGGGCTCGAGAGTGACGAAAAGCGTGCAGCCGCTCAGCCGGTAATTGCCAAGGGCTGCCGCTGCGGTCCGCAGTGCCAGGATCTCCGCATGGGCGGACGGATCGTGGCGGCCGATGGGGGAATTGAAACCGCCGCCGATGACAACTCCGTCCCTCACCACCACGGCGCCGACCGGCACTTCTCCTGCGCCTCGCGCTTGTTCCGCGAGCGCCAGCGCTTCACGCATGAAATCCTGATCAGACACGTTTACAATCTTATAGTTATGAAATATATCTCACAATCAAGATGAGACACTCCCAGCCTTGTCCAACCGGGTCATTCCCATTCGATGGTGGCGGGTGGCTTGCCGGAAACGTCGTACACCACCCGGTTGATGCCGCGTACCTCGTTAATGATGCGGTTTGAAACCTTGGATAACAGGGCGTGGGGCAATTCGGCCCAGTGCGCGGTCATGAAATCCTGGGTCTGTACCGCCCGCAGGGCCACCACGTACTCGTAGGTGCGGCCGTCGCCCATGACGCCGACCGATTTGACCGGCAGGAACACCGCGAACGCCTGTGCCGTGGCGTCGTACCAAGTGGTCGGAGCGCCCTCACCCCCGCCCCTCTCCCCGGGGGAGAGGGGGGAAACTAGGGCGGCGCGCAATTCCTCGATGAAAATGGCGTCCGCGCGGCGCAGCAGATCGGCATACTCCCGCTTGACCTCGCCAAGAATGCGCACCCCCAGCCCCGGACCGGGGAACGGATGGCGATACACTATCGCGTGCGGCAGTCCCAGCGCCACGCCCAGTTCGCGCACTTCGTCCTTGAACAGGTCGCGCAGCGGCTCCAGCAGTTTCAGGTGCAAAGTGTCCGGCAAGCCGCCCACGTTGTGGTGAGACTTGATGTTTTGCGCCTTCTTGGTCGTGGCGCCGGCCGATTCGATCACGTCCGGATAGATCGTGCCCTGCGCCAGCCATTTGGCCCGCGGCAATTTCGCCGCCTCGCTCTGGAATACGTGCACGAACTCGCGCCCGATGATCTTGCGCTTGGCCTCGGGATCGGCGACTCCCGCGAGTTGCTCGAGGAATCGCGTTGACGCGTCCACGTGGATGACTTTCATGTGCATGTTGCCGGCGAATGTCTGTTTCACCTGCGCAGCCTCGTTGAGCCGCAACAGCCCGGTATCGACGAACACGCAGGTCAACTGCTCGCCGACGGCGCGGTGGATCAGCGCCGCTGCGACCGAAGAATCGACTCCGCCGGAAAGTCCCAGGATGACCTCTTCCTTGCCTACGGCCGTGCGGATTTTCGCTACCGCTTCGGCGATGTAGTCAGGCATGTTCCAGTCGGGTTTGGCCGCACAGATGTCTCGCGCGAATCGGGCGTAGATGGCCTTGCCCTGCCTGGTGTGCGTGACTTCCGGGTGGAATTGCACGGCGTAGAAGCGGCGCGACTCATCCGCCATGCCTGCGATCGGCGTGGTCTCGTTGGATGCGATGACCTTGAAGCCCGGCGGCAGCGCAGTGACCTTGTCGCCGTGGCTCATCCACACGTCGAGCAGGCCGTGGCCCTCCCCGTTGGTCCGGTCCTGTATGCCGTCGAACAGGCGCGAATGGCCGCGGGCACGCACCTGCGCGTAGCCGAATTCGCGCACCGTGCCGTTTTCCACCGCGCCTCCGAGTTGCGCCGCCATGGTCTGCATGCCGTAGCAGATGCCCAGCACCGGTACCCCGAGCTCGAATATTGCCTGCGGCGCGCGCGGCGTTTCTTCTTCGGTAACCGAACTCGGCCCGCCTGACAGAATGATGCCGCACGGACTGAAGTCACGGATGAATTGCTCGCTGACGTCGAAGGGATGCAGTTCGCAGTACACGCCCGCCTCGCGGACGCGGCGCGCGATCAACTGCGCGTATTGGGCGCCGAAATCGAGGATGAGGATTTTGTCGTGTTGCATTTCAGGATTGAGGATCGAGGACTGGGGCCTGAGGGAACCCCGGTTCTGTTTTCAGCCCAATCCTCATTCCAAAATCCTCAATCCTATTCGACGTGATAGTTCGGTGCTTCCTTGACGATCTGCACGTCGTGGACGTGGGACTCGCGCACGCCGGCGCTGGTGATTTCCACGAACTCGGCGCGATCCCTGACTTCGCGAATGGTCGCGCAACCGAGGTAACCCATCGCCGAACGCAGCCCTCCCATCAACTGGTGCACGACCTGTACGACACTGCCCTTGTAGGGGACGCGGCCTTCCACACCTTCGGGGACAAGCTTGTCGGCGCTGTCTTCATCGTCCTGGAAATAACGGTCGCTGGAACCCTGTTGCATCGCGCCCAGCGACCCCATGCCGCGATAAGATTTGTACGAGCGCCCCTGGAACAATTCGATCTCGCCGGGCGCTTCCTCGGTGCCGGCGAACAGCCCGCCGAGCATGACCGAATCGGCACCCGCGGAGATCGCTTTGGCGATGTCGCCCGAATAGCGGATGCCGCCGTCGGCGATCATCGGTATGCCGGTGCCTTCCAGCGCGGTGGCGACGTTGTTGATCGCTGTGATCTGGGGTACGCCCACGCCCGCGACGATGCGCGTGGTGCAAATCGAACCCGGGCCGATGCCGACCTTCACTCCGTCGGCGCCCTGGTCCAGAAGCGCCTTTGCCGCGGCCGCCGTGGCAATATTGCCGCCGATGACCTGCGCCCCGGGAAACTTGCGCTTGATCCAGCGCACCCGGTCCAGCACGGCCTGAGAGTGGCCATGCGCGGTGTCCACCACCAATACGTCCACGCCGGCTTCGACCAGCAGTTCCACCCGCTCTTCAGTGCCCTCGCCCACGCCGACCGCCGCCCCGACGCGCAGGCGCCCGAGATGATCCTTGCTGGCGTTCGGATGCTCGGAGGATTTAAGGATGTCCTTCACGGTAATGAGCCCGCGCAATTCGAATTCTTCGTTAACGACCAGTACCCTTTCCAGGCGATGCTGGTGCAACAAGCGCATCGCTTCCTCGCTACTCACGCCTTCCCTGACCGTTACCAGCCGTTCGCGCGGGGTCATGATGTTCTTCACCGGCTGGTCGAGATTGCTCTCAAAACGCAGATCGCGGTTGGTGACAATACCGACCACATTGGAGGCATCCACGACTGGCAGTCCAGAGATCTTGTGCTGGCGGATCAGGTTCAGGACATCGCGTACCGTCATATCCTGCGAAATCGTGATCGGGTCTTTCACCACACCGCTTTCGAAGCGCTTCACTTTTGCCCCTTGCACGGCCTGTGCCTTCGGCGGCATGTTCTTGTGCAGAATGCCGATTCCGCCTTCCTGCGCCATGGCGATGGCCAGCCTCGCCTCCGTGACCGTATCCATGGCCGCAGAAACGATCGGGATGTTGAGCGAGATGTTTTTGGTCAGGCGCGTCGCCAGGCTGACGTCGCGGGGGAGAACGGTGGAATGGGCGGGAACCAGCAGTACGTCGTCAAAGGTGAGGGCCTTATGCAGGACTCGCATGCTTTTGATCCTTCACAAAGAGGCCATTATACCGATCGACTTTTGCATGGTAAACGCCGAACTCCACGAGGGGTTTTCGTTGACCCGAGGGGCGTGAGCGGATATGTTTGACGGGAACGAAATTTTCTGTGACGACACTAGGAGTTGTAAACATATGGGCCGGTACCGGCGTTTGTTGCACATGAGCGCTTGTATTGTTTCGGCTTTCGGATTCGCGACGCTGGGTTGCGCATCGGGTGTCGCAACCAGACCCGGGCAGGCACTCAACGCGGAAGTGGCCCGCACGGCAATCGCGCAGGCCGAACGGGCCGTCAGGCGTGCTGAAGCGCAGCAAATGCTCTGGACCACTGCACAAGAGGCAATTCGCGGCGCCCGGCAAGCTTTCGACGAGGGAGACCTGGCAGCCGCAGTCGCGCACGCCAGGGTCGCAAAGGAGCACGCGGAGCTGGCAATCGCACAGAAACGCTACCCGCCGTTTCGCATCTAGCCAAAGGAGAGTTCATGCCCAGATTTCCCATGACCAGCGCTCTGCTGACGATGCTTGCCTGCACCTGCCTGCTGGCGATGCCGGCACTGGGCGAGCTGTACAAGTGGACCGATGCCGAGGGCAAGGTGCATTACTCGGACCAGCCGCCGCCGCCGAATGTCAAGCAGCCGGTTACCGTAAAACCCCGCGTTCCGGGGCCAACGACGACGGCTCCTGATGCGGCGGCTCCTGACGCGGCGGCGGCGAAGACTTATGTAGAAAAGGATGCGGAATTCAACCGTCGGCGCGTGGAAGCCGCTGAAAAGGAAGCCGCGGAGAAAAAAGCCGCCGCAGAAGCGGCGGAAAAGATGAAAAATTGTGAGCAGGCCAAGGCGCAGCTGGCGCGCGTGCAGAGCGGCGCGCGTATTACCCGCTACAATGCAAATGGCGAGCCGGTGTACCTGAACGAAGCGGAAATCGCGCAGGAAACCGAGCGCGGGAAAAAGGTTGTGGACTCCTGGTGCAAATAGGCCCGCGACATCGGCCGCCCGCGCGTCTCGGAAACGCTAACGGTGGCGTTTTTGATTTCTTTCCGCCGCGGCGCGGTGCCGTCG
>JANOGP010000414.1:0-12843 GCA_031406075.1 Betaproteobacteria bacterium
TCGACGCCAAGATCATGCGTAGCGAGAAGCGCGTGGCACGGCGCAGCTTCCCGGCGCTGCTGCCGGATCAACTCTCGGCGCTCACCACGTATTACCAGATCCGCAAGGGCGACCCGGAACGCATAGCGGGCTTCGACTCGCAGGCGCTGGTACTGGAGCCGCGTGACGGCATGCGCTATGGACACAAGTTCTGGGCGGAGGCGAATTCAGGGCTGCTGCTCAAGGCACGCATGGTCAATGAACGCCACAACGTGGTGGAGCAGTTCAGCTTTACCCAGCTCGCGATCGGCAGCGGTATCAGCCGCGAAATGGTCAAACCCTCGTTCAGCGTGAGCTTCCCCGAGTGGCGGGTGGATCGTTTCGCGCACAACCTGACCAGCAACGTCGAATCGGGCTGGGCCGTGAAGAGTTTCCCCGCAGGATTCCGCAAGATCATGGAGATGCGCCGCAGCAAGCTCGGCAACTCGATTCCGGTGACCCACATGGTGTTTTCGGACGGACTGGCGGCGGTGTCGGTCTTCATTGAGCCGATGGCAAACCGGACCCGGATCAACGAGGGCCTGTCGCATCAGGGTGCCATCAACATTTACACCCGAACCATCAACGATCAGGTCGTGACTGTCCTCGGCGAAGCGCCGGCATCCACGGTCATGCAGATCGCCAATTCCGTATCCTTCCGCGGCAAGTAACGTTGCTTTCTTCAATTCAAGTTTCCTCACAGAGAATATTCCCGATGTACAGAACAGCCATCCTTTCCTTCTGCCTTCTGCTGTTGTTGCCACAGGCGGGTGTCGCCCAGGTCCAGGGACTGCCGGATTTCACCGAGTTGGTGGAGAAGCAGGGCCCGGCGGTAGTGAACGTCAGCACTACCTCGGCGGCGCGCAGCGGCCCTCAGTCTCCAGTGCCGGAGGATGATCCTTTTTACGAATTCTTCCGTCGTTACGGACCGCAGCAGCCGCGCGATTACGAAGCCCGTTCGCTCGGGTCCGGATTCATCATAAGCGCCGACGGTTACATTCTCACCAACGCCCACGTCGTTGAAGCCGCCGAGGATATCAACGTGAAGCTCAACGACAAGCGCGAGTTCAAGGCCAAAGTCATCGGGTCGGACAAGCGCACCGATGTCGCGGTGATCAAAATCGAGGCAAGCGGATTGCCTGCGGTGAAGATCGGGGATCCTGAGCGGCTCAAGGTCGGCGAATGGGTGCTGGCGATCGGATCTCCGTTCGGTTTCGAGAGTACCGTGACCGCGGGCATTGTCAGCGCCAAAGGCCGCTCGCTGCCGCAGGAGAATTACGTACCCTTCATCCAGACCGACGTGGCGATCAATCCCGGCAACTCCGGCGGCCCGCTGTTCAATCTCAAGGGCGAGGTAGTCGGCATAAATTCGCAGATCTACAGCCGCACCGGCGGTTTCATGGGGCTGTCGTTCGCGATACCGATCGACGTGGCGATGGACATCACGCATCAGCTGCGGACCGCCGGACGCGTCAGCCGGGGACGCATCGGTGTGGTTATCCAGGAAGTCACCAAGGAACTCGCCGAATCGTTCGGTTTGCCGAAGGCGGCCGGCGCTCTGGTCAATTCCGTGGAAAAAGGCGGCCCTGCGGACAAGGCAGGGCTCGAAGCCTCCGACGTGATCCTCAAGTTCGACGGCAAGACGGTGAACTCGTCTTCCGACCTGCCGCGCATAGTGGCCCAGACCCGGCCCGGCGCCAAAGTCGCAACGCAGATCTGGCGCAAGGGTGCGGCAAAGGATGTCACCGTCACTGTGGGCGAGATGCCTGAAGAGAAAGTCGCCCAGCGCCCGGGCCGCCGCGACAGCAAGGCTGGCAATGTGGTGGCGAGGCTCGGTTTGACGGTAAGTGAACTGTCCGCGGAGCAGCGTAAGGAACTCGCCATTGGCGGAGGGCTGTTGGTGGAAGACGTACAGGGGGCGGCGGCCAAGGCCGGAATCCGCCGCGGCGACGTACTCATGGCGCTCAACAACCAGGACGTCAAATCGGTCGAGCAACTGACCCAGTTGATCAACCAATTCGAAAAGGCCAAGAGCGTGGCACTGTTGATCCGGCGCGGCGACGGCGCTTTGTACGTTCCGCTGCGGCTCGACGGCAACTGATCCAGACCGGGGGCCGCGTCCGCAAAACCCCTTCGTTCGAGCGCAAAATCCGATACAATTCACGGCTTTGAGAGCCACATGAAAGGGCACGTCACGTGCCCTTTTTTCTGATGCAGCATATCCGCAACTTTTCGGTCATTGCCCATATCGACCACGGCAAATCCACGCTTGCGGACCGCATCATCCAGATTTGCGGTGGATTGTCCGACCGGGAGATGGAAGAACAGGTTCTCGACTCCATGGACCTCGAGCGGGAGCGCGGCATCACCATCAAGGCCCAGACTGCGGCGCTGCGCTACCGTGCCCGCGATGGCCGCGAGTACCAGTTCAACCTGATCGACACCCCGGGACATGTGGACTTCTCCTACGAAGTCAGCCGCTCGCTGGCGGCCTGCGAGGGTGCCCTGCTGGTGGTGGACGCCTCCCAGGGTGTGGAAGCGCAAACGGTTGCCAACTGCTACGCCGCGATCGAGCAGGGCGTTGAAGTGGTACCGGTCCTCAACAAGATCGACCTGCCCTCGGCCGATCCGGATCGCGTCATTTCCGAGATCGAGGACATCATCGGCATTCCCGCCAAGGAGGCAGTGCGGGCTAGCGCCAAAACCGGCGAAGGAGTGGAAGATATCCTGGATGCGGTAATTGCGCGCATCCCGCCGCCGCGTGGAACCCTGGCCGCTCCCCTGAAAGCCCTGATTATCGATTCCTGGTTCGACAACTACGTCGGCGTGGTGATGCTGGTCCGGGTGGTGGACGGCACGCTCAAGCCCAAGGACAAGCTGCTGCTCATGGCCAACAAGTCCACGCACCTGTGCGAGCAGGTCGGCGTGTTCACGCCCAAGTCGCAGTCGCGCGACACGCTTTCCGCCGGCGAAGTGGGTTTCGTCATCGCCGGGATCAAGGAACTCAAGGCGGCACAGGTGGGCGACACCGTGACGTCGGCGGACAAGCCTGCGTCGGCGCCGTTGCCCGGCTTCAAAGAAATCAAGCCGCAAGTGTTCGCCGGCCTGTACCCGGTGGAATCCAACCAATACGAGGCGCTGCGCGACGCGCTCGAAAAACTGCACCTGAACGATTCGTCGTTGCACTACGAGCCGGAAACCTCGCAGGCGCTTGGCTTCGGATTCCGTTGCGGATTCCTCGGATTGCTGCATATGGATATCGTGCAGGAGCGCCTGGAACGCGAGTACGACATGTCGCTGATCACTACCGCGCCGACGGTGGTGTACCAGGTACAGATGCGCGACGGCGCGGTATTGGAAATCGAGAATCCATCCAAGCTTCCCGATCCGTCCAGGATCGAGGAAATCCGCGAGCCGATCATCACCGCCACCATCCTGATGCCACAGGAGTACGTCGGACCGGTGATGACCCTGTGCAACAACAAGCGCGGCGCACAGAAGAACATGCAGTACATGGGTCGGCAGGTGATGCTTACCTACGAACTGCCGCTCAACGAGGTGGTCATGGATTTCTTCGACAAGCTCAAGTCGGTGAGCCGCGGCTATGCCTCGCTGGACTACGATTTCAGGGAATTCCGCGCGGCCGACCTGGTCAAGCTGGACATTCTGATCAATGCCGAAAAGGTGGACGCGTTGTCGCTGATCGTGCACCGCTCCAACAGCCAGTACCGCGGACGCGAACTGGCCAGCCGCATGCGCGAACTCATTCCGCGGCAGATGTTCGATGTGGCCGTACAGGCCGCGATCGGGGCGCACATCATCGCGCGCGAAACCGTGAAGGCAATGCGAAAAAACGTTCTCGCCAAGTGCTACGGCGGCGACATCACGCGCAAGAAGAAGTTGTTGGAAAAACAGAAGGCCGGCAAGAAACGCATGAAGCAGATCGGTACCGTTGAAATACCGCAGGAGGCTTTCCTCGCCATTCTGCAGGTGGAAAACAAGTGACCCGCACGCGGTCTGAATAACAAGGTGAACATCAGATGAATTTCGCACTGCTGATGCTGGTCCTGTTACTGGTGACCGGCGCGGTCTGGATGTTGGACATTTTCGTCCTGCACAAACGCCGGGGCGGGGACGGCAGGGAACCCTGGTGGGTCGAATACCCGAAGAGCTTCTTCCCGATTATCCTGCTTGTGTTCCTGCTGCGCTCCTTTCTGGTGGAACCGTTCAAGATACCCTCGGGCTCGATGATACCGACGCTGCTGGTCGGAGATTTCATCCTGGTGAACAAATTCACCTACGGGATCCGACTGCCGGTCATCAACAAGAAAATCATCGACATCGATCAGCCCCGGCGCGGCGAAGTGATGGTATTCCGCTTCCCGGAGAATCCGACGCTGGACTACATCAAGCGGGTGGTCGGTCTGCCCGGCGACCACGTGGAATACCGCAACAAACGGCTCAGCATCAACGGGGCACTGGCGCCAGTCGATGCCGTGGAGGACTTCCCGTACGTCGATAGTGGCTTGAGCTTCGTCAATGCCATGCGATTCTGGGAAACACTGGACCAGCGCCGCCACTACATCATCGTCAATCCCGAGGCGCCGCCGTTGCAGTTGGCGGGGGTCAAGCAGTTCCCGCAGCGGGAGAACTGCGATTACAATGAACATGAGTTCAGTTGCGTGGTGCCGCCCGGCCATTATTTCATGATGGGGGACAATCGCGATTCGAGTTCAGACAGCCGTTACTGGGGCTTCGTGCCGGAAGAAAACGTTGTCGGCAGGGCCTTCCTGGTGTGGTGGAACTTCAGTGAACTGAAACGCATAGGCAACCGGATCAACTAGCGGGAGCACACATGAAGCGTCAACAAGGCGTGACTTTCGTCGGCATGATTTTCATCGCCGTGCTGATCATTATGGGGGCGATCATCGCGCTCAAGCTGGTACCGGCCTACATCGAATACGCAACCGTGGTTCGGCACCTGCGTGAAATTGCGAATTCCCCGGACGCGCGCGGTTCTCCCCGCGATATCCAGGTGCAGTTCAGCAAGCGCGCCCAGATCGACAACATCAGAGCGGTCACGGCAGAGGACATCGATGTCACTCGCGATGGGGATTCGGTGGTTCTGACCGCCAGCTACCAGACCAGGGTAAAGCTGTTCGGCAATCTGAGCGCCTGCATCGATTTCGAGGCGCGCAGCAGCAAGTGACGCTGTCGCGCAGTCCCCCGGCCCATGCCTGACGAGGTGATCGAACGCCGGCTGGGCTACCGGTTTCGCGACGCGTCATTGCTCCGGAAGGCGCTTACCCACCGCAGTTACGGAACACCCCACAACGAACGTCTCGAGTTTCTGGGCGACGGGCTGTTGAATTTCGTCATCGCGCGGCTGCTGTTCGACCAGTTCGAGACTCTGCCCGAGGGCGAACTCTCAAGACTGCGCGCCAGCCTGGTCAATCAGCAATCGCTGGCGGAGATCGCCGCATCGCTGTCGTTGGGGGAGCATTTACACCTCGGAGAAGGGGAGCTGAAGAGCGGCGGCTTCCGCCGCCCCTCGATACTGGCCGATGCGTTCGAGGCGCTGATCGGCGCCATTCTCCTCGACGGCGGTTTCGAGTCCGCCGAACAGGTCCTGCGGCGGCTATACCAGCCGTTGCTCGTCGCAACCGACCCCATGGCGCTTGGCAAGGATCCCAAGACACGGTTGCAGGAATACCTCCAGGCAAAGCGCATGGCGCTTCCGCAATACGCGATCGTGACAGTTTCGGGCGAGGCTCACGAACAGCATTTCCGCGTGGAGTGCACGGTCCCCGAGTTGGGAATTCATGCATACGGTGAAGGCGCGAGCCGGCGCTCGGCCGAACAGGAGGCGGCCAGATCCGCCTACGAGCTTGCGGCGGAGATGAAATGAGCGCAACTGTTCATCGCAGCGGCTACGTGGCCATCGTCGGACGTCCGAACGTCGGCAAATCCACGCTGCTTAACCGCCTGGTCGGCACGAAGGTCAGCATCACGTCGCGGCGTCCCCAGACCACGCGTCACCGCATCACCGGCATCGTCAGTGAGCCCGACGCGCAATTGGTACTGGTCGACACGCCGGGTTTCCAGACCGTCCATGGCGGCGCGCTCAACAAGCTGATGAACCGGGTCGTGACCAACAGCCTGGAGGGCGTGGATGTGGTTCTTTTCGTGGTCGAAGCGGGCACGTTCGGCGCGGACGACCGCAAGGTGCTGGCGCTGCTGCCGCAGCGGATTCCGGTCGTGCTGGTGGCCAACAAGATCGATCGCGCCAAGGACAAGAGCCGTTTGCTTCCCTTCATCGCCCGCGTGAGCACGGCGTTCGATTTTGCGGAGATCGTGCCAGTCAGCGCGGCCAAGGGCACGCAGGTTGCCAGGCTGCTGGATGCCGTCAAACCCTACCTGCCGGAGGGCCCGGCGCTCTATGGCGAAGACGAGGTCACCGATCGTCCGGAACGCTTTCTGGCCGCCGAGTTGCTGCGCGAAAAACTGTTCAGACTGCTCGGCGAGGAACTGCCATACGCGGCGACCGTGGTTGTGGAAAAGTTCGAAACCGAGGCGGGCCTGCGCCGCATCCACGCGGCCATCGTCGTCGACAAGCAGAACCACAAAGCGATTGTCATCGGCAAAGGCGGGATGAAGCTGAAGGACATTGCTACCCAGGCGCGTCTGGACATGGAGAAACTTTTCGGCGGCAAGGTTTTTCTCGAAGTCTGGGTGAAGGTGAAGAGCGGCTGGGCCGACAGCGTCAGGGCACTGAAAAACCTGGGTTACGAGTAAATTCGTGGCGACTGTGAGCGGCGACAGGCAAAGGAAGGAAGCGCAGCCGGCCTTTGTGCTGCACAGCTATCCGTTTCGGGAAACCAGCCTGATTGTTGAGGTGTTCACCCGCAATGCCGGACGCGTGGGCCTGGTGGCCCGCGGCGCCCGCCGTCCCAGGTCGGCATTGCGCGGCCTGTTGATGGCGTTCCAGCCGCTGTTTCTTTCCTGGGGCGGGAAATCCGAATTGCGCACGCTGCACAAGGCCGAATGGCAGGGCGGCATACCGCAATTGCGTGGCGCGGGGTTGATGTGTGGTTTCTATCTGAACGAGCTCTTGCTCAAATTCCTGGCCCGCGACGATCCTCACGATGGGCTGTTTACGGTCTACCACGATGCCATCATCGCGCTCGCACAGCATCTGGATCCGGCAGCAACGTTGCGCCGTTTCGAGAAGAGCCTGCTCAAGGAACTGGGTTACGCGCTTACCCTCGACCGGGAAGCCGACACCGGCAAACCCGTCGAGGCGCAGAAGCGCTACACCTATGTGATCGAGCGCGGCCCGGTGGCCCTGAACGGAAGCGCCGGGGCCCAGGTGGAAGTGGCGGGCAGGACGCTGCTCGATCTGGCATGCGACAATTTCACCGATCCCGGCACGCTCGCGCAAAGCAAGGTTTTGATGCGCTTTCTGATGAACCATTACCTCGACAATCAGGAATTGCACACACGTCAACTGTTGCGTGAACTCCAGCAGCTATGACCAGGCTCAGCGTCAACGTAAACAAGGTCGCGCTGCTGCGCAATTCACGCCCGCTCGACATTCCCAATGTCGTGCGCGCGGCCGAGTTCGCCATAGACGCCGGGGCGCACGGAATCACCGTTCATCCGCGCCCGGACGCCCGTCATATCCGCCCCGACGACGTCCATTCCCTCCACAAGGCGGTGCGCGCGCGCGGCGTGGAATTCAACATCGAGGGTAATCCATTTCAGGCGATGCTTGAGCTCGTGCGCGCCGTCCGCCCGGACCAGTGCACGCTCGTTCCCGACGATCCGCACGCGACGACTTCGGACCACGGCTGGAACCTCGAGCGTGACGGCGCCCGCTTGCGGCCGGTGATTGCTGAATTGAAGACGCTGGGGGTACGCGTCAGCCTTTTCATGGATGCAGTGGACCACGCGATGGCGGCGGCACGCGCAATCGGCGCAGATCGCGTTGAACTGTATACGGAGCCCTACGCGCGTGCATTTGGCAATATTGAACAGGCGCCGGTCCTGGCGCGTTATGTCGCGGCGGCCAAGGCCGCGCAGCGCGAGGGTCTGGGCGTAAACGCGGGCCATGATCTGAACCGCGAAAATCTGCCGCA
The DNA here is from genome assembly GCA_031406075.1 of Betaproteobacteria bacterium. Lineage (GTDB taxonomy): Bacteria > Pseudomonadota > Gammaproteobacteria > Burkholderiales > JACQAP01 > JACQAP01. The sequence goes on from JANOGP010000414.1 coordinate 8,157, forward strand.
GTTTCTGGGTACCGTTCCGGGCGTTCTGGAAGTTTCGATCGGCCACGCCCTGATTGCAGACGCGCTTGAATTCGGCATGAAGCAAGCCGTCGCGCTCTATCTCGGCGCGGTTTCCGGGGGGCGCGCTGCATGATCATCGGCATCGGCGTCGATCTGGTTGATGCAATCCGTGTCGAGCGTATGGTGGCCGAATACGGCAGCCGTTTTGCCGAGCGCATCCTGGCACGATCCGAGCGCGCCGCGTACGGGATCAGCAGCCGTCCAACATGGTTTCTCGCCAATCGCTTTGCGGCGAAGGAAGCGCTGTCGAAGGCATTGGGGACCGGACTTCGCTTCCCGGTGACGCTGCACGCCATCAGCGTGGAAACGGACACCATCGGCAAGCCCGAGTTCCGGTTTCACGGCGCATTGCCGGAGTATCTGGCCGGCCGCGGTGTGGTCCGCTGCCATTTGACTTTGTCGCACGAAAAGGACCTTGCATGCGCGATGGTGCTGGTGGAAGGTTGAGTCGATGAGCGGCGCGCCGGCTTCGCTGGGCCTGGTCATGCTCGACGTCGAGGGCAAGGCGCTGACGCGCGAGGACCGCCAGCGGCTGCTGCACCCGTTGACTGGAGGCGTGATCCTGTTTTCGCGCAACTACGAATCGCCGCGCCAGATCGCCGAGTTGACCGCCGAAATCCATGCATTGCGCGACCCGCCGCTGTTGATCGCGGTGGATCATGAAGGCGGCAGGGTGCAGCGCTTTCGCAAGGGTTTCACGCTGCTGCCGCCGATGCGCGCGCTGGGCGAAGTCTGGGACCAGCATCCGCAGAGGGCGCGCAATCTGGCTCACGCCGCCGGCTATGTGCTGGCGGCGGAACTTCGCGCCTGCGGTGTGGACTTTAGTTTCACGCCGGTACTGGACCTGGATTTCGGCAGCAGCGCAGTGATTGGCAATCGCGCCTTTCACGGCGATCCGCAGGCGGTTTGCGAACTGGCGGTGGCGCTGCTGGAGGGGCTGCGGCAAGGCGGCATGGGGGCGGTGGGCAAGCATTTTCCCGGTCATGGCTTCGTCGCCGCGGATTCGCATACCGACGCTCCCGTGGACAGCCGCAGTTATGCCGAAATCGAACAGGCCGATCTGATTCCATTCAAGCACCTTATCCGCCATGGCCTGTCCGCGGTCATGCCGGCACACGTGATTTACCCGAAAGTGGACAGCAAGCCGGCCGGCTTCTCGAGTGTCTGGCTGTCGCGGGTATTGCGCGGCCAGATGCGTTTCCAGGGCGTAATTTTCAGCGACGATCTGTGCATGGAGGGCGCGCGCGCCGCCGGTAGCATGGTCGAGCGCGCGGAGGCTGCACTCGATGCCGGTTGCGACATGGTGCTGGTGTGCAACAACCCGCTCGCTGCCGATGAACTGCTGGCGGGACTGGGCCGCAAGGCCTCGCCGATGTCGCTGGCGCGGCTGGCGCGGCTGCATGGCCGGGCGCAGGCGCCCACGCTCACCGCGTTGAAGGAGGCCGAGCCGTACACGCGGGCGATACACGCCATTGCCGGCGTCGGTTTCAGCAGCGGGGAATTGCCGCTGGCGGGAACGCCGCAGGTCGGTGAACGTGGCTAGCCACGCGCCCCATTACCACCATGGTTACGGCGCCGGCCGCACGCTGCTGATCGCGCTTGCGATCACGCTGGGCTATGCGCTGGTGGAGCTTGCTGGCGGCATGATTTTCGGTTCGCTGGCGCTGATAAGTGACGCCGGCCACATGTTTTCGGATTCCCTGGCGCTGGGCCTCGCCGCGTTCGCCGCCTGGATCGCCGCCCGGCCGGCCGGCGAGCGGCATTCCTACGGGTTTGCACGCGCGGAAGTGTTGGCGGCTTTCGTCAATGGGCTGGTGATGCTGCTGATCGTGGTTTTCATAGTGGTCGAAGCGGTGGCGCGCCTGCTCGAACCCGAACCGGTCGCCGGCCTGGGCGTAATGGTGGTGGCGTTTTTCGGCCTGCTGGTGAATCTTGGCGTGGTGTTCCTGATCGGTCGCGGTGAACGCAATCTAAATACGCGTGCCGCGCTTATCCATGTCGTTGGCGACCTGATCGGCTCGGTCGCCGCGATCACCGCGGGCGCTGTGATCTATTTCACCGGCTGGGCGCCGATTGACGCCCTGCTGTCGGTAGTGATCGCCTTGCTGATCCTGGCGTCCACGGTGCGATTGTCCCGCGACGCGCTGCACGTGCTGATGGAAGGCGTGCCAGCTGGCGTAACGCTGGAGGAGGTAGGACAGGCACTCAGCCAGATCGAGGGCGTGCGCGCGGTGCACGACCTTCACGTCTGGAACATTTCATCCGGGCAGGTGGCCCTGTCCGCGCACGTCGACCTGAATGACCTCGCGAACTGGCCCATGCTGCTCGAATCGGCACGGCGCATGCTGCAGGTTCGCTTCCGCATCGTGCACGTGACTCTGCAACCGGAACTGGCGGGGGGCATCAATCCTGGTTTTCGCGCGCAGGTGAAAATTGTTCCACAGCGCGAGGAGCACCCCAACGAACAGTGGAAATGACGGCGGGCGCTCAGACCCGCTCGATGTAATCGCCCGAGTCGGTGTTGACCTTGATTTTCTCGCCCTGGCTGACGAACTGCGGGACCATGACCGTGATCCCGGTCTCGACCTTGGCGGGTTTGAACGAGCCGGTGGCGGTGGCGTTTTTCAGGCCCGGCTCCGTTTCGGTCACCTGCAGCACCACGGAGCCGGGCAATTGCACCGCGATCGGCCGATCGTTGTACAAATTGATCATCACATCGGTGTTCGGCAGCAGGTAGCCGGATTGGCCTTCGAGAAAATCGGCCCGCAAGGTCAACTGCTCGTAGGACTGCTTGTCCATGAACACGTAGCTCTCGCCTTCCTGATACAGAAACTGCATGTTGCGCGGCTCGACTTCAGCGGCTTCGATCTTTTCGTCGGTGCGGATGCGTTCGTTTTTCTTGGTGCCGGTTTCGACGTCTTTCATTTCCACCTGCATGAACGCGCCGCCGCGGCCGCCAACGTGGACGTGGTAACTCTTGAGAACGCGCCAGACGCGCTTGTCAATTTCAATCAGGTTTCCGGCGCGGATTTCGGTCGCAAGGACTTTTGCCATGACACTATTCGATAGTCTCAAAAAAGTGCCGCATTTTACTCCCTGTGCGGCCACTTCGAAGACATTCGGGCCCCGCTGATTCCGTGGCCAATTTGACGCCGGGACTACGATGAAGGCCAGGCAGACGGACATTTTCTCCACTGAATGCCGGCGCTGTAGCCGGCTTGCCCGCTTTCTTGACGGGGTCAGGAAGGAGTTTCCAGATTATTTCGCCAGGCCCGTGCCGCCTTTCGGCGACGCCGGGGGCCGGCTGCTGATTGTCGGTCTGGCACCGGGAATGCACGGCGCCAACCGCTCCGGCCGGCCGTTCACCGGGGATCACGCCGGGGTGCTGCTATATCGCACGCTGCACAAGTTTGGGTTTGCCGATCGCGCCCAGTCGGCGCACGCGGACGACGGACTCCTTCTCACCGGGTGCAGGATCACCAATGCGGTGAAATGCCTTCCGCCGGAAAACAAGCCTGCTCTTGACGAGGTGAAGCGCTGCAACGCCTATCTGGCTGCCGAGCTGTCGGCTTTGCCCGATGCAGGGGCAGTGCTGGCGCTGGGCGGCATCGCCCACAAGGCAGTATTGATGGCCGCCGGAGAGAGGGCGGCGAATTTCAAATTTGCGCACGGAGCGCAATATCGACTGCAGTGCGGATTGACCCTGTTCGATAGCTACCATTGCAGCCGATACAATACGCAGACTAGGCGTCTGACCGAGCCCATGTTCGAGCAAGTCTTCGCGGCCATCGGGCGCTTTTTCCAGGACCCTGCCGCATGCCAGTCGTGAATTTCCAGGGCACCGTCGCGCACACCCGCGGGCCGCGGGGCGCTGGCGCTGGCGCTTGCGACGGACCATATGTTCACGTCGAGTTCCCGCTGCACGCTGAGCATCGTGGCCGGGAGCGGCGCAGCAGCCATGATCGGACAGTCGCAGCGAAACGTCCCGATGAAGAATGACCTGGAACAGACCCGTTCCGCCGGACCCGCGTTCGACCCCGGTGAAGTGGTAACCAGTCTTCCGCACCTGCCGGGGGTTTACCGTATGCTCAACGGCACAGGGGACGTGCTTTACGTCGGCAAGGCACGCGATCTGAAGAAGCGCGTGGCTTCCTATTTCCAGAAAACCGCGTCTCTGTCACCCCGCATTCAACTCATGATGGCCCAGGTTGGCGGGCTGGAAACCACAGTGACGCGCTCAGAAGCCGAGGCGCTACTGCTGGAAAACAACTTAATTAAAAGTTTAAATCCACGCTATAACATTTTGTACAGAGACGATAAATCGTATCCGTACATCGTCCTGACCGGCCACCGCGTCCCCCGACTCGGCTTCCATCGCGGCACGCTGGACAAGGCCCATCGCTACTTCGGCCCGTTTCCCAACGCCGGTGCAGTGCGCGAAAGCATCCAGCTGATGCAGAAAATATTCAGGCTGCGCACCTGTGAGGACACGGTGTTCGCCAACCGCTCGCGCCCCTGCCTGCTGTACCAGATCAAACGTTGCACAGGACCGTGCGTGGGCCTGATCAGCGAAACAAACTATGCCGAGGACGTCAAGAGCGCGGAACTGTTCCTGCAGGGCAGGGAA
>JANOGP010000039.1:0-2868 GCA_031406075.1 Betaproteobacteria bacterium
CCATATTTACATACAAATTCAATTTTCACCGCAAAGAAGCAAAGGACGCGAAGGAAACCCAACAACAGTCATAGTGTTCGATGATGTCGCATTCGATCCGGTTCCGGCCGAGGACGCTGGACCGCGCTCGCCGAATCAAAACCGTTCACACATTCAAGTTCTTCCTTGGCGTCCTTTGCGTCTTTGCGGTGAAAATTAATTCCGTAGGGGTTTGCCGGTCTTGAGCATGTGTTCGATCCGGGCCTGCGTCTTTTCGGTTGCAATCAGTTCCATGAACGCCTGGCGCTCCAGATCCAGGAACCACTCCTCGGTAACCAGTGTACCCGGTTCGACGTCGCCGCCGCACAGCACATAGGCGACCTTGCTGCCAATCAGAAAATCATGCTCCGAGATATGCCGGCCGGCGAGCATATTGGCCATAGCCATCTTGAACGTGGCGATCGCGGTGCGTCCCGCCGCCGGGATATTGCGCGCACGCAGCGGTGGCCGATAGCCTGCGTCGGACATCGCGTTCAACTCTGCCTTGGCCGTGTGCAGCAACTCGAAGCGGTTCATCACGACGCGATCGCCCGGACGCAGGTATCCGAGCTCGCGCGAGTGCTCGGCGCTCTTGCCCACCTGGGCCATGGCCACGTTCTGGAAATAGTTCTTGAGGAAGGGAAACATGTCCCCGCCTTTGGCTTCCGCCGCCGCCCGCAGCGCAAACTCCTTGCAGCCGCCGCCGGCGGGAAGCAGGCCGACACCGACTTCCACCAGGCCGATGTAACTTTCCAACGCGGCCACCGCGCGGTCCGAGTGCATGACGAATTCGCAACCCCCGCCCAGCGCCATGCCATCCACCGCCGCGACCGTCGGGACCATCGAGTAGCGCAGTGCCTGTGAAGTGGCCTGGAATTGCTCCACCACCTGCTCGACCTTCTCCATCCGGCCGGCCATCAGCGCATCCGCCACGTTGAGCGTGCGCGCCACCTTGAGAATCGCCGAACCGGCTTCGCGCTTGAATTTCTTCATCATCGACCCAAACGCAGACGGCTTGGACTCGCTCTTGCGGTTGCCGCCGCCCGAGAGATTGGCACCGACAGAGAACGGCGGCTCAGTCTGCCAGATGATCAGGCCCTTGAAGCCGCGCTCAGCTTCGTCGATCGCCTGCATCACGCCGTCGAGTACATCCTCGCCGATCGAATGCATCTTGGTCTTGAAGCTGACCATTCCGATGTCGTCGCCGGTGGTCCACATGCGTACCGCGTCGGTCTCGAACACCGTGCGGCCGTGGTCGGCAGGTTCGCTGATCAGGCGATCCGGAAACGGCTGGCGCCGATATATCGGAAGCATCGGGCGCGGCTTATACGTGCGCTGCGCGACACTCCATGAGCCCTGCGCGGTGTGAACCCCACTGCGCCCCGGTTCGCTAACCCATGCCGGTAACCGCTCCGGCGACATGCTCTTGCCTGCGGCGATGTCCTCTGCGATCCACTTCGCCATATCGGCCCATCCGGCGGCCTGCAAGATTTCGAACGGCCCCTGATTCCAGCCGAAACCCCAACGGATCGCCAGATCGAGGTCGCGTGCGTTTTCTGCGATCGATTCAAGATGCACCGCGCAGTAGTGCAGCATGTCGCGGAACACCGACCACATGAACTGCGCCTGAGGATGCGAACTGGCGCGCAACTGTGCAAATCGCTCACCCAGGTTCTTGTTCCTGAGGATGGCTACCAACGATTCGTGGGCCTCGCCGGCGGATGGACGGTAATCCCGCTTCGCGGGGTCCAGTACCTGGATTTCCTTGCCTGCCTTGCGGTACACACCGCGGCCGGACTTCTGTCCGAACGCTTTCTGCTCGAGCAGTGCCTTGAACCAGTCCGGCACTTCGTAATACTTGTGCCAGGGGTCGTTCGGGAGCGTGTCCTTCATGGTGTTGACCACGTGCGCCAGCGTGTCGAGGCCGACCACGTCCGCGGTGCGATAGGTGGCGCTCTTCGGCCGCCCGATCAGCGAACCGGTCAATGCGTCCACTTCGTCGAAGCCGAGCCCAAACTGTTTGGTGTGATGGAAAGTGGCCAGGATCGAGAACACCCCGACCCGGTTGGCGATGAAGTTCGGCGTGTCCTTGGCGCGGATCACCCCCTTACCGAGCGTGGTGACCAGGAATTCCTCGAGCTGGTCGAGGATCGCCGGTTTGGTCGCCCGGCAGGCGATTAACTCGACCAGGTGCATGTAACGCGGCGGATTGAAGAAGTGCACGCCGCAGAACCGCGAACGATGCTGCTCCGGCATCGCCTCCGACAGCGAGTCGATCGACAGTCCGGAAGTATTGCTGGCGAAAATTGTGTTTTCGCTGAGATGCGGCGCAACCTTCTCGTACAACGCCTTCTTCCAGTCCATGCGCTCGGAGATCGCCTCGATGACGATGTCGCAGTCCCCGAGAAGATCCAGGTGCTGGTCGTAGTTGGCGGCCTGGATGTATTCGGCCCGGCTGGGAACCGAGAGCGGGCTGGGTTCGAGCTTTTTCAGTCCGTCTATGGCCTTGCCGACGATGTCGTTCGGATCGCCGTCTTTTGCAGGAAGGTCGAACAGGATGGCCTCGACGTTGGCATTGACGAGGTGGGCGGCGATTTGCGCACCCATGACGCCGGCGCCGAGGACGGCGACTTTTCGAACGGTGAAGGGGGGGGATTGGCTTGCCATCTACGTACCTTGGTTGACGCAACAGCGCGGTCATCCCGCACCGTGGACATTCAAAACGGCGGCAGGCTTTCGCCTGCCACCGAATTACGCATCAGAAGCTGTGCGTGTACTGGACGCTGAAGATGTCCACAGAACCCTTGTAGGTGCCCGTGACTCTGGAATCCCCGGCTCCTGGCGGCAGTC
>JANOGP010000056.1:0-8392 GCA_031406075.1 Betaproteobacteria bacterium
ACGTATCGGTGAACGCCACCCCCGTTATTGCGGTCGTGTTCGAATTACTCAGGGTGATCGTGAGTGTCGAGGTTCCGGCGGTTCCGATCTGGATCGGACTGAAGGCCTTGGCCACGGCGGGGCGCGCCAGCACGGTGAGCGTCGTCGTGCCGAAACTGGTTCCGAACCTGTGAGTAGCGTTGGTGGTCAACGGATAGGTCGCAGTAATTGTCTGGGTTCCGATCGCGGTCGGCGTATAGGTGACCGAACAGCTCGCCGAAAAGCCCGCGGCGGGCGCAAGCGTGCAGGTGGTCGAGCTGAAGCTGCCCGCGCCGGATGAACTGAACGTCATCGTTCCGGTTGGCACCGCATCCTGGCCGCCTCCGATAATGTCGGTAACTGTCGCGGTGCAGGTCGTCGACGCGCTGACGCCCACTGGATTGGGAGTACACGTAACAGTAGTAACCGTGGGGTGTCCGTTAGAAGGGTTGTGTGCGCGTGCGGGCAGAACACCCAACCCAAGGGCCAGCATCAACGGCAGCAGAATGTAGTTGATGGCGTTCATCGTGATATTACTGCCTGCAATTGCCGTTCCACGTAGAACAGGCTTCCGAGGGTGCCTTTCGAGGCAGTCACCGTAAGGCGATAGACCCGGACATTCGCACCCGCCTCGGTCGTACCGGCGCTGCCGCATTGCACCTGCACCGCGAAGCCGTTTAAGGTCCCGGCCAGCCCGGCGAGCGGCTGGCTGGTTGGTGCCGCATACGTTGCACCATCACAGACCGTACGAAACCCGCCTGCCGGAGCCTGAAGAATCTGCCAGGCGCCCCAATCGACGCCGGCACGCGCCGCCTGGTACGCGCGTGCGCCCTCGACGTCGAGCGCTCCCGCGGTCTGCTGGCTGGTCGAGAGGGTGACGACATAGGCGGCAAGGAGGGTCAAGACGACCAGCAGAAAGATCGCCGATATCAGCGAAAAACCTCCTGTTCGCTTACGGAACATTGCTGACATGCACCTGTTGAACCAGATTCACCGTTTCATCGTCCTTGGTGATCGCGAGTTCCAGCGTCACCACGCCGTTCTGCGCGGTCACCCCCGCCTCGTAGGCAAAGCGGCAGGCTGAGACGTTGCTGGCGAGCACCCCGCTGTTTCCGGCGGGCGGCGTGACACCGAAGTTGTAATTCCAGTAACGGGTGAGCAAGCCGCCTGCGCAGATGTAGCTCGCCGGGGTGCCGACCACGTGGAAGCGCCGGGCCGGAGAGTAAAGGGGAAACTGGCCGCCCAAGAAATTCACCACCGACAGCCCGGTGCCGAAGGCGCTTTCCAGTCGGCGATTGGACCCGGTATACGCGTCGTCGCCGGTGATACCCAGGTTGTAGACGACGACGGAGTCGCCATCCTCGATATCCACGGTCGGGCCGATGACGTCGAACGAGTTATCCGCAGGGTTAGAAAAGTCCAGGGGATTACCCGTGCCGGCGTTGGTCAAGGCTTCACGGTAACGGCCCGCGGTCTTGATCGGGATGAATTCGATCGCGGTATTGCCTGCCGTCACCCGGATGCTGTTCGGAAGCGCCTGACGCAGATCGCGGCTAATGCGACGCAGCGCGGTATCGGCGATGTCGGTGAGTTCGGCACGCCGGGCCACATCCAGATAGCCCGTCACGGGAACGACCAGGAACACGGCAACAGCGCCCGCCAGTATGCCGGTAAGTACGATCACCATGATCGCTTCGACCAGCGTGAAGCCGCGGTTGCGCGCCGGCGGGATATGGCGCTGTGTCCTCATGGCACGGCGTTGGGCGCGTAACGGGTTCGATAACCCTGCAGCACGAGCGATTTGCTTCCCGGCCCGGTCACGGTTACGGTGATCAGCAGCGATTCGGCCGCCGCGATGCCACCCAATGCCGAACCAGTCACGTCGATGTTCGCGGAATACGGACCAAGTCCGCCGATGGGCGTGCCGGTAATGTCAGTGATCGGACTGATCGTCACGCTGGGGCCATAGTCGTTGACGTTGTCGAACGGCGTAGCGGCATTAACCCGGGTTTCCCCTTCCGGGCCCGATGCTTCAACCGTCGCCTGACAGCCGGTCGGCCCGACTGTCGCGGATGTCGCAGTGGTCGCCTGCGCATCGTCCGGATCGCAATAGGTGAACGGCTTTGCCTGCACTTCTTCCATCAATGCTTCGGCGATCGCCAGCATCTGTTTCTGGATCAAGGGATCGGCGCTTGCCTTGGTCGTGACGTTGAACACCAGCAGAATGCCGGCAACCCCGATGCCGACGATGATGATGAACATGACGAGTTCGACCAGCGAGAGGCCGCGCTGGCCGCGGTGCGGAGAGTTTTTTTGCCAGCGCGCTGGCCGGGGTCGTCCGCCTAGCCGGCTAAGAGGTGCGGACATAGCCGGTTTCCGGCTCCACGCTGAGGATCCTGGTGCCGTCGCCGGTGATGCTGATGGACTGTCCGGTTGACGGCCGCCCCAGCGCGTCAAAGCTGAAGTTCGCCGGCGTCGCCGTGAACGCTACGCCGCTGCCCTGTGGGGTAAGTGTGTACGGGCTCTGACCGCCCGGGCCAACGAGGTTGGTAGCGCATGGTTGGCCTGCACCCGCCACGGCTGCGAAAGTGAAAGTAACGGATGTGGCGGAGAATGTTGCGCAGACGTTGCGGCGCTTGGCGATCGCCTGCTTCTGCGCGTAACGCAGCCCGGAGGCCACCCGGTCGTAGAAACCGAGCGTGTCGTAACTGCCGATCCCCACCAGCCGCGGAATTGCCACCACCGCGAGGATGCCGACCAGGATGAGGACGACGATCAGTTCGACCAGCGTAAAACCCGCATTCCAGGCGATCGATCGGTGACGTCGCGCAGACATATGCTGTGACAGCACGCCCAGGACGGCAGGAACGATCACTGGCGCAGCCGATACCGACTGCGCCAGTGGATCGTTAAGGACAGGTCGATTACGGACTGACGCAGACGATAACCGCATTTGCGGTCCGATTGGGGGTCACGTTGGTGTTGGTAACCGTGCAAGTGCCGGCGTTGCCGTCCGTGCAAGTGGCAGCACCAGTGAGCGTGTAACCAGCAGGCAGGCCGCCGGCCAATAGCGTAGCGGCATTCGCATTGGCGTTGGCACAGCTAAGGATCGGCCCCGCGCCGGCGGTGGCACTCACCTTGCGCGCAGCATAATTGATGGCGGTCGCAGATGAAATGGCACCCGCCACTCCTTGGGTGGCGGCTAGCGCAGCCTCACCTGAAAGGTTGATAAATCGCGGCAGCGCCACGGCGGACAGAATGCCGAGAATCACGATCACGACCACCAGTTCGATCAGTGTAAAACCCTTTTGATGCGACTTCATTTGCCTCTCCTTTTGTGAAAATGAAACATGCTCAGGAATTTCTGCGTTCCTTGCATTCGAACGCCGTGTCGGGGGATTGCATCAGCAGCCGTTGGTCGCAACGCTGATGGCCGGCGAGGCATTGGCCGCTGCGGCTTCCGTGTATGTGACCCGGCAATTCGGTGGAGTACCGCCGATGATGTCCACGGTCAGCGTCGGCGGGCCCGGCGTGATGGTTACCTGGTCGCCGCTTGCGTCCAGTTGCAGCGCGGTGACGATACCGGGGTTGGTAGCGGCCGGGTAACCGTTGACTTGATCGACCAATACGCCCTCCATCGAGACCGTCGCCGAGGTCACGCTGTTGGTGGCGATCGCCTGCGCGTGCGCGAGAGCGGCGGCCGAACGCACGCCACCGAATATCGCCTGCGTCTTCGCGGCCCGGGCCTGCGTTTGCAGAGTGATGTAACGCGGCAGGGCCACCGCCGCCAGAATCGCGATGATGCTGATCGTGACCACCAGCTCGATCAGGGTAAAGCCGCCGCGGCGGCGGCGGATTGCGCGTTCAACTGACCTCATCGTTATACCCCCTCGAATTGACAGAATAATTCACGCAAAAACGATCTTTAGAGATCACGTACGATGCATGCCTGCGCTACTGGAACCAGCCATACTCCGCGACCAGCACCAGACTCACCCAGGTGCCAGCGGAATTGGGCGAACTGTCCGTGACCGCGCCTGCACTGACCCGCATCGCCCGGTAGCGGACGCTGAATTCCCGGTAAATTGACGGCGAAAAGTGCCGCCGATTGTTCACCGTGTACACCAGCTCCCGGTTCCACTTGTCGAAATACCACTGGCCTTTCGGCTCGTCCGCGGGCGCAGATTCCAGTTCGCCCAGATAATTTGGCGGCCTGTCCACAAGCCAGTTCAGCGGATTCTCGTCGGCCAGTGTCGGAATCTCCGACACCCTGTTGGCGAGAATCAGGTCCGCCACCTTGAAGCGCAAACCGGTGCGGATGTTTTCCGCAGTCGATTCCATCGCGGTTTTTTCCGCGTACTCCTGGTAGTAAAACGCCCGCTCGAGCAGCACGGAAACGAAGATCCCCATGAGCGCCATGCACACCGCGAACTCCAGGAAGCTTACGCCGCGCTGGTAGCCACTCACGAGGAGAGCACGCATGGGTCATTTCTTCAGCGCCGCCTGGCCAAGGTCCCAGATCGGCAGGAACACGCCCAGCGCAAGGATCAGCACCAGCACGCCGAGGCACAGGATCAGTATCGGCTCGATCTGCGCGCCGAGCGTCTTCAGTTCGTACTCGACCTCGCGCTGATACATGTCGGCGATTTCCTGCATCATATCGTCAAGCGCCCCGGACTCCTCGCCTACCATCATCATTTGCAGTACCACCGGAGTGAACACCTCAGCGTTGATCGCGGTGCGCAGCACGCTTTCGCCGCGCTCGACGCCCTCGCGCATTTTTTCGACTTTTTCCGCAAAAAAAGTGTTGTCCACAGTCTGTGCCACCAGCGTGAGCCCCTGCACCACCGGAACGCCGCTGCGCATCGACAGCGCGAAACTGCGCGAGAAACGCGCGAGCGTCGCCTTGAAAATGATCTTGCCCGCAATCGGTATGCGCAGCTTGAATCGATCCCACGCGTACTTTCCCGCCGTGGTGCGGGTGTAGCCGCGAAACGCGAACACTGCCCCGACCAGCGCGGCCAGCAGGAACGGCCAGCTCGAAACCATCAAGTCGGAAAAGCCGATCAGCACTTTCGTAACCAGCGGCAGTTCGGCGTTGAAGCCCTTGTACACCTTGGCAAACGCCGGAATGACGAAAAGGTTGATGACTACGATCGCGATCCCCATTGCGACGAGCACGAATGACGGATAACGCAGCGCCGATTTCACCTGGTTGCGCATGAACTCCTGGAACTCGAGGTGATTGAACAATCTCAGGAATATTTCCTCGAGCGTTCCGGTGGTTTCGCCGACGTAAACCATGGCCACGTAGAAGGGCGAAAACACGCCGTCCTGCCGCTGCAGCGCCACGGACAGCGGGCGGCCGCTGTCCAGGTTCTCGCGTATTTTTTGCAGCACCCGTCCGAAAGTCGGATTGCCGCTCGATTCCTGCAGGCCTGAAAGCGCGCGCATGATGGGCACGCCTGCCTTGAGCAACGTGTACATCTGCCGGCTGAACAGCAGCAGGTCTTCGTGGGCGACCGGTCGCTGTGTCAGGCGCTGCATTAGGCCGAGCGATTCACCCGCCTGCCGGCCCCGCGTCTCGCCGATCTCCACGGGCGTGACTCCGGTGGCGAACAACTGGGTCGCGACCGCGGAGCTGTCGGCGCCCTCGACCACGCCCTGCACCAACTCGCCGGAGGCATTTCTGCCCTTGTAGGAAAAGTAGGCCATCAATCGTCCAGTTGCGTGCTCACGCGCATCGCCTCTTCGACCGTCGTACGTCCGCTGAACACCAGTTGAACCGCGTGATCCGTCAGCATCCGTCCTGCCATCTGCGCGCGCGCCGCCTCTACGAAGCGCGCCGGGTCCGGCTGGTTGGCGGCCTCGACCACCGGCCGCGTCATCTCCAGCATTTCGTACACCCCGGTGCGGCCCAGGTAGCCGGTGCCGTTGCATTGCGAGCAGCCGCGCCCCTTGAGGTAGGTCTGTCCATCCGCCGCGGCGCCGATGTGGTTGCGCATCCACTCGTGCTCGCTTGCCAGCAGCTCATGGGTCTGCGCGCAGCTCTCGCAAATGATGCGCACCAGGCGCTGGGCCACCACCACTTGCAGCGACATGGCGACCATGTACCGGGGCGCCCCCATGTCCAGCAGCCGGATGGGCGTGCTGACCGCGTCGTTGGTGTGCAGGGTGGACAACACCAGGTGGCCGGTCATCGCCGCGCGCAGCCCGGTTTCCACCGTGCCCTGGTCGCGCATTTCGCCGACCAGGATCACGTCCGGGTCCTGGCGCAGCGCGGTGCGCAGCACCCGCGCGAAAGTCAGCTCGATCTTCTCGTGAATTTGCACCTGGTTGATTCCGGGCAGCCGGTACTCGACCGGGTCCTCGACGGTGATGATCTTGCGTTCCGGCGTATTGAGTTCGTCCAGCGCGGCGTACAGCGTGGTGGTCTTGCCGCTGCCCGTGGGGCCGGTGACCAGCACCATGCCGCTGGGCCGGTGGATGATCTGGCGCAGCTTTTCCAGCATCGCTTCCGGCATGCCGAGGCGCTCCAGTCCGAGCAGGCCGCCGCTCTGGTTGAGCAGACGCATGACCGCGGATTCCCCGTGCTGGGTGGGCATCGTCGAAATGCGCACGTCGATCTGGGCATTGCGGACCCGGACGTTGAAGCGTCCGTCCTGCGGCAGGCGTTTCTCGGAGATGTCCAGTCCCGACATCAGTTTCAGCCGCAGCACCAGCGCCGGCGCAATCTTCGGATCGGATTCCGCCTGCATGTGCAACAGCCCGTCGATGCGGAAGCGGATCAACAGCTTCTTTTCCTGCGGCTCGATGTGGATGTCCGAGGCGCGCACCTGCACCGCATCCTCGAACACCGACTGCAGCAGCTTGACCACCGGCGCATCCTCGGCCCCGGCGGTGATGCCGAGCGCGGCGAAATCGATCGCCTCTCCCAGTTCCTCGCCGAGTTCCTGCGCCAGCCCGCTGATCTCCTCAGTGCGCCGGTAGATGCGATCGATCGTGCGCAGCAGCTCGGATCCCATGACAGCGACGATGTCTATGTCGCGCTTGAGGATCCTCACGATCTCGTCGTAAGCCGTGAGGTCGGTGGGATCGGCCATGCCGACCTTGTAGGTCGCGCCGGCATCCTCGAGCACCAGCGCGCGGAAGCGGCGCGCCGCCGACTCCGGCAGCTTGAGCATCACCTCGCGCCTGACGTCGTAGAACTTGAGGTTGACATAGGGGATGTTGAGCTGGCGGGCGAGCGCTTCCGAGATCTGCTCCTCGGTTGCGAACCCCTTGTCGATCACCACGCGACCGAGCCGGCGCCCGCTTGTCTTCTGCTCGTCGAGCGCGCTCTTGAGCTGCTCGTTCGTGAGCAGCTTCTGCTGGAGGAGGATTTCCCCCAGCCTGATTTTTTCCGGTCTAGCCATTCTGGTTGGCAGTTCCGCTGATCTGCACTTTCAAGGTCACTTGAGGTTTTATTTGCAGCCTGTTGAATTAGCAGATTAAACTGTAAACATTACCAATGTGCAAGCAAAATGTTCGATATCGTCCTGTATCAGCCTGAAATTCCGCCCAACACAGGCAACGTTATCCGGCTGTGCGCCAATACCGGCTGCCGGCTGCACCTGATTGAACCGCTGGGATTCCGGCTGGAGGACCGTCAACTGAAGCGCGCCGGGCTCGATTACCACGAGTACGCCCGGGTCCAGGTTCACCCGGGTTGGGAGGCTTTTCTCGCCACCGTTCCCTCAGGCCGCCGGTTCGCTTTCAGCACCAAGGCTGCCAATCGCTACGATCAGGTCCGATATCAGGCGGGAGACGTGCTCGTCTTCGGTCCAGAGACAAGCGGGTTGCCTGAAATCGTAATTGCAAGCTTCGATCCGCAACAGCGGCTGCGGCTGCCGATGGTGCCGGCCAGCCGCAGCTTGAATCTGTCTAACGCGGTGGCGGTGGTGGTCTACGAGGCGTGGCGGCAGAACGGTTTCATGGTTGACAACAGTTAGCGCACACTTTCGGATTTGGGCTCGCGCTGCAAAAGCTCTTCCACCGCATCACGGGCAGAGGCGTGGCCGTCCAGGACGCGGCAGACCGCGCGGGTGATGGGCATATCGACATCAAGTTCCTGCGCCAGCCGCAGCACCTCGCGGGCGCTGAAAACGCCTTCGGCGACGTGGCCGAGATCGCCCAGGATGTCCGCCAGGCGCCGTCCGCTGGCGAGTCCCAGGCCGACCCGCCGGTTTCGCGACAGGTCGGAGGTCGCCGTCAGCACCAGGTCGCCGGCACCTGCCAATCCCATGAACGTCTCCAGCCGCCCGCCGAGGCGCATGCCGAGGCGGGTCATTTCCGCCAGCCCGCGGGTGATCAACGCCGCGCGCGCGCTGGAACC
>JANOGP010000134.1:0-1936 GCA_031406075.1 Betaproteobacteria bacterium
CGCCGATCCACCGTTCCGCCGTCGCGGCATCGGTGACGATTTCCGCCTCGCAAGCCGCCTCGAGACCGCCGGAATAGCTATAGGCGCCCACGGGGAGCGTGGGGCTGGCCAACTGCAGAAGTTTCGCCAGGCTCATTTATGGTCGTGATGATGATCGTGTCCACAGTGCTCGTCGTGAACATGTTCTTCATGATGGTGGTCATGAATTTTTCCGCCATGGCCCATCTCGTCGTGCTGATGATGCCCGCCCGCATAGGCCCCTGCCTCAGGCTCGAACGGCGCCTCGAGGTGCGACACCTTCGCGCCAAGCTTCTGCACCATCTCCTCGAGTACGTGATCCTCCATGATTCGCAGGAACCCCTCGCCGACCTGGACGGGCACGTGCCGGTTCCCGAGGTGGTAGGCCACCCTGGCTAGTTCCTTTGTCTCGATGTGCAGCACCTTTTCCGGCTCCGCGACGATTTCAATCACCCGGCCGTCGGACGCCGTGACCAGGTCGCCGCCGCGCAGGATCTCGCCGCGCGGCAGGATCAAACCAACTTCCTCGCCGGACACCAGTTTTGTCTTGAGCCGGCTCTTCTGCCTGGACTCGAACGGTAAGCGCAACTGGCCGCGCACCTCCACCTTGTAGGCGGAACGGGGAATCTTCAGCTTGGATTTGATTTCGAGCATTAGAAAAGGAAATATCTTTGCGCCATCGGCAGCACCTTGGCCGGTTCGCAGACCAGCAGTTCGCCGTTGGCGCGCACTTCGTAGGTTTCGGGATCGACGGTGACCTTCGGCCGCCAGCTGTTGTGGACCATGTCCTTCTTGCCGACCTTCCTGACGTTCTTGACCGGCTCTAGCGTGCGCAGATTCATTTTTTGCGCTTCCTTGCCCTTGAGAAAAGCTTTTGAAACGAAAGTCACGGACGTGCTGCGCAACGCCTTCCCGTAGGCGCCGAACATCGGCCGGTAGTGCACGGGTTGCGGCGTCGGGATCGAGGCATTCGGATCACCCATCGCCGCCGCCGCGATCATGCCGCCCTTGACGATCAGCGAGGGCTTGGCGCCGAAGAACGCCGGCTTCCACAGCACCAGGTCCGCGAGCTTGCCCACTTCGATCGAACCGACCGCATGCGACACGCCGTGCGCGATCGCAGGATTGATGGTGTATTTCGCGATGTAGCGCTTGACGCGGAAATTGTCGCTCTTTGTTTTTTCCTCTTTTAAAGAACCTCTTTGAATCTTCATTTTATGAGCGGTCTGCCAGGTCCTGATAATGACCACCCCGACACGCCCCATCGCCTGCGAATCCGAGGACATCATCGAAAAAGCGCCCAGGTCGTGCAGGATATCCTCGGCGGCAATGGTCTCCTTGCGGATGCGCGATTCGGCGAAGGCCACGTCCTCGGCGATCGCCGGGTCGAGGTGGTGACAGACCATCAGCATGTCGAGGTGCTCCGCGACCGTGTTCACGGTGTAGGGCATGGTCGGGTTGGTGGAGGACGGCAGCACGTTCGGCTCGCCGCAGATCTTGATGATGTCGGGCGCGTGGCCGCCGCCCGCGCCCTCGGTATGAAAGGTGGAGATGGAGCGGCCCTTCATCGCCGCGACCGAGCTCTCGACGAAACCCGATTCGTTCAGCGTATCGGTGTGGATCGCGACCTGCACATCCATCTTGTCGGCGACGCCGAGGCAGGTATCGATGGCCGCCGGCGTGGTGCCCCAGTCTTCGTGCAGCTTGAGGCCCATCGCTCCGGCTTTGATCTGTTCTACCAGGGGCGCGGGCTGCGAGGCATTGCCCTTGCCGAGGAATCCGAGATTCATCGGAAACGCATCCGCCGCCGACAGCATCGAATGCAGATGCCAGGGCCCCGGCGTGCAAGTGGTGGCCGCCGTCCCGACCGCCGGTCCGGTGCCGCCGCCGAGCATGGTGGTGACGCCCGACATCAGCG
>JANOGP010000164.1:0-1873 GCA_031406075.1 Betaproteobacteria bacterium
GTAGTCTGAGGCGTTGAGCTTTTCGATTTTGATTGCGGCGCTGTAGATGCCGACACCGAGTGCCTTGCCGAGGATGATCCTGTCCCCGGGTTTGGCATCGGCATTGCGTTTCACTTTCCGCGGATCCACCAGCCCGATCACCACCAGGCCGTAGATCGGCTCGACGGAGTCGATGCTATGGCCGCCCGCTATCGGGATTCCCGCTTTCGCGCAAACCGACTCGCCGCCCTCGAGTATCTTGCGGATCGTTTCCACCGGCAACTGATTTATCGGCATGCCTACGGTGGCCAGCGCGAACAGCGGCCGGCCGCCCATCGCGTACACGTCGGAGATGGCGTTGGTCGCCGCGATGGCGCCGAAATCAAAGGGATCGTCGACCACCGGCATGAAGAAGTCAGTCGTGGCGACGATGGCCTGCGAATCGTTGATCTGATAGATCGCGGCGTCGTCGCTGGTCTCGATGCCGACCAGGAGCTGCTTCGGCAACAGCCCCACGCCCGATCTGGCGATGATGCTCTCCAGCACTGCCGGCGCGAGCTTGCAGCCGCAGCCGCCGCCGTGCGCAAGCTCTGTCAGCCGCAACGGCTTCTTTTCCGGTGCATTCATGTATTTCCCTCGCCCCTCACCCCTCGACCCTCGTCCCTATCCTCTCCGCAATTGCCAGGACCCGGTACATGGAACGCACCACGGGAAGCTCGATCAGTTCTCCGTCCACCACCACCAGGCCGGTCTTGTCCCGTTCGAAAGCCGCGCAGACTTTGCGGGCCTTCGCGATGGTCTTTTCGTCCGGCGTGAAAGCGTCGTGAATGATCGCAATCTGGTTGGGATGGATCGAGGCCTTGCCGGTAAAACCCAGCCGTGCGCAAGCCATCGCTTCCTCGCGCAGCCCTTCCGGATCATCGAGGTTCAGAAACGGCACATCCAGAAGATCGATGCCGGCGGATGCCGCCGCATGCACCAGCCGCGAGCGCGTGTAAAGCAGCGGCTCCCAGGATTTTTCGCAACGCAAGTCGGCGGACATGTCCACCGCGCCGAGAATCACCGAGTCGATGCGCGAGGATGACTGCGTGATCTCCAGGGCGCGTTCCAGGCCCTGATTAGTCTCGATGATCACGCAGAAACGGATGTTGCGCGCGGGGCCGGCGGACAGCAGCGTCTCGATCAGCTGCACTTCCTCGGCCGATTTGATCTTCGGGATCATGATCGCGGGCGGGGGCGTCTCGCATTCGATGATCGCGGTCAGGTCCTTGAGCCCGTCCGGCGTAGACAGTCCGTTGATGCGCGCCATCTGTTCTACGTGAGGGTGGGTGTTTTTTCCGAACAGCGGCAGGGTCAGCGCGCGCCCTTCGTCCTTGCGGCCGCGCGCGACCGCATCCTCCATGTCCACGCAGACGATGTCGGCTCCGCTATCGAGCGCCTTGGCGAAACGATCCGGACGCAGTCCCGGCACGAAAAGCAGGCTGCGGCGCGGACGTATCGGACGATCAACAGTATTCATGCCGGACTCGAGAGTGAAGAAAAAACCGAATGCTAGCTGCCGGGGAGCCGGCGCGCCAGTCTATTCGCCGATTATGAGCCCCCCGGCGCGATCGCTGGCTCCACCGGGAAGCCTCTGTCGCCGGATGAACAACAGCAGCGGCAGTGCTGCGAGCGCAACCAGGGCAAACAGCCAGAAATCCCCCGTGTAGGCGATGACCGCAGACTGCATGTCGATTTCCTTGTCCAGCCGGGCCAGTGCCTGGGTCGTCGACATGCTCCACCCGTCCGGAGCTTGCGCCTGCAGCGCCTTGCTGTATGGCGTGACATGCTCGGCGAGTTGCGCATGCATCACGCTTTTAGTGCGCACGTAAAGCGCCAGCGCGCCGGATATGCC
>JANOGP010000216.1:0-2732 GCA_031406075.1 Betaproteobacteria bacterium
GATCGCCCCGGCGGACATCACGCACATCGCACTTTCGCATTTCCACGCGGACCACTGCGGCAACGCAAATCAGTTTACCGCGGCAAAGTTATACATCCAGGGCGCGGAGTACGAAGCCGCTTTCGGTCCGGAACCTGCCAAATTCGGTTTTGCGCCCGCCAACTACGAAAAACTTCGTACCAACACAGTGGTTAAACTCAACGGCGATCACGATGTCTTCGGCGATGGTTCGATCATGATCCTGTCTACGCCGGGACACACGCCGGGGCACCAATCGCTGCTGGTGCGTCTGCCGAAGCGGGGCGCGGTGGTGCTGTCGGGAGACATGGTGCATTTTCAGGAGAACTGGATCAACAGGCGGGTCCCGGCCAGGAACTTCGACCGCGAACAAAGTGTGCGCACGATGGAAAAAATCGCCGCTTTCCTCGCCGACAATAACGCACAGCTCTGGATCAATCACGACAAGGCGCAAAGCGACGCCATTCCTCACGCGCCCGACTACGTCGAATAGATTACCGTTTTTCCAGCCGGCCGATGGCCGGCGATAGAAGCGTTGACGCAAAGGGCGCAGAGAACGGCAAGGATGATCCCCTCCGGGGACAAGTGAGGCGGAAGGATGAAGGATGAAGGAACGGCAAGAGGCGGGTGCTGCGTGCTGCGAAGAAACCAGCCGGCCAGAGTCGAGCACTACGAGCGTTCAACGCAAAGGCCGCAAACGTACGTGAAGAAAAACAACAACCCTGTTGGTAACAGAGAACACAGGCACAAGGCGCCCATTCTTGCCAATCATCAGTTATCAGTAGCGGCCTTAGAGCTGTTCCCTCATCCTTCATCCTTGTCTTTCCTCGTCACCCGTCACCGACCTTACGCCTGTCGGGCGGTCATTCGCCGCAGCCGTTCCGCCAGCGACCTAAGCAGCGAAACCGCGAACGCGGGCTTGGTCTTCACCAGCGAGAGAAAGTCGTCGCGATTCACCGGCAGCAACTCGGCGTCGGTTTCCGCGACGGCGCTGGCAGCGCGCGGCGACTGGTCCACCAGCGCCATCTCGCCGAATACGCCTCCGGGCCCGGTGCGTTCGACGACTTTTGACTTGATGGAAATGGCCACGTTGCCCTTCACCACCACGTACATGAATCCGCCCTTGTCGCCTTCCTTCATGATGATGCGCCTGGCGGGGTACGGCTGTGGCGGGCGCTGCTTGAGCGCGGCGCTCAATTCGCCGAGCAGCGAATGATCGAAAACGCTGCTCGCGTCGTTCGCCACCCCGCCGGTCAATTTTCCAGTCCTTTCGAGGATGGCAAGCGACAGGCGCAAACGATTGGTCAGGATGCCCATGAGCATGAGGGCGAATTCCGGCGTTTTCTGGATTGCTTCTTCGAATTGCACGGCGTCGAGTGAGAGGGCGCGGCATGGACTTTTCGCGACTGCGGACGCTGTGCGCGGGTGGCCGGTAATGACCGCCATTTCCCCGAAAATCTCTCCGGCATTGATGATGTCGAGGGTCTTGGCCCCGCGGGTCAGGCGAACCTGGCCTTCCAGCAGCAGGTACATCCGCTCGCTGGTTTGATTGTGTTCGAAGAAGAATTCGCCTTCTTCAACGTTCTCCGGCCTGCCCAAGGCTTCGAAGCAGTTCCGCGCAATTGCCGGATCGTAGATCTCATCGCGCGCCGTCCCAGTGAAGTCGAGGTCCATGGTTCCTGAAGCCGGGATTGGAGGCCAGGGTCAGGGGATCGCGGAAAACCGTATTCCCGGCCGATTGAAATTCTGCTCGAACACCGTGGTAGAACCAATATCCGAGACTGAGTCTTCCCTGGATATCACGGTGTGGCGAAGCGCGATGAATGATGATTGACGATCCACCAGCGCTCGCCCTCCCTGCGATACGTAAACGTAAAGCGCATGGGGACCACCACGTCCTGACCGTCGACCGGATCATGCGACGCGTAATAACCGGAGTTGATGGCGATGTCGCCATAGAGGCGAACGTGGTACTCGCCCAGGACCATGCGCAGGTTCGGGCGTCTGACGGAAGATTCCTCGAAATATTCGAGAATTTCGTCAGGTTTCGTGCGAATGGTCCGGGAAACCGTTCCCCACAGGATGGCGTCCGGAGCATACAGCGCGGAGATGCGCACCGGATCGCGGGTATTGAACGTCGCGATCCATTCGAAAGTCGCCGCTGCGACGGATTCGCTTGCGCCCTCCTCGGCGAGGACAGGCTGGCCCGCGAACGCGATAACGCCGGCGCTCAGCAACGCTCCCAGCATCCTCGTCATTGTCTTCATCCTTATTCGAATCCGGCAGGCGCGACGAAGGGCTGAAACTCCTGTTCCAGAAACCTGGCCGCAGCGATGGTAGCGAGGTCGCCGTACTGCGGACCGACGATCTGCACGCCTACCGGCAGGCGCTGTTCCGTGAATCCCGCGGGCGCGACGCTCGAAGGCAGCCACGCCAGTCCCGGGTAGCCGGCCCAGAACATTTGAGTCGTGGAGGGCTGCGGCTTGCCGTTGACCATGATCATGCGCTCCCAGCGTTCGCCTTTCTGGTTGTGCGGGAATGCCGCGGTAGCGGCGGCGGGGCAGAGCAGCAGGTCCCATTCGCGGAAGAACTCCGCCCACTTGAGGCGCATGTGCTCCCGCTTCTCGTTCCAGCCGTGCCAATCGCGATGCGACATGGTATTGGCGCGCATCAGCCACGCCAGGTAGCTGTCGTCGCCGGGCGCAAGCTTCGCC
>JANOGP010000245.1:0-10685 GCA_031406075.1 Betaproteobacteria bacterium
AACTGATGCTGACCCCCCTCTCCCCCTCTCCCCCCTCTCCCCAGCCCTCTACCTCTACCCCCTTGAGGGGTAGAGGGCATCGCTGACTCGGCGAATGGGGGTTGCGGGTGGGGCGGGAAGCGATGCCTGGGCGCGCTACCCGCAAACGGGTGATTTCATCACTAACGTGTCCGCGCGCCGGGGAGAGCGGGTTACTTATTCTTCCACTGCGGGGGCCGCTTCTGCGTAAAGGCATCGATGCCCTCGCCGACGTCTTCGGCCATCATGTTGCAGGCCATGACTTCCGCGGCGTATTCGTAGGCCGTCTCCATTCCCATTTCGATCTGTTTGTAGAACATTTTCTTGCCAGTGGTAACGGCGACCGGGGACTTGGCAATGATCGTATCCGCCAGCGCTTTCACTTCCGCATCCAGTTTTTCTACAGCGACCACGCGGTTCACCAGCCCGCGGGTTTTTGCGGTTGCGGCGTCGATGAAATCTCCCGTGAGCAGCATCTCCATGGCTTGCTTGCGCGAGAGGTTGCGGGCCAGCGGCACGCTGGGCGTCGAGCAGAACAGGGCGACGTTGATTCCGGATACGGCAAAGCGCGCATTTTCCGAGGCCACCGCCAAGTCGCACTGCGCTACCAGCTGGCAGCCGGCGGCGGTGGCGATCCCGTGCACCCGCGCGACCACCGGCTGAGGCAGGCTGGTGAGCGTCATCATCATCTTGCTGCACTGGGCGAACAGTTTCTGGTAATACGCCTTCTTCGGGTTGGCGCGCATCTGCTTGAGGTCATGACCGGCGCAGAAAGCGCTGCCGCTGCCGGCGATGACGACCACACGCACCGACGGGTCCTTTCCGATCGAATCGAGCGCGGACTGCAGTTCGGTCAGTAATTCTTCGCAGAGCGCGTTGTACTGTTTCGGACGGTTCAAGGTGATGGTGGCGATGCCGCCGGCGTCATGGCGCAGCAGGACCGGGTCGTTGCTCGCTTGCAGTACTGCAGACATTGGGATTCTCCGCTTTGCTTCTTCCGGAGCACGAATTATAGGCGCCAAATGCCTCGTTATCTAGGCGCGCACGTAGCTGACCGGTGTGTGTTGCGGCGGAGCGCCGAGGAAGCGTTCGAATGCGTCCGCAGAGAGCGGCTCGCTGAACAGGAAACCCTGGATCTCGTCGCAGCCGTAGGCGTGCAGGAAGTCGAGCTGCTCCGTCGTTTCCACGCCTTCCGCGACCACATCAAGTTTCATGTTGTGCGCCATGGCGATGATGCTGCGGGTGATCGAGGCGTCGTCGCGGTCTTCCGGCAGGTCGCGGATGAACGAGCGGTCGATCTTTACGCAGTCGATCGGAAAACGCTTCAAATAGGCAAGCGAGGAGTAGCCGGTGCCGAAGTCGTCGATCGCCAGGCGCACCCCGGTGTCGCGCAGGGCCTGCAACAGTTTCACCGCACGCTCGGCGTCGCGCATCACCATGCTCTCGGTGATCTCCAGCTCGAGATTCTCCGCCGGGAAACCGGTACGCTTGAGAATGGCGGCGACGCGCTGCGCGAAGCCCGGGTCGAACAATTGCCGCACCGACAGATTCACCGACACGCGCAGGCTGATGTGGCCGGAGTCGCGCAGCATCTGTCCCTGGCGGCAGGCTTCCTCAAGCACCCAGTCACCGATCTGCACGATGATGCCGGTCTCCTCGGCGATCGGGATGAATTCGCTCGGTTGCATCAGGCCCTTTTCCGGGTTGCGCCAGCGCACCAACGCCTCCATGCCCGCCACCGTGCGGGAGGAAACCCGCACCTTGGGCTGGAATTGCACCGTGAACTCATTGCGCTCCAGCCCCCGCCGCAACGCCGACTCGATCGACAGCCGCTCGCGGGTATGCACGTTCATTTCCGGAGAGAAGTACTGAAATCCGTTCTTGCCGGATTCCTTGGCGCGATACATCGCCACATCACTGTTCTTGAGCAGTGTCTGCATGTCGCTGCCGTCGTGCGGATAGGTGCTGATGCCGATGCTGGCGGTGATCAGGAATTCCTGGTCGTCTATCAGCAGGGGCCGGGACGTGGCCTCCAGGATCTTGATCGCCACCGCGCTGACGGCTTCGACGGTGGAGGCGTCCTGCATGAGGATCACGAACTCGTCGCCGCCCAGCCGGGCGATGATGTCGCTGTCGCGCAAGCACTCGCGCAGCCGTGCAGCCACCTGCTTGAGCAACTGGTCGCCAGCTTCGTGCCCGATGGTGTCGTTGATGTTCTTGAAGCGGTCCAGATCCACCACCATCAACGCGCAGCGCAACCCGTAGCGTTGCGTGGTGGCCAGAGCGTGCTCGAAGGCGCGGTGGAAGTAGGCGCGGTTGGGAATGCCGGTGAGTTCGTCGTGATAGGCAAGATACTCGATGTGTTCTTCAGCGCGCTTGCGGTCGGTAATGTCGCGAATGATCAGGCTGGCGCACGCCTCGCCGCTGCGGTCGCGGAAGGTGGCGCAGGCGAACTCCACCGGTACCAGGCCGCCACCCTTGCGCCGCAGCCTCAGTTCGCCGTGCGCCGCGCCGGCGCGGTCGCCCTGGCTCAGCAGTGCCTGCGCCCGGGGATCGGTCCGGTCCACGATGTCGTCGCGCCCAAGTGCACGCAGTTCTTCCTTGCCGTAATTCAGCAACTGGCAGGCAGCGTCGTTGGCGGCGAGAATGGCGCCTCCGGGCCGGGTCAGGAAAATCGCGTCGATGCTGTGCTCGAACAGTGCGCTGTAGCGCGATTCGCTTTCGCGCAACGTCTCCGCCAGCACGCGCTGGTCGGTAACGTCCTCGTTAAGCGATATTGCGCCGAGGACCTCGCCGTCGGTTGACAGTATCGGCGCAGCTGAATCGAGAATGGTCTTGCGGCTGCCGTCGCGGGCCTCGATGTCGACGATCTGGTTTCCAGTGGATTGCCCATTGGCGAGTGCCCGAGCCAGGCCCCATTCGGACCACTCCAGGCGCTGGCCCGAGTCCTTGCGCCAGCCCTTCAATCCGCCACTTTGGTGCATGCCCGCCGATGGCGCCTGGCCCCAGATCTTCTCGCTTGCGGCATTGCCCAGAATCGAGGTGCCATCGCGATCGGCGACCCACACGCCGACAGGCAGCGAGTCGAGCACCTGGCGCACCACCCTTTCGCTTTGCGCAACCGAGTCAGTCAGTTCGCGCCTGCGCCGCAGTTCCTGCACGAGCAGCCAGGCGAGCACCATGATGGCCAGGGTAAAGCCGGTCAGCACGAAGATGGTCACCGTTTTCTGCTCGCGCCAGCCGGCCAGCACCTCCTCCTCCGACAGCCCCACCTGCACCATCAGCGGCGCGCCCGCCACCGGTCGCACACTGTATATGCGTGCCTCGCCGTCCACGGGACTCACCGTGCGGAAAGTGCGGCCGCCGGAGCGGGCAAGGTCCTTCAAGGTCAGATCGCTGCCGGTAGCCATGCCCACCCAGGTGGGCGCAGCCGGGGTGCGGGCGATCAACTCGCCGTCCTGGTGCAGCAACTCAATGGCGCCGTCGCGGCCGACGTCGAGATTACGGTAAAAGGTCTGGAACGCCCGCGGCTCAAGCGCCACCACGATGACGCCGCCGAATCTGCCGTCGGCAGTGGGCAGCCGGCGGCTTGCCGCCACGAACCACGTCCCGGTGGTGCGGCTGACGATCGGCTTGCCGACGTAAAGACCGTGCGGCCGGTTGCGGTGCCAACTGAAGTATTCGCGGTCGGAAAAATGCCGGGTCGCGCCCGGGAGCGGGTCGGAGTGGTGCGTGATCACGCCGCCGGAATTGACGATGAACAGGCCGCGTGCATAGGGCAGCGTGGCGAGCTTCTGCCGCAGCAGGGCCTTCATTTTCGGGTTGCGGCTGTCGCGCAGTGCCGGCACCTGTGCCCACGTGTCGGCGAGATTGAGCAGCACCATGTCCACCGATTGCAGGGCGCGCGTGGTCTGTTCTTCCAGAACCTGGGCCAGGTTCTGGGTTGCGCGTCCGGCGTCATGCAGATCGGACTGGCGCGAATTCGCGAGATTGAAAGCGGCGAGGGTGAAGAGGGTGGTGACCAGCAGGGCGGCAAGCCCTGGGATCAGGTAGAGCAGCAGGCGTTCCCGCTCTCGCGGGCGCTGGTTGGCAGCGCGGGCCGGCGGCGTCACGGCGATCGGGTGACAGTCACGGCGCAGAGTGTACCGCGACCTTGCCCTGCCGGGAAACTCAAATTGATGCGGGAGGCTTTTCCAGAATTTGGGTTGCGGCCCGGCCTGCCGGTAGCGCGCCACTCCCGCCATGATCTCGGTGCGTGCCTCATCCGGTCCGCCCCACCCACCCGATGACCATCACCCATTTGCCGGGTTCGAGATCCTTGTAGTGCTGGAAAAAGTGCTGGATTTGCAGCAGGTCGGACAGCGTATGGGGAATGTAGCCATAATTGCAGGGGTCGTGCATGGTGGTCATCATGAAGCGGTCCACGAACAGCGCGCCGGTGTCCTTGACCACCTCGTACTCGATCGGGTCCGCGTTCATCGGAATTTCGATGATCACGTTGAAGTCCTCGGGTAGACTCCGCCCAGATGTGACGCAGTCATGATTCATGGCCGGGATTTCGAGGTAAAAGGACGCTGGTTACACGGATACAGCCGCACTTCACACGGGCCGCGCGCGCCCGGCGAGCGGACGGCGGTAAACTCGAGTCACTTTGGATATCCACTGATCAGGTGCGGCAGATGGATGAAAACCATGCCAACTGTGCGTTCGCAAACGAGCAGCCGCGCCGCCGGCCGCTGATCACGGCGCACATCCGCCGATGACTCAAAATTTTTCCTGCGGCCACGCTTCGTCGCCCAACTGGCGCGACGCGGCGTCTCAGTGTCTGCGGCAGGCCGGCAAGGGACCGGCGGGAGCGAACCTCGGCTTTCTCTACGTCACCGACATCTTTGCCGGCGAGGTCGCAGAAATCCTTGCCTACTTCCGCACCAACACCGGCATCCTGCACTGGACCGGCACCGTGGGCATGGGCGTGGTCGCCACCGGGCGCGAGTACTACGACGAGCCGGCACTGGCGATCATGCTTTGCGCATTTGACGACGCGAGCTTCCGGGTCTTCTCGGGGGTGCGCGCACCCCAGGACATGGAGCGCCAATCGCTGCATTTTGGCGGTCTGCCGGCCAATTTCGCGATCGTTCATGCCGACCCGCGCAACACCCAGCTTGCGCGGCTGATTGGTGACTTCGCCGGAATCATGGAAAGCGGGTTCATTGCCGGTGGGCTGACCAGCTCGCGCCGCGAAGTGGTGCAGATTGCCGACGGCGTCGCCAAAGGCGGCCTTTCCGGCGTGCTGTTCTCGGATGAAGTCGTGGTGTCCACGCGGCTTACCCAGGGTTGTTCCCCGATCGGCCCGCGTCACACTATCACCGGCAGCCGCCAGAACATCCTGATCTCGCTGGACGGGCGCGCGGCGCTCGATGTTTTCAGGGAGGATGTGGGCGAGCCGCTGTCGCGCAATCTGGCACAGCTCGGCGGCAACATTTTTGCCGGCCTGCACGTCGCCGGATCCGACACCGGCGATTACCTGGTGCGCAATCTGGTGGGCATCGACCCGGTGCACAAGCTGCTCGCAATCGGCGACGTGCCGCAGGGCGGGGGCGAGATCATGTTCTGCCGCCGCGACGAAACCAGCGCCACCGAAGACATGGCGCGCATGCTCGACAGCATCAGGAGCGGGCTGTTCGGACGTCCGCGCGGCGGCCTGTATTATTCCTGTGTCGCCCGCGGCCCGAATCTTTTCGGCGACGAGTCCGAGGAGGTCAGCATGATCCGGCAGGCACTCGGCGATTTTCCGCTGGTTGGATTCTTCTGCAACGGCGAAATCTCGCACAACAGGTTGTACGGGTATACGGGCGTGCTGACGCTGTTTCTGTAATTGCCGTGACGAACGTGAAAACACGCCGCGCTCATCGGCGTGTTTCAGTGCAGGCTCATGCCTCGCATAGCGCGGCGTGATGCCGGAACTACAATTCCACTGATGCGGCTTGAAGCCGCATATGTGTGACGATCGCAAATGCGGGATAGGCAGGTTTCGGTGTAGGCTAGAGGAAAATCGATTTCACTTCACAAAACGTCATTCAAGGTTTTTTCACGCGTCACGGCCGTCACGTCGTCACGGAATTTCTATGTCCAAGCGCCCCACTTCCGAGTTTCTGCGTGCCGTGTCGGCATTTCGCCGGTACGCCCATCCTGAACGCACCGACGCGTGGGAAGAGCGCTTCGCGTTCGGGCTTGCGGAAATCGAGCAGGTGTTCGAGGCGCAGGTCGCCGGCGATCCGGCGCTTTCCCCGCCGCGCCCTCACCAGTACCCCGGCTTCGAGCCCGGCGCCTATGAGCCTGTGTCGATTTCGCCGGACCTGTTCTTTGCCGGCGCAGTGCAGCTCGCCCATCAGGTCAGAAAGCACATGCTGTCACCGCTCGAGATCGCCAATTTGTTTCTCGACCGCATCGAGGCCAACCGGCATCTGAACGCCTTCATCAGCGTGAATCGCGACCTGGTCCTCAGCGAGGCGGAGTCGCTAATGCGGCGGGTGCAGCGCGGCGAGGATCCCGGCCCGTTGGCGGGCGTGCCGGTTGCCGTGAAGGACCTCATGTCAGTGCGTGGATATCCGCTGACGGCGGGAACCCGGGCAATCGAGGCCAAGATCCAGGAACGCGACGCCCCGGTGGTGGAGCGGCTGCGCGCGGCGGGCGCGCTTATCATTGGAACGACCAATCTGCATGAACTGGCGTTTGGCATCAACAGCGCCAATCCGCATTTCGGCCACGTGCAGAATCCGCGCTATCCCGGGTATATACCCGGCGGTTCCAGCGGCGGCTCGGCGGCGGCGGTGGCCGCGGGGCTCGCGACGATGGCATTGGGTTCCTGTACCGGCGGGTCGATCCGCCAGCCGGCCGCATGCTGCGGCATCGTCGGCTTCAAGCCGACATACGACGCCGTACCGCGCGATGGCGTGGTGCCGCTTGCATGGTCGCTGGATCATATCGGCCCCCTCACCCGCAGCATCGAGGACGCCGCGGTCGCCTTCGAGGTCATGGCCGGACTGCCGACGCACTCGATGCTGCCGCGCGCGCAGGCAATGCCGCCGCGGATCATGAAGCCGCGCAAATTCTTCTACGACATGCTCGACGACGAAGTCCGTGCCGCGGTCGAAAGTGCGCTATCCGCCTTCCGCAAGGCCGGTGCGCCTGTTGGCGAGGTGGACGTGCCGGGAATCGAACTGGCTCCGGGGATCCAGCTCATCACCCTCAACAGTGAAGCGAGCCAGGCCCACTGGAAACTGCTGGAGAAAAGCGGCAGCAAGCTCGGCGAAGACGTCCGCACACGCCTGGAGATCGGCCAGTTCTATCTCGCGGTGGACTACATCAAGGCCCAGCAACTGCGCGCGCAGGTCCGGCAGTCCATGATCGCCTCGTTCGGCAACGCCGACGTAATGATCATTCCGGCGATGCCGGTGCTGCCCCCGAAGAACGGCACCACGACCATCGATCTCGGCGGCAGGAACGTGCATGTGGCGCCGACGCTCACGCGCTTTACATCGCCAATCAATTTCTGCGGCTTTCCGGCGTTGTCGATGCCTTGCGGAAAATCGGCAAGCGGCCTGCCGGTGAACCTCCAGATCGTCGGCCGCCCCGGCGCCGACGCCAGCGTATTGAGCGCGGCGCGCTGGTGCGAACGCGTTCTGGCGGGGTAATCGCGGCGGAACGCGAAAGATATTCAGCCAAAGAGAAATTAGTCCGCTACCAAGCCAACTGTCGTACGGATTTAATTGTTCGCATTGGATAAGCATTGAGGAGAAACGGTGGCACAAAATCGAGTGCGCTTGTGCGTTGAGGTCGCGGTATTCTGGCTGGTCATGACGGCGGCACATGCCACGCCGCTGGAGGAATGTTCGGCCTCCGGCGTGCCGGTTGCATGCCTGGATTCAATGCTCAAGGAGGCCAATCTGCGTCTGAATGCAACGCTCAAGGCCGCGCAGGGGCGTATCGAGCAACTGCAACAGGAAGGCCGGCGACCGGTACTGGGCGCGTTCGTGGACAGCCAGCGCAAATTCAATGCCTACCGCGACGCGCAATGCACATGGCACGCGATCCATGCCGCGCCAGGCAGCAATCCCGTAGAGTACGTGAAGGACTGCCAGGTCCGCCTGACCATCGCGCGTGAGCAGGAACTGAGTGCGTTTGTCAGCGGCGAGGAGGTACAGGCTGCGATCGCGGAAGTGCCAAAGAGCGAAACCGGGCCCGAGGAAGCCACCCTAGCAGAGGCGGCGCCCGTGACTGAGGAAAAGTCTATTTCGTTGCCGCCTGCGGAAGCACAGCCGTCCACAACAACTGCGGAATCCCCGGCCAGCGCGCGGCGCATCGCCGAATGGCGGCTTATCGACTGGATTGTGAACGGCGTACAGCGTCCGTTGCTGGCCGATTCGAGCGTCACGATTGCCTTCGACCCGTCGGGCAAGCTCAGCGGCAACGCGTCGATCAACTCGTTTTCGGGAGCGTTCCGTTTCGACGCCGAAGGCCGCTTGCAATGGCCGCGGGCCGGGTTCACCGTGACCAGGATGGCGGGGCCGCGGGATCTCATGGCACAGGAACGGGCATTTCTCGATTCGTTGCGCCGCACCGTCCACTACCATGCGGACGGTCAGCAACTGGTGCTCGAGAGCGCCAACAGCGCGATCATCCTCACGTTTTCACGATGATGGCCGGCCGCCGCCGGGCACACTCTTATAATGGGCAACAAACTCTGGTCAAGGAGGAGCAATGGAGCACAGCTTGAAGTTTTCGGTCAGTCATCTCAAGACCAGTGAGTTCAAGGACGACGGCCTGCGGCCGTTTTTCCAGTACCGGGATCTGGGCATTCGTGATGCGACCAAGGGCCTGGTTCTCGCCCACGTCATTCGTACCAAGCCGGGAACGCATGCGCAGCCGGAACGGCATCACCATGAAGTCCAGTTTCAGCTGGTGTATGTGCTGAAGGGATGGGTCAAGTTCCACTACGAAGGTGTTGGGGAAGTCACGCTCAAACCCGGCTCCTGCGTGCACCAGCCGCCGGGGATCAAGCATATCGAAATCGAGCACAGCGACGATCTGGAGTTGATAGAAATTGTTATGCCGGCAGATTTTGAGACAATCAATGACTAGGTGAAAAGTGAATGAGTGAATGAGTGAATGCGTGAATGGGCTAGTTCCCGTCCTGCTTTTCACCCTTCACTCCTTCACGCCTTCACTCATTCACCTGCGAAGCCATTACCCTTCACTCCTTCACCAGCGAAGCTTCAATGACCCTTTCCTTCCGCAAGCGCCTGCAAAAAGGCGACGTTCTGATCGGCGCGCTGGCGCAGATGCCGCTTCCCGAGATCGCCGAAACTTTCGTGCAGGCGGGTTACGACTGGCTTTTCGTCGACCTAGAGCACTCGCCGATGGACGCGCGCAATGCGCTGGATATTCTTACTGCGGTGGACAGCCGCGTACCCTGCGTGGTGCGCGTGCCGTGGAACGACGAGGCCAACATCAAGAAGGCGCTCGACATCGGCGCCACCGGCATCATCGTCCCGCTGGTGAACAACGCACAGGACGCAAGACTCGCGGTCGGCCGCAGCAAATACCCGCCGGCCGGATTCAGGAGCGTGGGCATCACCCGTGCCCAGCGATTCGACCTCGACTTCGATTCGTATATGAAGCGCGCGAACGACGAGATCGCGGTGATCGTGCAGATCGAGCATGTCGAGGCGGTAAAGAACATCGACGGGATACTGGATGTGGAAGGAATCGACGGCGTATTCGTCGGTCCTTTCGACATGTCCGGGAGCATGGACCTGCCCGGCCAGATCAACCACCCGCAGGTACAGGAAGCAATCAGGAAGGTAA
The DNA here is from genome assembly GCA_031406075.1 of Betaproteobacteria bacterium. Classification (GTDB taxonomy): domain Bacteria; phylum Pseudomonadota; class Gammaproteobacteria; order Burkholderiales; family JACQAP01; genus JACQAP01. The sequence goes on from JANOGP010000245.1 coordinate 9,886, forward strand.
TCAAGGCCTGCGAGAAACGCGATATTGCGCGCTGCATCTACGCACATACGCCGAAGCACGCGACGGCATATCTGGAGCAAGGTTACAGGGTCATCGGTCTTTGCACGGATTACATCATGCTTGCGCGCACGGCGGCCGAGTACCTGAAGCAGGTGCGGGGATAAGGTGTTGCAATCTGCTTGAAGGCTTCTATTTCGTCAGTGCTCAAATCGAGGAGAAAACAAAATGGCGCGACCATCATTCAATCCCAACAAAGTGGACTGGTCCGGGGAGAACCCGGGGATGTACCTCAAGGAAACCGCCGAGGGTCCGTTCGTCACGCTGATCAGCTTCTTCCGCGTGGTCACCTCGCCCCACGGCAAGGGTCACGCCGCATTCATGCTGCTGGATCCGCATGGTGACGGGCGCAATGCGGAGAAGCCCAACGTTTGCCTGACCGACAATGAGCCGCTCGCCGAATACGTGAAGAAGGGTTTTGTTTCGCACTTCGGCGCGTTCAAGGGCGCGAAGGGTCTTGTCAACGTGCAGATGAAGCCGGGTTGGGATTTCATGGCGGGTGGCGACGGCCGCACCTCGCACACCGAGTGGTTCCGGAGCGCGATAGGGCAGGTGAGCCTGTCCTGGGAGAAACTCTCGGCGCCCTTCATGGTAGAACTCATGAAGGAACAGTCGGCCACCGGCGCGCACGAGATGTTCTCGCTGTTTCTCGAATCCTCCGCAGTCAGGGCGACGATCAACGGCAAGAGTGTCGCCGGCAAGTCATTCCCTCGTGACTGGGTCGGACGCAAGAGCACCACCGC
>JANOGP010000281.1:0-1810 GCA_031406075.1 Betaproteobacteria bacterium
GTTGCAGGCGATCGGCGAAACCGGCTCCATCTCTGCCGCAGCGAGGCGCATGAAAATGTCTTATCGCCGTGCCTGGCTGCTGGTGGACACCATGAACCAATGTTTCAGGTTTCCCGTGGTAGAGACGCTGACCGGTGGCAAAGCCGGCGGTGGGGCCGCAGTGACCGATTTTGGGCTTGAGGTGTTGAAGAGATACCGGCAGATGGAAGCCAGGGCGACCGCGAGCGTCAGCAAGGAGCTGCGGACGTTTTCGAACCTGTTGGCCGAGCGTTGAGAGGCATCCCGGTCCCCTGATCGGCTATTCGGCCGATCTGTTCCCTTTGGGCTCCCCCTGCGGGGCGAAGGCGGTATCCCGGTTTCGGAGTGCCGCTTTTGCCTGAACATCCCGGAAGTGACGCACGCTTGACGCGACCATGGACGATCGTTAGTCTGAGACCCGTTATATAAACTGATATACGACGGTCCTGGAAACATCATGACCGTGAATTCAGGTGATCACTTCACAAGAGATTCTCGTTCCGCTGTTGCTGACGCTCAAGGTGGCCGGTTGGGCCACCGTGCTCGCGGCGCTCGCCGGCATCCTGCTGGCGTACCTTGTCGCACGTCTGCAATTCCTGGGCCGCGAGTTGCTGGATGCCGCGATGACGCTGCCGATGGTGATGCCGCCGACAGTGCTGGGCTATTACCTGCTGGTACTCGTCGGCAGGCGCGGATCGTTCGGAGCGTGGCTGGAGCAGAACTTCGGCATCACGCTCATATTCACCTGGCAGGGCGCAGTGCTCGCCGCCGCGGTGGTGGCGTTTCCCCTGGTCTACAAGGCCGCGCGTGCCGCTTTCGAGGGGGTCGAACACCAGTACGAACAGGCGGCGCGTGTTTTAGGCAAGTCCGAATGGGAGGTGTTCGTTCGAGTGACATTGCCTTTGGCGTGGCGCGGAATCCTGGCCGGTGCGATGCTCGCCTTTGCGCGGGCAATGGGAGAGTTCGGCGCCACCCTGATGGTGGCAGGCAGCCTTCCCGGCAAGACGCAAACCCTATCGATCGCGGTGTATGAAGCGGTGCAGGCGGGCAAGGACGATGTCGCGAACTTCCTGGTGATTGTCACATCGGCCGTGTGCATCATCATCCTGGTCGCGTCCGGGCGGTTGTTGCGTCCGCGTTTCGCTGCCTAGGAGAGCGGCTTGCGGATAGAAGTACGGTTTCGAAAAACGCTTCGGTCGGCCGCGCGCGAGTTCCGCCTCGACGTGGATTTCACCTGTGATGATGATCTGAACGTGATATTCGGAGCCTCGGGTTCCGGGAAGAGCGTGACCCTGAGGGCGATAGCCGGTCTTGAAAGGCCGGATGCCGGGCGAATCGCGGTGAATGGGTCCGTGTTGTTCGACTCCGGGCGTGGCATCGACGTCCCGGCGCGGTCGCGCTCGGTCGGATACGTATTTCAGGACTACGCCCTGTTTCCACACCTCACCGTCGAGGGGAACATCGCATTTCCGTTGAGCCGATGGTGGTGGCCGCGGCCGGCGAGCGAAGTCGCGCGGCGGGTGCGGGACCTGCTGGACATCTTCGAGATCGGCAGCCTGGCGCAGAGCTATCCGTGGCAGATTTCCGGCGGGCAGCGGCAGCGCGTCGGGCTGGCGCGGGCGCTGATCAGGAAGCCCGCGATTCTGTTGCTCGACGAACCGTTTGCGGCGCTCGATCCGCTGTTGCGAATCCGCATGCGCCAGGAATTGCTGAATACACAATGGCTGTTCAAGGTGCCGATGCTGGTCATCACGCATGACCCGCAGGACGTGGCGGCGTTGGCCGAGAATCT
>JANOGP010000301.1:0-3542 GCA_031406075.1 Betaproteobacteria bacterium
ATTGCGCGCCTCGGGCCCGAGCTCGCGCGTCAGCCGCCACATCAGGAAAATGACAATGGCCATGGAAGCGCAAAATACGATCTCCTGCGCGGCTGGTACCTGCCCCAGTCCGACGCTCAGCGAAACCAGCGCGAACGCCAGTCCTCCCCCCAGTATCCACCAGTTCACCGGCGGCGGATCAATGTGCCGGTCGAGGATCGCTTCGCATTCCGCGCGCGTGCGCCCTTCGGCGCCCAGTCGCGCCAGTTCGCGCCGTCGCAGCCACGATGCCAGTGCCACTCCCAGCACCGAGACCAGCGGGATGATGAGCGCAAGCTCGTAGATGGAAAGATACGCGGCGGCCTTTTGCGCTTCCGGCAGCGCGCCGACGCCCCGCAGAAGAAAAATGTTCAGAATGGACACGCCGACGCTGCCGCCGATGATCGCGACCCGCCCCAGCGTCTGCATGGTCGTGTGCATCGCCTTGCGCTCGGCGGCACCAACGGGCTGGCCGGCGTCATCGGAGCGCGGCACCGCCTCGACGGTCATCGCGTCGGCCACGACGTCCTGCACCACGTATCCGATCGGCGCCAGCAGTGCCGCCAGTACGAACCAGGTCTCGACCGGCGCAGCCGCGCGCATCGCATTGGTGTGGCCCAGCAGACCGATCATGATCAGGATGCTGAGCGTGATCAGTCCCGCGCCGAGGTATACGAGCAGGCTCTTCCACCGCCAGACCAGGTCAACCAGATGCCCGAGCGGCATCTTCAACGCCCATGGCAGCATCATCCAGAAGCCGAGCGCGGCAAGGAACTCGGCGGACAGGCCGAGTTGTTCCTTTACGTAGAAGGTACCGACGATGCCGGTAAGGCCGGAGATGCCGGCGGCGGCATATACCATCAGCGGCGGCATATAGGAAAGCCGCATTTCGCGACCAAGCGCGAGAATATTACGGTCTATCCAGCCCAGTACCGCGGCGGGGAAGCCGGTAGCAGTTGTGGCAATCATGCTGTGGATGATCCCGGAATGACCCGGCCGTCTTTTTGATTGTTCCCGCCGGGCAGGCGAGGCCTGCGCGGCAGAACGGACTTTATCACGCGGATTGTCCGCTGCCGCACAGCCTGGTCGCCGGCTGCGCGATTATTCGGAACCGCCAACCGGAGAACTGAATGTGCCCGTCTCCGGTTCGCCGGCTGGCATCTGATCGGACACGGGAATGAACGTATAGCCCAGGTCCTGAAGCGCGAGGGCGATGCGCGCCACGTCGAAGCCGTAGATTATCTTCGGACCGATCGCTGAAACCGGGATCCCTCGGCCGCGCAGCGTCCAAAAGCCAAGCTGCCCCTGCAGGGATTTCTCAACGTCGTGCTCCACGTAGGGTATGCCGCTGGAGACGAGGCTGGTGCGCAGTTTCCTGCAGTACGGGCACCATGCGGTGGTATAGATCACCACTGCCCTGGAGTCGGCGTCCGGGCGGAGGGCAAACGCGGCGTAACGATCCAGACCGAGGAGCACGAGCGTGAGAGTGGCCGCCAGGATCAGCAGTGCCCAGCGGGTTCTTTTGACCCAGGCCGGTTCTGTCCTCATGCCTTCAGATAACCGAATTCGTTTGTGACCGCCCGGCGCCCGCGATTTCCGCCTTGCGCATTTCGCGGACGACGAAAACCAGCAGCAGCGCAATGATTGTGAACTCGACCGCGGTGAACAGCAGGATGGACAGGGTCAGTTTCCATGCACTTTCGAGCAGGATGTCGTTGTCGCCGATGGCGTCGAGCGAAATGGTGCGAAGCCGCTCCAGATCATTCGTGGTCGCGATTCTGTCCTGCACGTGCAAGGGCGTGGGGACTTTCGCTTCAAGCAATTGGAACCCCACATAGCCCGCGAACGACAGGAACGAGCAAAACAAGGCGAGTACCAGGGTGATCAGCGTGAGTTTTTTCATGTCTGCAGGAGCCGGGAGCCTTTGGTTGCACCGACTGCGTCGGGCAGCGGTGCAATGCACTGCGTCGTCAGCGATCCGAAGAATTCATCGTAGGGCCTGAGCACGCCCTGCCAGGCGTCTCGCACCTCGCACCTCGTACCTCGTACTTCGCACCTCGCGCCTCGCACCTCACACTTTTTCTTATTTTCTCGCCTCTTCGACAATCGCATCGAAAAGTTTCTGCTGCAGCGGATCGGCCGCGGTGCTGAGTTCGGGATGCCACTGCACCGCGATCAGCCAGGGATGGCCCGGCATTTCGATCGCCTCGATGCTGCCGTCGGGCGCGTGCGCGACGGCTTCAAAGCCGGCCGCCACGCCACGCAGCGCCTGGTGGTGCCAGGAAGTGGCGTCGAATTGATCGCGCCCCAGGATTCCTGCCAGCTGCGATCCGGGCTTGAGTTTGACGCTGTGAGTGACCGGTTCGCGCGGCGGAGCGCGATGCAGCACTTTCTCGCCGAATTCATCCGGGATGTGTTCGATCAGTTTGCCGCCCTGGGCAACATTGAGGATCTGGGCGCCGCGACAGATACCGAGTGTCGGCGTGCGGGAGTCGATCACGCGCCTGCAGAGTTCCAGTTCGAGCGCATCGCGCTCCTGATCGATGGCGTAGTTGGTCTCGTGACGTTTACCGTTGTAGCGGCTCGGGTCGATATCGCCGCCCCCGCTGAGGATGAGGGCATCGACCACGTCGAGAATGGCCTCCAGCCGCGTTTCGCCGGGCGCGATCAGCAGGGGTACGCCGCCGGCGCGGCGGACGGCATCGAGGTAATCGGCCGGCAGGGTGTAACGGTTGTCGGCGCCGCGTCCGTAGGTGGTAAGGCCGATGAGGGGGTTCTGGCGTCGGGGCATGCTGGCGAGGGGCTCGGGACTGAAAGTCATCACATTCTAAACCGGTGTCCTGCCCCGTTGCCCGGACTCCCGTTATCTACCATACTGGACGCCGACAGCGTGGGGAGTATGCATCAGGCCGTTGTCATGCAGTCCCCTGCTGCCGCGGACCGCCCGGTACTTCAGGCGCCTCCAGAGCGTGCCGCTTTGCAAGGCGCGGCAATGTGTCCATCACCGCATTTTCCAGGGGGAAACATGGAAAAGAAAAAAGTGGGGAGCGTCGAGTACCACGAGGCCGGCGCGGACTATTTCGCCAAACGCCAGTTGCGCAAACACGCGCGCGTCTGGTCACTCTGGGCGCTGGGTGTCGGCGCCGTCATCTCGGGTCACTTTTCGGGTTGGAACTTCGGCCTCGGCGCAGGCGGCTTCGGCGGCCTGTTCTATGCCGCGATCATCATCGGCATCATGTACGTCTGCTTGTGTTTTTGCCTCGCGGAGATGTCGCCGGCGCTGCCCCATACCGGCGCCGCCTACTCTTTCGCGCGCAGCGCTATGGGGCCATGGGGCGGTTACGTAACCGGTCTGGCGGAGAACATCGAGTACATCCTGACGCCGGCGGTCATCGTTTTCTTCATCGGCGCGTATCTCGGCAGTATTTTCGGAACGTCCGCGGGGTTCCAGCCGGTCTGGTGGATCGCCATGTACGTCGTCTTCGTCGGCTTGAACGTGCTCGGCGTTGAACTCTCTTTCAAGG
>JANOGP010000327.1:0-13389 GCA_031406075.1 Betaproteobacteria bacterium
TCTCGGTCACCGGATGCTCCACCTGTACCCGCGTGTTCATCTCGATGAAGTAGAACTCGCCTTTGTCGTAAAGAAACTCGAAGGTGCCGGCGCCGCGATAACCGATCTTGCGACACGCCTCGGCGCAGCGCTCGCCAATGCGGACGCGCTCCTTCGCCGGTATCAGGGGTGCCGATGCTTCCTCGATGATCTTCTGGTGGCGACGTTGCATCGAACAATCGCGGTCGCCGAGAAAGACCGCGTTGCGATGCTCATCGGCGAGCACCTGGATCTCGACGTGGCGGGGAGTCTCGAGGAACTTCTCCAGGTACACCGCCGGGTTGCCGAACGCGGTCTTCGCTTCCTGGCGGGTCATCGTAACCGCGTTGACCAGCGCCGCCTCGGTATGCACCACTCTCATGCCGCGTCCACCGCCGCCGCCGGCCGCCTTGATGATCACCGGATAACCGATTTTGCGCGCTACCTTGACAATTTCCTGCGGCTCCTCGGGTAAGGCGCCTTCGCCTCCGGGCACAACCGGCACGCCCGCCTTGGTCATCGCCTGCTTGGCGCTCACTTTGTCGCCCATCAGCCGGATGGTGTCGGGCCTCGGCCCGATGAATACGAAGCCGCTTTTTTCCACCCGCTCGGCAAAGTCGGCGTTCTCTGACAGAAAGCCGTAGCCCGGGTGAATCGCCTCGGCATCCGTCACTTCCGCGGCACTGATGATCGCCGGAACGTTCAGGTAGCTTTCCGATGAGGCGGCCGGTCCTATACACACCGACTCATCGGCAAGACGCACGTATTTGGCGTCGGCGTCGGCCACCGAGTGCACCGCGACCGTCTTGATGCCCAGTTCGCGGCAGGCACGCTGTACGCGCAGCGCGATCTCACCGCGGTTCGCTATGAGGATTTTTCCGAACATGGAAAACTTTGCGCGCGCCGACTGGACGAATACCAAGCCGGCAGGTCGATGCTCAAGCGATCAGGAATAACGGCTGGCCGTACTCTACCGGCTGGCCGTTCTCCACCAGTACGGTCTTGATCACGCCACCCTGGTCGGCCTCGATTTCGTTCAACAATTTCATTGCCTCGATGATGCACAGGGTATCGCCGGCATTGACCGATTGCCCGATTTCCACGAACGGTTTTGAACCGGGCGCCGAGGAGCGATAGAACGTGCCGACCATGGGTGATTTCACCACGTGCCCCGCAGGCTCGGCCGGCGTTTCGGCGGCCGCCGCGGCCGCCGCCGGAGCCGGCGCAATCATGTTCGCGGCCTGGGGCATCGTCATCGCCGCAGCCTGAACCGTACTGCCGGCACGGCTGATCCGTACTTTTTCCTCGCCCTCGGTGATTTCCAGTTCCGCGATTCCGGATTCCTGCACCAGGTCGATCAGTTTCTTGAGCTTCCTCAAGTCCATATGGGCAGGCCTCTATTTGCTGGCTGTATAGGTCAGCGCGCACTGCAATGCGTACTCATAGCCCTTGGACCCCAGTCCGCAGATCACCCCGACAGCCTGGTCACTGAAGTACGAGTGGCGCCGGAAGGGCTCGCGCGCATGCACATTGGAAAGATGCACTTCGATGTAGGGAATGCGCACCGCGGCGAACGCATCGCGCAGCGCCACGCTGGTATGGGTAAAGGCGGCCGGATTGATGATGACGAAATCGACGCCGGCCGGGCGGGCCTTCTGAACCCGCTCGACCAGCTCAGCCTCGGAGTTGCTCTGAAAACTGTCGAGCTTGGCCCCGGCTTTCAACGCCAGCGCCAGTAACCGCTTGTTGATGTCCTGCAGGGTTTCCGAACCATAAATCTCCGGCTCGCGAGAGCCGAGAAGATTGAGGTTGGGACCGTGCAGAACAAGAACCTTTCGGGAGCGCACAGGGCCTGAGGAAACCGCCCTGCCACCCCTGGAGGCGTTTTTCATGGCGGCAAGTTTGCCGCAGTTTCCACGAACTTGTCCAGTTTTGGCGGGATTTTGGCCCATTCCACCGGCCTGGATCTTGCGGTTCGTGGTCGCTGGCCGTTGGCCTGGACACTCTCGGTGTGATGCCGTGGTATTTTCCTTTACCAGCCCGATGACTAATGGCCAAAACTTACCCAAATCTGCAGTTTTAGACGAAGTTCGAGGAATTTCGAACCTTATTGGCACAAACTAGCAGCGAAATTCACAGCGCCGGCTGGATGCGCGGCGTCAGTTTTTGCTCGTTCAGCCCGCCCAGCTCGGTCCCGATTAACCGGCCCTTGCGGTCCAGGATTACCGTAAAGGGCAGCCCACCGAGCTCGTTGCCCGCGGCCCTGGCGAGCTCGATCGCGTCTATTTCGCCAATCAGAATCGGATAGTTGATATGGTATTTAACCGAAAATTCACGCACTTTCACCGCATTATCGACGGCGATTCCAACAAATTGCAGGCCTTGATCGCCGAGCTTTTCCTGCATACGGACGAATTCGGGAATCTCCTCAAGACACGGCTTGCACCAGGTCGCCCAGAAATTCACCACCATGACCTTGCCTTGCCATTGGGCCAATGGCTGCAGTCTGCCTTCCATGTCGGGAAGCGAGGCCGCCATCAGTGGAACCACACTGCCTGAATCAGGTTTCGCGCTTCCGCTCCAAGGGTACAGCCAGAGACCGCCCGCGAGCGCCAAACCGGCTGCGAGCGCCAGCAGCGCGATCCCGCCGGTTCTATTCATCGCGAAAGACCCGCGTCCTGCGACTGCAATAACAAATCCGAGGCTTTTGCCTGGAATTTGAGGGCTTCCCCGGACGATCGCGCGGGGGCGAGCCGCGCCGTTTGGGTCACCGGGATGTAGCACACGCCGACATCGGCGCAACCCTGGGAGACCGCCTTTAGCGTAAAGCCACCCCCCGATTTTACCGGCAGCCTGATGACCAGTTCGCCGCGATAGGTCTCGACCCGCCCGAAGAATTCGTCTTCCTTGACCTTCCCGGGTGGAAAGCGCGCTTCGCCGAGTCCGGCCGATTGCGGAATTGCGGTGAACCGGAACTTGTCGCGATACATGTAGTATCCATTGGCGATGCGATAGCGCACCTCCACGAGGCCGGGTTCGACGAGCCTGGCCGAGAATTCGAACGCCTGCTCCGGCGCCAGCAGGTCGTCGGCAGCAGCGGCCGATAGCGCACATGCAGCGCATGCCGCCAGCAGCAGATTGGCAAGAACTTTTGCTGCGATGCGCTGGCTCATTCGTGAAAGAGGTCGGTTATCCGGCGGCTGATTCTGCAGCAACCCAGCGCAGATATTCGCCCAGACCGGCCACCACAGGAACACTGACGATCTCTGGAATTTCATAGGGGTGATTGGCGCGGATTGCGGCTTCGACAAGGGAATAGCGCGACGCCACCGTCTTGATCAGCACCGGCACTTCGGTCGCCGTCTCGATCCTGCCCTGCCAGCGATAGACCGATGAGCACTGCGCCAGCACGTTGACGCAGGCGGCGAGCCGCTGCTCCACCAGCAACTGCGCCAGCTTTCTTGCCGCCGCGAGATCCGGCAAATTGGTCATCACCACGACGACTTCACCGCCAACGCCAGACACATCATTCTCCACAGGAAAGGTCTCCGGATACTTACGCCGCGCCGGCCGCTGCGGATTCGGTGTTCACGTCGACCGCGCCCGCGCCGCTGCGACACCGTGCGCGACAGACGGATACAGCAGCCTGACCCGCAATTCCTTTTTCAGGCGGCCGTTGGCAAGGCGCCGGGATTCGCGCATGAAAGACAGCGTGTTTTCCGGAATCTCCCGCTCCGCGGTTTCGCGGCTGATCCGGGGCGGATGTGGCAGACCGAACTGGTCCGCGACCAGGTCGAAGTAGTCGCCCATTTTCATCCAGGAGTCGTCGGAAGCGTTGTAGGCACGCCCGCCGCGGCCGCGACACAATGCCGCCATCACGATGCGGGCGAGGTCATCGGCGTGGACGTGATTAGTATAGGGATCCTGCCCGGCTTCAAGCGCCGGCGTGCCGGCTTTCAGTCGCGCAATCGGCAGGCGCTCCGCGGCATAGATCCCCGGCACACGCAGGACACTGACGTGCACGCCGGACTCCGCGCCCCATGCGCGCAGCAGCCGTTCGGCATCCAGGCGCCGCCTGGCGCGATCGCTCGAGGGCTTCGCCTGCCGCGTCTCGTCCACCACCGCGCCACCGCAGTCTCCATAGACGCCACTGGTGCTGATGTACACCATACGCTGTGGTAGACTGCCGCCCTTTGCGAGTGCACGAATCAGGTTGGCGGTGCGCGTGTCGCGCGTTCCCGATCCCGGCGGCGGGGCGAAATGCATCACGTCCTGCGCCAGGTTGGCGAGCCGGTCCAGCGTCTCCGGACGATCCAGATCTCCAGCCACCGGAACGATTCCTTCGGCGCGCAGCAGCCTATGCCGATTCTCGGAGTGGGTCAGCGCGTAAATGCGCCAACGCCCCCGCAGCGTGCGTACCATGCGCAATCCGACGTCGCCGCAGCCGATGATCAATAATCTTCTCATGCCAGCATTTTAGCCCGTAGCCCGGCCCCAGCGTCTGCCTATTGCCATGCCCCACCAGGTAACGATCAAACCCACCAATCACGTTTTCACCGTCGGCGAAGGCGAAACCGTGCTTGCCGCCGCCCTTCGCGAAGGTTTCACGCTTCCTTATGGCTGCCGCAACGGGGCCTGCGGCGCGTGTAAAGGCAAAATCCTCGAAGGCAGTGTGGACTATGGCAATCCACAGCCGCATGTCCTCGCGGATTTCGAGAAGAAGGCGGGGCTGGCTTTGTTCTGTCAGGCAAAGCCGAAGACCGACATGGTTATCGAAGCGCGCGAAATCAGCGGCGTAGGCCAGCTTGAGATCCGCAAGCTTCCCTGCCGGGTTCAGGAAATGCTCAAACTCGCTCCCGACGTGATCGTGTTGAAACTGAAGCTGCCGGCGAATGAACGCCTGCAGTTCCTGGCCGGCCAATACATCGACATCCTGATGAAGGATGGCAAGCGCCGTTCCTACTCGATGGGCAATCCCCCGCATGACGACGAACGCATCGAGCTGCACGTGCGCAACATGGCCAACGGCGCGTTCACCGACTATGTTTTCAACAAAATGAAGGAAAAGGACATTCTGCGTTTCGAAGGGCCGCTGGGCACGTTCTTCATGCGCGAGGATTCCGACAAGCCGATCATCTTCGTCGCGAGCGGCACGGGCTTCGCGCCGATCAAGAGCATCATCGAGCACGCCTTCCATCTCGAGACCACGCGCCAGATGGTTCTTTACTGGGGCGGGCGCAGGCCGGTCGACATCTACGTTGGCGAACTGGCGGCCCGTTGGCAGCAGCATGAAAACTTCAGCTTCATCCCCGTGATTTCGGATGCGCTTCCGGAGGACAACTGGGAAGGGCGCAGCGGGTTCGTGCATCGCGCGGTCATGGAAGACTTCCCCGACATGAGCGCTTATCAGGTCTACGCCTGCGGCGCTCCGGTGGTGGTCGAATCCGCGCACCAGGATTTCACGACTCTTTGCAAGCTTCCCGAGGACGAGTTCTTCTCCGACGCCTTTACGCCGTCCGTCGATCCCAAGCCTGCTTCCGCTTGAGCGACTAAACCTTTACCGCAAAGGCGCGAAGGCGCAAAGAAAACCACGCAAAGAAATACCAAATCCGGGTCGAATATCAACTTTGGCTCGGACACATTTCGTATAGCTTCGTGTATGTTTTCCTTTGCGTTCCCTTTGCGTCTTTGCGTCTTTGCGGTGAAAGATCTGGAAGGTCTGGCTAGCCGCTGTTGCGCAGGCCGGCGGCGACGCCGTTGATAGTCAGCAGGATCGCGCGCTTGATGCGCTCATCCGTTTCTCCCGATCGGTAGCGCCGCAGAAGCTCAACCTGGAGGTGGTTGAGCGGATCGATGTAGGGCGATCGGTTGCGCAGGCTGCGCGACAGCGCCGGGTTTGCCTCCAGCAGCTCTGCCTGCCTGGTGATCGCCAGCAGCCAGCGCACCGTACGGTGCCACTCTTCCTGGATGCGCGAGAATATGCGCTCGCGCATCTCGCCATCGGTAACCAGTTCGGCATAGCGCGAGGCGATGCTGATGTCGCTTTTCGCCAGCAGCATGTCCATGTTCGACAGCAGCGCGCGGAAGAACGGCCAGTCCCGGTACATCTCGCGCAACAGTTCCAGGCCGCCCTCTCCCCTGTGTGCCGCAAATGCCTCCACTGCCGCACCGAATCCGTACCATCCCGGCAGCATTATCCGTGACAACGACCACGAAAATACCCAGGGTATCGCACGCAGATCTTCGATGCGGTCGGTCTTCCTGCGCGAAGCCGGGCGGCTGCCGACGTGCAGGTCGGCAATCTCGGTGATCGGGGTCGCGGTGCGGAAGAACTGCACGAAACCAGGCGTTTCGTACACCAGGCTGCGGTAATCCGCGAATGCGGTAGCGCTCATTTCCTGCATTACCTCGAGATACTCAGCCCGTTCCGTGCGGGCGGGTTTGAGCAGGGTTGCCTCGAAGGTGGCTGCAACCAGCGTTTCCAGGTTGCGGCGCCCGATGTCAGGGTCGGCGTACTTGCTGGCGATCACCTCGCCCTGCTCGGTGATTCTGATCTGCCCGGCAACGCTGCCAGGCGGCTGCGCCAGCACCGCCTGGTAGCTCGGTCCGCCGCCGCGCCCGACCGTGCCGCCGCGGCCGTGGAAAAGGCGCAGCTCGACTTTGTGGCGCGCAAACACTTTCACCAACTCGACTTCCGCCTTGTACAACTCCCAGTTTGCGGTCAGGAAACCGCCGTCCTTGTTGCTGTCGGAGTAGCCGAGCATCACCTCCTGCACATTGCCGCGGCTTGCCACCAGCGCCCGGTAGTAAGGAACCGAGAAGGACTCGTCCATGATCTGGCCGCAAAGCTGCAGGTCACCGATGGTCTCGAACAGCGGAATGATGTTGACGTCCAGGCGTGGCGATTCGCCGGCCTCCAGCAATCCGACTTCCTTCAGCAACAGCGCCACCTCCAGCAGGTCGCTGACGGCGTCGGCCTTGGAGATGATGTAGTTGGGCAAGGCCTCCGCTCCGTAGCGGCGGTGCATGTCTGCCGCGGTGTCAAGGATGGCGATCTCCTTGCGCACGTCTTCGCTGTAGGTAATGTAAGGCGAGCGCAGCAGCCGCGGCAGCCTCAGTTCCTCCAGCAGCCAGGCGCGACGGTGCGCTTCCGGCAGCGCGGCGTAACTTTCCCGGCGCGCCCCGAGCGCAAACAGTTCGGCGACCACCTGTTCGTGCACGCCGCTGTGCTGACGCATGTCGAGGGGCGCCAGATGAAAACCGAAAATGACCGCGGCACGATGCAGGCTGCGCAACCTCCCGCGCGCCACCCGCTCCGAACCGTTGGCAGCCAGCGAATCGGCCAGCACCGCCAGGTCCTGGACAAATTCCGCGCTTTCACGGTAGGGCGGCGCTTCCGCGATCGCACGGCGATCGGGAACGTGATGATCGAGCAGCCGCGAGGTTGCGGCGAGGCGCGCGTAGATGCCGGTGAGCGCGCGCCGATAGGGCTCGTCGCGGCGATGTTCCGAGAGGTCCGGCGAGCGCGTCGCAAGTTGCTCGAGCTCGGGTGTGATTTCGACCATACGTACCGACTGGGACAGTTCACCGCCGAGACGATGAATCTCGTCGAAATAGAAATCCATCGCCGTCGAGGAATGGCGGATCAGTGCGTGGCGCATCACTTCGTCGGTGACATTGGGATTGCCGTCGCGGTCTCCGCCGATCCAGCTGCCCAGCTTCAGAAAGGCGGCCAGCGGCGCGCGACCGAAACCCTGCTGCTCGAGCAGGTCCTCGATTTCCGCGTACAGCCGCGGCAACTGCCGCAGGAAGGTATACCGGTAGTACGACAAGCCGTTCTCGATCTCGTCGTTTACCGTCAGCCGCAGTTCCCGCAGTACCCGGGTTTGCCACAAGGTCAGCACCACGCGGCGCAGCGCCTTTTCATTCTGCACCAGCTCGTCGGGCGTGAGTTGCACGCGGTCGCGTTCAGTGAGCAGTTGGGCGATCTCCTGCTGGCAGTCGAGAATGCTCTTGCGCTGTACTTCGGTGGGATGCGCAGTCAGCACCGGCGCGATCAGCGCGTCACGGAAGAAAGCCTCAACCTTCCCGGCCGGCAATCCGGCGGCGCGAGCACGGGCAAGCGCCAGGGCAACGCTTCCCTCCTGCGGCGCCGAACCCGCAATCAGATGCGCGCGGCGGCGGCGATTGTGATGCTGGTCCTCGGCGATATTGGCAAGTTGCGAAAAGAAACTGAACGCCCGCACCACCGCGATGGTACGCACCGGATCGAGCTTGTTGAGCGCGGTCTCCAGTTCACGCCTGGCGTCCGGGTCGCGGTCGCGGCGAAAGCGGATGGCGTTCTGCCGGGTGCGTTCGATCAGATCGAAAACCGCATCCCCTTCCTGCTCACGCAGGGTGTCGCCGAGTATTCGCCCGAGGAGGCGGATATCCTCGCGCAGCGGCGATTCCTTGTCCGGGACAGCCGGGTTCTGGCTGGGCGCATCCATCAAATGACTTTCAGGGGCGTTTCACCGTCGAGGTTCGAACAAAGCAACCCGCCATCATGAAACGAATGCACCAAGCAAACTTTGAAACCTGAATCGCTTAGCTTTTGTTTCGAGGCGTCTTGCTGACCTGGTAGCTCTTTTTCCGTGATTCGCAGTGTGGTTTGCCCATCCCACGCACAACATCAGAGCACCGGCAGCCTGCGTCCGCCGCCGTAGTGCTTCAACTGGCCGAGGGTAACCTCGAGCGCCTTCTGGTAGTGGGTGCCAGCCTGTTCGAGCTTACCCTCGCGCTCCAGCAGCCGTGCCAGTTCCAGGTGCGCCGAATGCGTCGGCTCGATCGACAGACTCGCCTCGAGATAACTGCCGGCCTTTCCCCACAAACTCTCGTGCGCACACAGCCGGCCGAGCGTAAGCAGCAGCACTGCATCGCGCGGATGCGCCTGCAGCCATTTCTCGGCGCGCTCCAGTTGCCGCCGGACGTTTTCGCCCAGGCATTCGGAATACAGCGCCAGCAATCCCTGATCCCACATGCGTTCTACGCCATCTTCGACGATGCGATGCGCCTCCGCACAAGCACCTAGATCTACGAAGCACCGTGCCGCCGCGGCGGCGATGCGGGGCTCGTGCCGGTCCTGCACCGGCAGCTTTTCCCAGTACTCGCGCAGCGCCTTGCCATCCAATGCCTTGAGTTTCAGGTTTTCGATGATCGCGTGGCGGCGCAGTTGCGAGACCACCGGCCGATCGAACACCTTGCGCTTTTCCAGTTGCGGGATCAGCGCCAGCACGCGGTCCCAGTTCTTCGCCATCTGCTGCGCGCGCAGCTCCAGCCGCAGCGCGGCGGTGTGGCTCACCGGCAGCCGCTTCAACACCTCGAGCGCATCGTGGTAACGGCGTTCGTCAAGCAGCATCTCGGCCTGCGCGATCAATCGCATGCTGTCCTCGACGGGATCATTACCGGCAGCCTTGGCCAGATAATCGTCGCGGGTGGAAAAAGCGCGCATGCCGTGCGCAGCGCGCGCCGCCAGAATGGCGGAAAGCGACGGCGACTCGCCCGCCTTGAATGCCGCAGCGGCCGCCTTCTCGGCCTTGCCAAAGCGGCCTTCGAAGAAATTGACCAGTGCCTCGTTGAAATTGGCGCGCGCCCTTTTTTCGCTGCGGCGCCTGAGGTAAGCCCGCACGCGCCCCGGCATGGCAATCGAAATCACGATCGCGCGCATCGCCAGATACGCGACCACGATAGCCGCTACCGCGATAAGAATTGCAAGATTGAGCGACAGCTCGGCGCGCCAGGGCGCAAGCACCACCAGCACGTAACCGTTGTTGTAGCGCGCCGCCAGCACCAGTCCGACGGCAGCGGCAAAAAGTCCGACCACCCACAACAGGCCCCGCATCAGCCTGCCCCTTGCATCGGATCGCGAGTCATGCTCAGCGGACAGTGCGCTCGCGCACCGCCCGGAAATCACGCGCGGCATCCAGGCTCGCGGAGATGTCCGGAAGCTCGATGCCGACTTGTGACTGCCCCAGTTCTTTCGCCGTGGAAAGCGCCACAGCCACCTGCTTGCTGCCGGTGTCGTAGTAGCGATTCAGCCAGTCCGACGCGGCGCCGAGATCGGCCTTGAAGCTCGTTTCGTCTCGCGCCAGCAACGCCAGGCGCGCTCCGAGCAGGCGCAGCTTCAGATTCTCGCGCAGAAAAAATGCCTGGTCAGGTGAAAGCAGCGGAGCCTCCGGCTTTTCGGCATTCTGAACGCGCAGCAGGCGACGAAGATCCTGCAAGGTTTCGCGCCACAGATTGGTCCAGTATCCCCCGTCCGCGGGCGCAGCCGATTCCATTGCCGGCTGCGGCCGCGCCTCCATGGCCAGGGGCAATGAATCCACAGCAGCCATCATGTTGTCCAGACGCAGCGCCATGCCGACCACGTCCACGTAAGGCACGGACTTGAGTCGATCGATATCCTGGCTGATCACCCGCCGCACCGCGGTCAACTGCGGGCGATCCATTCGCGCCAGGCGCGCATCGGCAGTTCCCAACGCGACCAGCGCGGCCTTTACGTTGCCAGCAAGCTGGAGTTGCTGATTGGCGATCAGCAGTGCCTGTTCGACTTCGGCCAGCACCCATTCATCGCGGCTGCCCGACAATTCCCTGTAGAGCGAGTCGAACGCCAGTCGCTGATTCTGGGTTTCCACCATGCGCGCCTCGAGCTGTCCAAGCCGCGCCACTACGTCGCGCAATTCGTCGCGCGATTGCCCGGCCAGCGACCGCGTTTCCCGGCTCAGGGCATCGGCTTTGGTAACACGCTGGGCCACATCCTGCAGGAGTGCATCGAAGCGCTGGCGCGCGTCGTACCACTGCCACACGGCCAGCGCAATCGCGAGCATCGCCAGGAGAAATGCCAGCATGGCAAGTCTCGAGCGTCGCTGCGGCGGCGGCGCAGCCGGCGTATCGGCAACGAGTTGTTGTTCTTTCGATTGTTCGGCCATATTTTCCGGAAAATGACAATCAGGCCACAGGGTAATCCCGGCGCAGTCTTGCAAACCAGGTCTCCAGTCCCGACGCCAGTGCCTCGTCTCCCATGCCGGTGACGAAAACCGTGTGCACACCGAAGGCAAACGCGGTAGCGGCCACGCGCGAATGCGAGACGAACATCGGAGTCTGGCACAACCACGGCCGGCATACTTCTCCGGCCATGTCGAAAAGGTTGGTCACGATTTCCGAACTGGTGGCCAGGCAGGCCCGGAGCGCGCCTTTTTGCCACAGCGGCATCAGTTCTGCCAGATCGTGCCGGGGTCTTATGCGCCGGTAACATTCCACGTATTCGACCTCGGCGCCACGCTGGCGCAGCGACTCGCCGAGCAATTCACGTCCTCCCACTCCGCGAAAAATCACCACGCTCTTCCCGGTAAACCGCCAATCGGACAACGCGACGAGCAATGCCTCGCTATCGAAATCTGCGTCCGGCGTGATCATCTCGCGCACGCCGAATTTTTTCAACTCGGCGGCGGTTCCAGGTCCCAACGCCGCCACGCGCACGCTGGCTGGCAGGGCGCCCGCCTGCGCGATGCGTTGCATCGCCAGCCGCGCTGCGTTCGGGCTGGTGAATATCGCCAGGTCGAACTGCGCCAGCCGCTTCAGTACCGGCGCAGTCGCATCATCCGGCTGCGCCACGATCTCCATCGCCGGAAACAGCAGCGGTTCGCCGCCGAGGCTGCGAACCAGTTCGGCCAATCGCTGCGATTGATGTTCCGGCCGGGTTACCAGGACACCGATGCCCGCCAGCGGCTGCCTGCCTTCCGTCGCGCGCATGTTTGTCATTCCTCCAGCGCCGCAAGGATTTCGCGCGCACCCTTCGCAATCAGGCGTTCCGCAAGAGCCGAGCCGAATTCGGCAGGCGAACCTGTCGCCGGTCCGGTGATCTCGTCGCGCACCATGCGCAAGCCGTCGGGACTGGCGACGAATCCGCGCAGCCTGGCCCGGCCGTTGTTCAGCTCGGCATATCCGCCCAGCGGCACCTGGCAACTGCCCGCGAGCGCGCGGCTCACCGCCCGTTCCGCCTCTACGCACCAACGGGTGGGGGCATCGTCAAGCGGCGCGATCGCCGCGACAAGATCGCTGCGCTCAGTGCGGCACTCGATTCCGAGCGCGCCCTGGCCGACTGCGGGAAGGCTCTGCTCGGGCGTAAGCAGGCAGGCAATGCGGGCAGACAGGCCAAGGCGCTTGAGTCCGGCTGCCGCGAGGATGATCGCGGCGTAGCGTCCATCATCGAGTTTGCGCAAACGCGTCTGCACATTGCCGCGCAACGGCTCGACCTCGAGAAGAGGAAAACGCGCGCGCAACTGACTTTCGCGCCGCAGGCTGGAGGTGCCGACACGGCTTCCCGGGGGCAAGCTCTCCAGGTCGCGGTAGTCGTTGGAGACCAATGCGTCGCGCGGGTCTTCGCGCTGGGTGATGGCGGCAATCGTGAATCCGGGCGGCAGGTTCATCGGCACGTCTTTCATCGAATGCACCGCGATATCCGCCTCGCCGGATTCGAGAGCCGATTCCAGTTCCTTCACGAACAGGCCCTTGCCGCCGATCTTGGCAAGCGAGGTGTCGAGCATGCGGTCGCCCTGCGTGGTTATACCCAGCAACCGTGTCTCGATACCGTCGTAGAGCGCGAGCAGACGCGCCTCGATGTGGCGTGCCTGCCACAGTGCAAGCTCGCTTTCGCGGGTGGCAATGACGATTCTGGACGGGGGACTCTTGGCAGACGACAAGGGGTTGGATCCTGGACGACGGCAAACTCGGACCGCCATCGCAATGTCGGTGGCAGCCCAAAAAAATCTATATCCGCAACCGGCCTAAGCCGGTGGGCATGAACGCATCACTTCTCCAACAAGCTTCGCAGCATCCATGCGGTTTTTTAGTTCCGGCATAACGCACTACGCGCATTAGCCTCCACTGAAAGACGGCTTCGACGCATTCTGGTCAGATTACTTCTCCAATAGGCTCCTGAGCATCCAAGCCGTCTTTTCATGGACTTCCATGCGCTGGGTCAGAAGATCCATGGTCGGCTGGTCGTTGCCGCTCTCTGCAGCAGGAAAAGCCTTGCGCGCCGTACGCGTGACCGCTTCGTGTCCTGCCAGCAGGATCTTGATCATGTCTTGTGCCTTGGGAACGCCGGGTGTTTCCTTGATCGAGGCGAGCTTGGAGAATTCGGCGTAGGTTCCGGGCGTCGGCGCGTCCAACGAGCGGATGCGCTCGGCGATTAAATCTACGCTGGTCCACATCTCGGTGTACTGGGTCTGGAACATCAGATGCAGCGTCTGGAACATCGGTCCGGTCACGTTCCAGTGAAAATTGTGGGTCTTCAGGTACAGCGTGTAGGTATCGGCAAGCAGCTTCGAC
>JANOGP010000408.1:0-3453 GCA_031406075.1 Betaproteobacteria bacterium
GCATCGCTGAGTAAGGATCTATTTTGGCATTGCCCAAATCCACCGCAGGCAAGTACGACGATTTAAAACGTCGGCTCTTGTTTTTGCTGGGCGCATTGATCGTCTACCGCATTGGCGCGCACGTGCCGGTGCCGGGGATTGATCCGGTGCAACTGGCGGAGCTGTTCAAGTCGCAGCAAGGCGGCATCCTGGACATGTTCAATATGTTCTCGGGCGGCGCGCTCTCGCGGTTCACGATCCTGGCGCTGGGGATCATGCCGTATATATCGGCCTCCATCATCATGCAGCTGCTGACGGTGGTATCTCCGCAGCTGGAGCAGTTGAAGAAGGAAGGCGAGTCGGGACGCAGGAAGATTACCCAGTACACGCGCTACGGCACGTTGTTCCTGGCGACATTCCAGGCGCTGAGCATCGCCATCGCCATGGAATCGCAGCGCGGCCTGGTGCTGGATCCGGGACTGGCGTTTCGTTTCGTCACCGTGGTGACACTGGTGACCGGCACGATTTTCCTGATGTGGCTCGGCGAGCAGATCACCGAGCGCGGCATCGGCAACGGCATTTCGCTGATCATTTTCGCGGGCATCGCTGCCGGGCTGCCGAGTGCGGTCGGCGGCACGCTGGAGCTGGCGCGCACCGGGGCGTTCCCGATTCCGCTGGTGCTAGTGCTGCTGGTGGGAGCGGTGCTGGTGACCGGACTGGTGGTGTTCGTCGAACGCGGCCAGCGCAAGATCCTGGTGAATTACGCAAAGCGCCAGGTCGGTCGCAAGGTTTATGGCGGGCAGAGTTCGCATCTGCCGCTGAAATTGAACATGGCCGGGGTGATCCCGCCGATTTTTGCTTCGAGCATCATCCTGTTCCCGGCCACGCTGGCCGGCTGGTTCGGGAGCAACGAGAACATGACATGGTTGCGGGACATCAGCGGCAAGCTGGCCCCCGGCCAGCCGATTTACGTGTTGTTGTACGCCTCCGCGATCATGTTCTTCTGCTTCTTCTACACCGCCTTGGTGTTCAACCCCAAGGAAACGGCGGAGAACCTGAAGAAAGGCGGAGCATTCGTGCCGGGGATCCGGCCGGGCGAGCAGACGGCGAAATACATAGAGAAGATCATCATGCGGCTCACGCTGGTGGGCGCGATCTACGTGACGCTGGTGTGCCTGTTGCCGGAGTTCCTGATCGTGAAGTGGAACGTGCCGTTTTACTTCGGCGGCACCAGTCTGCTGATCATCGTGGTGGTAACGATGGATTTCATGGCCCAGGTGCAGGCCTACGTGATGTCGCACCAGTACGAGAGCCTGCTCAAGAAGGCGAACTTCAAGGGCGGGATGTTCCCGACCCGGTAGCGCAGCAGCATGGCCAAGGAAGAGACGATCCAGATGCAGGGCGAGATTCTCGAGACCCTGCCCAACGCGACGTTTCGCGTGAAACTGGAGAACGGCCATGTGGTACTGGGACATATCTCCGGCAAGATGCGCATGCATTACATCCGCATCCTGCCTGGGGACAAGGTGACGGTGGAGTTGACGCCTTACGATCTGTCGCGCGCGCGCATCGTGTTCCGCGCCAAGTAAGGCCGGCCGCTCCAGATGGAGCGCAAGCTGGCATTTAGAGCGGTTGAAGTTGAAGGAGGGAAAAATGAGAGTACAGGCGTCGGTCAAGAAGATGTGCCGGAACTGCAAGATTGTCCGGCGCAAGCGCGTGGTGCGCGTGATCTGCACTGAACCGCGCCACAAGCAGCGGCAGGGTTAAACCGGCGGCAACGCCACTTTATTCAGAAAGCTTGACGACTATGGCTCGTATTGCCGGTGTAAACATTCCGAATCATCAGCATGCCGGGATCGCGTTGACCGCGATTTACGGCATCGGACGCGCGCGCGCGCACGCGATCTGTGCCGCCGCCGGGGTCGGCTCCTCGACCAAGATGAAGGACCTGTCCGACAACGACATGGAAAAGCTGCGCGAACAAGTCGCCAAATTCATAGTCGAAGGCGACCTGCGGCGCGAACTGTCCATGAACATCAAGCGGCTGATGGACCTCGGCTGCTACCGCGGGGTGCGCCATCGCCGCGGCTTGCCGGTGCGCGGTCAGCGTACCCGCACCAACGCCCGGACCCGCAAGGGTCCGCGCAAGGCAATCCAGCGCGGCGGCGGCGGAGCGTCGGCCCCGGCCGCCCCGAAAGCAAGCGCCGCGAAGTAACCGTAACGAATACAGGGATTTCAAGACATGGCAAAAGTAACGACCGCCCCGATCCGGGTCAGGAAGAAGGTCAAGAAGAATGTGGCCGAAGGCATTGCCCACATTCACGCGTCCTTCAACAACACCATCATTACCATTACCGATCGCCAGGGGAATGCCTTGTCGTGGGCGACTTCCGGCGCCGCCGGATTCAAGGGCTCGCGCAAATCGACCCCGTTCGCCGCCCAGGTGGCTGCCGAGCAGGCCGGCCGCGCGGCACAGGAATGCGGCGTGAAGAATCTGGAAGTGCGCATCAAGGGCCCCGGTCCGGGGCGCGAATCCGCGGTGCGGGCATTGAACGCGGCCGGTTTCAAGATCACCAGCATCTCGGACGTGACGCCGGTACCGCACAACGGCTGCCGCCCGCCCAAGAAGCGCCGTATCTGATCGAAGGAGGCTGTAGTGGCAAGAAATCTGGATCCAAAGTGCCGCCAGTGTCGCCGTGAGGGGGAAAAGCTCTTCCTCAAGGGCGAAAAATGCTTTACCGACAAGTGTGCCATCGAGCGCCGTTCGTACCCTCCGGGCCAGCATGGCCAGAGGAACCTGCGCCGTTCCGACTACGGCACGCAATTGCGCGAAAAGCAGAAGATCCGGCGCATCTACGGGCTGCTGGAACGCCAGTTCCGCAATACCTACAAGGAAGCCTCGCGCGCCAAGGAAGTTACCGGCGAGGCGTTGTTGCAAATGCTGGAAAGCCGGCTGGACACGGTGGCCTATCGGATGGGCTTCGGCGCCTCGCGCACCGAGGCGCGCCAGATCGTGCGCCACAACGGCATCCTGGTGAACGGCAAGCGGGTCAACATTCCCTCCTACCAGGTGCGTCAGGGCGACGTGGTTGAGGTGGCCCAGAAGGCGAAGAGCCAGCTGCGCATCAAGGCGGCGACCGAGGCCGCGGAAGGCCGCGGTTACCCTGAATGGATTGAAGTGGACATCAAGGCGCTCAAAGGCACGTTCAAGGCGAAGCCGCAGCGTTCCGAACTGCCCTCCACCATCAACGAATCGCTGGTTGTGGAACTGTACTCGAAGTAACCGCGGCCTGATCGCGGCCCGCCGTTCCCGAGGTTGGCCGGCCGGGCCGTACATTTTTTCGGGCTGTAACGTTCCGAATTTCTCGTAGAGGGTCACCTTTATGCAAAGCAGCTTTCTAAAGCCGCGAATTATCGATGTTCAGACCATCTCGCCTTTTCACGCGAAAGTGACGATGGAGCCTTTCGAGCGCG